>JAADED010000020.1 GCA_013153605.1 Chlorobiota bacterium | reverse complement strand
TACTATAATAAAAACGGTAGTAAGCTAATGGCGAAGGGCTAACGGCTAAAAGCTTTTTCTTTGAGATTCCTCACATGCGTTCGGAATGACAGCCACAAACATCCGAAAAACAGAAAGAAGATGACAAGTAAGGGGTGTTCCAACCCGTCCGGATGAGCCAAACGGGTCTTACACTAATGGAAACCATAATTTCTATCTCAATCCTCACGCATCTATTTGGATAAGGAGCGGAAAATCCGTATATTGATGCAACAAAAACCGGCATTATGAAAATCACTTACTTAGGTCATGCATCCTTACTCATCGAAACGGGCAATTCGCGCATCGTGGTGGATCCTTTCATCACGGGCAACCCCCTGGCACAGGGAAAAATCGACGTGGACGCCATACCGGCCGATTATATTCTGATCACCCATGCCCATCAGGACCACATCCTGGACGTGGAACGCATCGCGGACAACAACCCCGGCGCCGTGATCGTGTCCAATTTCGAAATAGCCTCCTATTACGGAAGCAAAGGCTACAAATACCATCCCATGAACCACGGCGGTAGTTGGATGTTCGACTTCGGACGCCTCACTTATGTGAACGCCGTGCATACCAGTTCCTTCCCCGACGGTCGGTACGGAGGTCAGCCGGGCGGATTCGTGCTCGAAACACCCGAAGGCAACATTTACATTGCCGGCGACACCGCCTTGACCGTGGATATGGAAGTGATTCCCGAAATGACGGAGCTCGATTTGGCGGTCCTTCCCATCGGAGATAATTTCACCATGGGCTACGAGAGCGCCATCATCGCCGCCGACTATTTGGAAGTGGATCTGGTCATGGGCTATCATTTCGATACTTTCGACCTGATTAAAATCGACCATGAAAAAGTAAAAGCCGCCTTCGAGCGGGCGGGATTGGATTTTATCCTTCCCGAAATCGGAGCGGTATATACCTTTAAACTTTGGGAAGAAGACGAAGACTAATCTTCCCGTGGACCGCGTTTGGGGGAGTCGCCGGGAAGGCGGCTCCTTTTTTAATTGTTACTTCCGACCGGTCCAAATTTCGAATGCCCGCCGGGCCTGGGCTTTGAGCATGGCCCATCCGTTCGCCGCCACGGCTCCCCGTCGGAGGCCTTCTTCCAGAAACGGAGTCACGGGCGGTGCATAATTCAAATCGATCAGATAATGGCCCGCATCCAATCCTTCGTAGGGTAGGGCGGGTTTTTGTCCGGGGTGGTTGGCGTTCCCCAAAGGGGTGGTATGGACGATTACCGGATATTGTCGAAGGATTTCGGGCGTGAGTTCATCATAAGAGAGCATGCCCGGAGCGGGATGTCGGCTCACGGTGCGGTGAGCGATGCCGAGGTTGTCCAATACATGGCGAACGGTGCGGGCGGTGGCGCCGTTGCCCAAGATCAAGGCCGGGCCCGTGCCGGTCGGAACCACCAGTTTCCACAGGTGCATGAAGCCGTGGATGTCGGTATTGTAACCCGTGCGGGTACCGTCCTTTTCGATTTTGACGGTATTGACCACTCCCAAGGCGCGTGCGCTCTCGTCCAACCGGTCCAAAAAAGGAATGACCGCCCGTTTGTAGGGGATGGTGACGTTAAAACCTTTGAGATCGGGGAGAGTGAGGATGCGTGTCAGTTCGCTTATGTCTTGCAAATCGAACAATTCGTACCGGGCATCCGTGCCCGAGAGGCGGAAAAATTCCCCGAAAAGTTCGGGCGATCGCGAATAATCGATTTGTTTGCCTACCAACCCGTAGAGCTCACCCATGGCGGCGACGCATTTTTTCAAATAGGATAATGACTAGAATTCCCGTCAAAAACATGGCAATCGCCCATCCCGTATGGGGATCGCCCGGATATGCGTCCGGCCATACGTAGCGGATGCGTACGGGTATTTGTTTGCCGTTGGTCGTCAGGTATTCGGTGATTTTCCAAGGCCACAGCTGGCGGAGGGAACCGAGTAAAAATCCGCTCATCAATGCGAGGGTATAATCCCGGTATTTTTCGAACAACCATTTGAGAAAACCCGAAAACATTACCAGTCCCACCGCCACGCCCGCCGTAAATACGAGGAGGCGTCCCCATTGAAGGCGATGTACCGCTTCGAGGATGAGAAGGTAACTACCCAGGATCACCAGGATGTAACTTCCCGAAATACCGGGCAATATCATGGCCATGCTGGCCGCCGCGCCTGAAATAAAAATATACACCCACGATGAAGACCCGCCGGCCGGAAGGCGCCCCGTGATCCACCAGGCCAGCATGACGCCCGCCGCCAAGGCCGCCCACGTACCCGTATTTTTCCGTTCCGTTTGCCCCAAAATCATAAAAGCGCTGGCCAATATCAATCCGGCAAAGAAAGACCATACCGCCACGGGATAGGTTGACAAAAGATAGTGGATGAGTTTGGACAAAAGAAATACCGCGGTGAGAATGCCCGCGAAAAGGGATAGGAGAAAATTGCCGTCCACATGGTCCCACAACCGGCCGATTTCCCGACGGGACAGCAAGCGCAAGGCCTTGCGGTTAAAGGCGCTCAACGCGCGGAGGAGGCGTTCGTAAATACCCGTGATCAGGGCCATGGTTCCTCCCGACACGCCGGGAATCAAATCGGCGGTACCCATCAAAAGGCCGCGCCAATATACGGGCCATTCGAATTTAATTTTTGATTTCGTTCCTTTGCGCATGAATCATTCGATATAAGGGATACAGAGCTTCCATTCCTTCTTCCGGGTTTTCCATGGCTTTCCGAAGCATGGCGATTTTCGTGCGAATTCTGGACGGCGGTTCGATTCCGCTGGCATGGAGGTAGGCTTCCAAAGCTTCGCGGAGTTTGCCGTGCAAGGCATAGATATCGCCCGCCAGTTCGTAGAGGCGTTTGCTGTTGACCCGTTCGAGAGCCTCTTTGATTTTTTGTTCCGCTTTGCGCCCTTGGCCGCTCATTTCCAAGGTAAGGATCAAGTCCATCCATGCGGGGACGTATACCGGATCTTCGTACAAAGCATTTTCATAATACACTTCGGCCAATTCGGGGTGTTGAAGCCGCCTAAAGATGCCCGCGATTTTATAATTGACATAAGCCGAAGGCGCCAATTGAAGCGACTTGAGATATTCTTTGATGGCTTCGGTTTTATGGAGAGGCGAGAGGGAGCTTTCCAGGATTTCCGCTTTTTTGTAGTAGGCGGCCAGGTATCCGGGGTCCAATAATTGGGCTTGTTGGCATGCGCGTAATGCTTGTTGCATGCGTCCGTGGGTACGATACACGTCGGCAAGAGCCAGCCACAGATCGGGATTGGATTCGTCCAGGAGAATCAATTTTTCCATCAGGGCAATCCGGCCCGCCGGCGGAAGTATGCGCACGGCATAGCGCATGAGTTTTTCCAAATCCGATACCAGGGACATACGCTTTTTGACGGGATGCAAATGCTTGAGCTCCCCGATTTTGGCCCGTATGAATTTTTCGTAATATCGGAAAGCCCCTTCCCATTGGCGAAGGCGGTAAAGGGCAAGGGCGGTTTCGGCATACAATTCCTGTTTGCGGGGATAAACGGGTTCCAATTCCTTTAATATAGCCAGGGCCCGGTCGGCTCGGTGACGGCGGTTGTGGATTTTGGCTTGGAGAAAACGGGCCGCCGGCGAATCGGATTGTTCCAATCCCCACCTGCGCATGGTCTGCCGGGCTTTTTCCTCTTTCCCCGTTCGGAGGAGAAAATCCACCGTTCGGATTTTAAAATCTTCCTCTTCCGGGTAAAGGCGCAAGGCCAATTTTAAGGTTTTGTAATATTGATCGTCGGCTACCGCCTGGGAGAAATGGCGGAGCAATTTATGGATTTCGTCTTTGGAAAATCGGATGCGGGCGGATTCTTCGCTTTGGGGATTCAGCCAGTAGGTATGAAATTTTTCCAATAATTTGTCGTGCATGCCGTGTCAAATTTACAATTTCACCAATTTTTCCCAGCGTTCGGCCGTCTTTCCGTCGGTGGTGCGCACGGTGATGCGGTAAATATACACCCCTTTTCCGATCGGGCGGCCGTACAGGTCGCGACCGTCCCACACGATATCGCGCGAAGTATAGCCGTCGGTTTGGATTTGACGAGAATGCATCCATACCAATTCGCCCGAGAGGGCGTACACTTCCACTTGCACCTCCAGCGGTTCGAAGGGGCGGTTATGGGAAAACCAAAATTCCGTGCGGCTGATGAAGGGATTGGGGTAGTTGAGCACACGGGTGATTTCGAAGTCCGTTTTTTCCACCACCCGAAAGCGCAATTCTTTTTCCGCCGGATTGTTGTGCGTATCCCATGCCCGCACTTTAATCACATGTTCTCCGGGCTCGAGACCGTAAAGTTTGAATTTGATTTTGCCGCTCTTGTATGTATTTTCGTCGGCGATGTAATATTCGTTCAAAATAAAGGTTCGGTCGGCCCGTCCGTCGAGCACGGCCGTGATATCGTGTCCCACTCCGCCCACGGTGTTGATGCCGTTTTCATCGTAAAGGTTGACCAGAAGGAACGGGTCGGGTCCGGTGATGCCTCCGTCGGCAAATCGATAGTCGTTCATAAACAGCTCGATGCGGGGCGGTGTTTCGTCCGGCGGCACCGAAGTGTCGATTCCTCCCACGGTGTAAGAGGTATCCACCCCTTGGCGAATGCGGCGGCCGTCGGCGCCGTAAAAATCGATTTTGGCCCGTCCGAAGCGGGGATTGATATCTTTGGGGACCACGAATTCGAAAGCGAACCTTCCGTTGTTAACCGTAGCCCGACCCCGGAAAATGGGCGGCCCCAATACCTTGAAGGTATATTCCTGACCGTCCACGCGGTCGTTGTTTCGCGTGCGGAGGGTGATTTCCTTGTCGAAAATGAGGGGATATACGGTGCCGTTAAAATCGGTGAGGACGGAGGATCCGTCGGTTACTTCTCCTTCGATGCGGATGTGTTGGAGGCCCCGCAAGGTGTCGCCCCGGGCGCCTTGAACGGCGGTGATGCGAATTTGCGGTTGCGCGAAATGTAGGGGGACCGCCGGGTCGCCCAATAAGGCCAATTTGTAATGAATGGATACCAAATCCTGTTTGATGGCCCACAGGGCTTCGCCGGGCGTGCGGAAGCGCGAAAAGGAAGGGCCTTCGGTACCCAACAGGTAGTCGTACAACCGGTTGTTGGAGGTGATGGCGTTGTAGGCATTGACTTCCCGGACGGTGGTAATCAATTCCAAAGCGCCTCCCGAAGGGTTGAGCACGAACTCTTCGGCTCCCGAATAGAGGACGGGATTATCGAATCGGCCGAACTCGCATGTGAGCGTGGTGACCAGGGGTAGTTTGTCGCGGTTGCGAAGCGACCGGATTTCGGGAATGTTTAAAATCCGCTCGTGGGTCCAACTGTATTCGTTGCCGTGACCGATAAAGCCTACAATGAGGGTGCCCGTTTCAAAAGCGTTGAGCAAATCGCGCCGTGCTCCGGGATAGCGGGGGCCGCCCGCGGTGATCACCTGTTCGTAAGCGTCGAGATAAATTTTTTCGGGGTTGATAAAAGGGTGATAGGTTTGGAGCTTGGCGGCGATGTCCATCACGGACTCGATGAACGCTTTTTCCCATAGCCGGTCGGGGCCGTCCGCATCGTCGGCCACCAAAGTCACGGTGTTGTGCCATGGTCCGTAAGTGGCGGGGTCGTCGTAGCGGACGAATTTGTCGGTGAGAATATCCGCCTGGGCGGGGGTGGAGGCCGGAAGGCGTCCCACCGCAAAATCGGGCACGCTGGTATAAAGGTCCATCACTCCTTCGCCGGGGTCCATACATGCAAAAAAGTCGTCGGTGACGAACGAGCTCGACAGGCTGATGCTTTCGGAGCTTTGGTATGAAGGGATGATGTTTATATTTTCTTCCAGATCGGGATATTGTTTGCGCATAAAATCCCAAGACGTATCACCCAGCAAGGTCACGTATTTCAACCGCCGGGCCGGCGACGAAGCGTTGGTATATACGTAATAAAGAAAATTACGTATGGCGGCGATGTCTTGCATGCCGTTGCCGAATTCCAAATAAATTTTTTCCAACGGTGCATACACGGCTTCCAACCCCCTTTGTCGGTGAATTTCCACCAGCCGGCGAGCTTGAGCTTCGAAATCCGAAGGGGCGATCACAATCGAAGCGGGGTTGATGCGGGCCGATCCGTCGGGATAAAACATTTCCCATGACAAATTTTGATTGTCCACCCGAGGATGTTCGGGAACGGAGGGCGTAAGGAATTCTCCGCTCAGGCATACCGTATGGTAGCGGCGGGCGCCGGGGGCGGCTTTGAGTTCAACCGCGTTTCCTCCGGGCGATACATAATAATCGGCGTCGAAAGGGTCGGTGATGTCCCAAATTTCATCCAGTGCCGATGCGTTTTGCAAGCGGTAAATCACCGGTTCCGATTGCCCCGTTTGCCCCGGATGAGCGAATTCGAAATTGCGGCCGTTTACTTCCAAAGGAACATAGGCTTCCAGCCACAGGTAATCCAAATGGATGCGGGCGGCGGGATAGCCGTTGTCATGATATACCAGGCGGACGTCGGCACGAGGGCGGTCCAACGTCAAAGTGCCGGTTCGATATACCATGGTGGCGGGCCTGTAGCCGCCGGTCCCGTAAATGAGGATGTTTGTAACCGGGCGTCCGTTCACGTACACTTCCAGACGGCTGTTGGTGTAATTGTCCGACAAGGCTTTTATTCCGTAGCGCACCGGAAGGGCTGGATTGATGTCGGGAAATTCCAGCGTAAATTCCAGGGTCCCGCCTTTGCGGTTGAAATCTTCTTCGTACCAATCGCGACCCAGTTGAAAAATATTCAAATGGTCGATTTCGCGATAGCGGCGAACGATGTAATTGTCGTATTCGGTGCGGGCCGTGCCGGCCGGAGGAACGTAGGGCGTCATGCGCTTGCCCCGGAGCGATCCGATGTTCAGGTAGTAGTAGGCATGTTCGGAATACAGGTTGTTGTGGGTGCCGTATTCGGGATTCCACCGGTCTTTGCCCACCCCGTAAAAGAGAATAAAATCGCCGTCGTCGAAGGAGCCGTCGTTCTCGCCGTAGGCGCGCACCGCCACTTCGGGCAAGCGCACGGGATTGGCGGGATCCACTTCCAGGGGGAGCATACGTCCGCCCCAGCCGAAAATGCGTATGCGGCGCGGATCGACGGATGCGGGATTAATACCCAAGCGTTCCAGGAAGGCTTTGTCGATTTTGTAAATACCGCTCCGGTCCACTTCGAACCGGTACCACTCGCCTTCGGACAGCGGTCCGGACGACACCGAGACCCTTCCGACGGAACGGGCAGCCTCCCGGCCGGGCGTAAAGCGGAGCTTGAAGGCATCCAACTTGTACCACCGGCCCTTCCGAAAAATCACCGCATTGACGCGAATGACGGCCGAGATTTTGTCGCGGCCTTTGAGGGTGAAAATCCGGGGTACAAAAGCGGTATCGCGCGGAAGGTCCAATGCCTGGGCCCAATCGGCGGGAAAGGGGGAGTAGCGAATGTCATGGATTTCCGCTTGGCCCCCGTCGGCCGAGACGCCGGGAACACGGTCGTAGAATACGATGCGCCGCCCCGTTTTGTCGTAATGGGCGGGGGAGAAGAGCGACAGCTTGGACAATTCGGAGGCCGGCGGAATGCGGGCGGGCAATGTCCACTCCAACCGGTAGGAGCGTTCGATTTGGGCCGAGGCCGACAGCACAAAAGCCCAGGCGAGCAACCACGCCCCCGCGGCGCGAAAGCCTCTCGTCATCTCCCATTTGCCACACCAACGCATATTGCCCGCCTTATATTTTGGTCAAATATAAGGGATTTTGAACGACCCGGCTATCCAACCCGTGCCCTTATTCGTTGGCGTTGATGTCTTCGTAACCCAGGAATTCTTTATTGCCCAGCAGGCTTTCGATGAAACGGTCCATGGTCTTTTTGCCGGTGATCATTTCCACCTTGAGACGGCCCGTAAAATCACCGTCTTTGATTTCCCAAAACAGGTAAATGTCGGGATACAATTTTTTCAATTCCCGGTAAGCCACGCCGTACTTGCTTTCTTTCAAAGGGTTTTGTTCAATCCAATAATGATTGGGATCCTCTTCGATCACGATGAGCTTGGCACCCGTCTTGGTTTCGACGATTTTCCATTTGAGAATTTTTTCGGCTAAAACTTTCATGGTATATAGGTTTTAAAGGGCTTTTTGGAGGGGGGTTGTTCAAAGATAACGATTTTTGGCGGACCCGGCGAAAAGAACGTAGGTTTTTTTGCATTTGAGTTGGAAAATGCGGCGGTTTTTGTGAGCGAAAAGATAAAGAAAGGAAAAAATTTCCCCGCGGATTCGGTATTTTTGCGTAAATTGAAGAAAAAAGCCGGTATGAAAAAATTTCTCATTTGGTTGATTGTCATTCTCGTAGCATTGGGCGGTCTTTTATATGCCTTCAATTATTACGTGCCTTACAGCGAGGGCTATCGTTCGGGCAAGTTAATCAAAATCAGCCGAAAAGGCATCATTTTTAAAACGTGGGAGGCCGAACTCAGCCTGGGAATAGGCCACGATCAGCGGTGGGCGTTTTCCATCGAGCCCAAAGAAAAGGAAATCCGCCGGAAATTAATCGAATGGCAAGGTAAAAACGTGCGGGTGAATTATATCGAACGTTTCTGGAAAATTCCCTGGCTGGGCGAAACCAAATATTTCGCCAAGGACGTCCAACTTATCGAAGACGACGAGGATGTGCCCATCGAGTGAGCGAACCGGTGCCGGAATGAAAAATGTTTTCTATCTTTGTATTTAAAATGATTCTAAATAATGAAAGTCGGACCCGGCACCAAAATCAGTGAGCTCCTCAAGGCGGATGAAGGCATGATCGACTTTATCATGTCCATTCATCCCAAATTTCATAAATTGTCCAATCCTTTTTTGCGCAAGGCCATCGCTCCGCGGGTCACCGTGCGGGATGCAGCCCGCATTGCGGGAATTTCCACCGACGAATTTCTCGACAAATTGGCGGAAAAGGGCTTTGAAATCGTTCGCGAGGAAGCGCCCGACATCCGGGTGGTTACCGAATGCGACATACCCTACACCCGCCGTTTGATTCGCATCGATGCGGCCGGTATGTTGGAACGCCACGAAGATCCGTTCGATCCCGTTCGTAAAGCCCTTCTTTCTCTCGAACCCGACCAAGCGGTGGAAATCAAATTGGACTTCGTGCCGGCTCCCCTCATCCATATTTTCGGCAAGCAAGGATACGAACATTGCACTTTGGAAAAAGACGGCGCGTATTACACCTATTTTTACAAACCCGCCCCCCGAAAGACTTTTTGGCAAAAAGTGAAGGAATTTCTGGGCATTCCCGCCGGGAAGGAAGAGCAGCCCTCGACCGAAGGGGCCGTCCCCGACGAAGCCGAGTTCGAACGCGCCCTCGAACGGTGGAAAGGTCGAATGGAAGAAGTGGACGTGCGGGGTTTGGAAATGCCGCAACCCATGATGACCATTCAGGAAAAACTCAAAACCCTTCCCCCCGGCAAAGCCCTGTTTGTCCACCACCAACGGATACCGCAATTTCTCTTGCCCGAATTGGAAAAAAAGGGTTATCATTGGGCCGTCAAACGCATCGATCCCGATTATACCCAAATGATCATCTTCAAAGAAGACGCCCATGACTAAGATTCATACCCAGAACGCCCCCGACATCAGCGTGGTGAAACCCCACTTTCTGTTCGGCGCCATTGCCTTTGCGCTGGCGGCGCTCATGCTCATTTTGGCCGACACCGATCTCTTGGGACATTATTCGCAACCGCGTTTGGCCGCCGTGGTCCACATGATGCTGTTGGGATGGGCCATGATGCTGGTGTACGGCTCTCTCTATCAATTGGTGCCCGTAGTATTCGAAACCAAACTCTTTAGCGAGCCTCTGGCCAAAATCACTTTTTGGATTACGGGATTGTCCGTGTTTTTGATGGCTTATGCCTTTTGGGTGAGCGATTTGACGGGATTGCTCGTATGGGCCGCCTGGTTGATTTACACGGGACTCTTGCTTTTTGTGCTCAACATCGCCCTGACCTATAAAAACGCCCGGCTGAAAAACATTAAAAACTATTTTATCATCGCCGCCATTTTTTGGTTGTTCTTCACCCAAACCGAAGGTTTGCTCATGGCGTTGAATTTCAAATATCAATTTTTTGAAAAACCTTTTACGTACCACATCAAAATCCATGCGGCGGCCGGATTGGTAGGTTTTTTTCTTCAAATGATTTTCGGAGTGGGTACTACGTTGATTCCCATGTTCTTGGTCTCTCATAAGCATAGCGAAAAACCCCTTTGGCCTTCGTTCATCCTGTTGAATGCCGGCGTGGCGTTGGCCACCTTGTCGTGGTTATATTTGCCCGAAAAATATCATCCTTACACCACCGCCGCGGCCTGGGTAATGGTGACGGTCGCCATCCTTTTTTACGTGCGCTTCGTTTGGGATGCCTATCGCAATCGGTTCAAACGTATATTGGACGAAGGAATGGAGCCCACCATGCTCATTTTCATTTTTATCTTTATTCCGGTGGCTTTGAGCGGATGGTTGGTGTTTAGCGGTCACCCGTCCGGCCCCTTGGCAATCAAAATCACGGGATTGCTCATTTTCAGTATGATTTTCGGAGTAATCGCCCTGATTATTTTGGGTCAGACCTACAAGACCATTCCTTTTATCATTTGGTTGGAAAAATACCAGCCCTACGTGGGTAAATATAAAATTCCGTTGCCTCGCGAATTGTATCATTCCAAATTCGCTTTGTGGCAATATCGCCTTTATTTGATAGCCGTAGGCGGCATGTTTGTGGGCATTTTGATCGACAACGAATGGGTGGTGCGTCTTTCGGTATATTTATTGGCGGTGGTGGCGGTCATGTATAATTACAATATGTTTAAAATGTTTTTCCACAAGCCCCGCTTGCAACCGTTGGACAAAAAATAATGGTCATGCGCCGATTCGATACCCGCAAATTCGTGCTCAGCCTTATTTTGGACGGCATCGGAATGTTGTCTTACGCGGTGCCGGGAATAGGGGAGATCATGGACATGATATGGGCACCGGTGGCGGCCTGGTTATTGGTCAAAATGTACCCCGGAGCGACGGGTAAAGTGGCAGGAACGGTGGAATTTTTGGAAGAAATCATCCCCGGCGCCACCGATTACATTCCCACCTTCACCCTCACCTTCCTTTACGATTATTTTACGGGCGAACATTCGCGCACCGAAGGAGAAGAACCGGAATCCCTTGAAGAAGTGAAATAAGACTTGCCGACCTGACGGATGCCTGAAGCCGTTGCGGCGGAAATCCTTACCTTTGGTCAAAAACAAGGATATGGAACCCCGAGATATGCACGCCCGCATTGCGCGGCTGGATCCCGAGCCCGTGTGGCGTAACTTCGTGGCCTTTAACGCCGTTCCGCGCCCTTCCAAAAAGGAAGAAAAAGCTTTGGCTTACGTGGAAGAATTCGGCAAGCGGTTGGGATTGGAAACTTTTAGGGACAAAGGCGGAAACGTGATCATTCGCAAACCCGCCACTCCCGGCATGGAAAACCGCGAAACCGTCATCCTTCAAGCCCATGTGGATATGGTGCCCCAAAAGGAAAAAGGGGTGGACCACGATTTCGAAAAAGAGGGCATTAAAATGAAAATCGACGGCGATTGGGTCACGGCCGAAGGGACCACACTGGGCGCCGACAACGGCATCGGCGTGGCCGCCATTTTGGCTTTGCTCGAGAGCAAGGACATCCCGCACCCTCCGCTGGAAGCCCTGTTTACCTACGATGAAGAAACGGGCATGACCGGCGCCAAAAAACTGGAAGAAGGAGTGCTTCGCGGGAAAATCATGCTCAACCTCGACACCGAAAACGACGACGAACTGGACATCGGCTGTGCGGGAGGCATCGACGTCACCGCCCGGGGTACTTACCAAGAGACGGAAGTGCCCCAAGACAGTGAGGCTTGGCAAATCACGGTCAAAGGATTGACGGGTGGCCATTCTGGCATGGATATCCACCTTTATCGCGGCAACGCCAACAAAATTATGAACAGCCTTTTGCATAAGGTGTTGGAGGAGGGCGGCCACATCGCCCGCGTGGAAGGAGGCGGCTTGCGCAATGCCATCCCCCGCGAAAGCGAAGCCGTGATCATCTTGCCCGCCTCCGAAGCCCGACGCATCCTGGAAGAGCTCCGCGCCCTGGCGGCCGATATTGCCCGGGAGCAAGCGGTGCGCGATCCCGGCTTACAAATCGAGTTTTCGCCCGCATCCCGTCCCGCCCGCATGATGGCACCCGCCGATGCGCGCAAGCTGGTGCAAGCGGTGTACGGCGCCCACAACGGAGTGTACCGCATGAATCCCGCTATCGAAGGGCAAGTGGAAACCTCCAACAACGTGGCTTCGGTGCGTGCCGCCGGCGGAGAAATCGAAATCGGCAACCTTACGCGATCTTCCTCCGAAAGCGCCAAACAGGATTTGGTCAACGCCTTGAAATCGGTGTTCGAATTGGCGGGGTATCGCGTGACCACTTCGGGCGATTATCCCGGCTGGGAACCCGATCCCGATTCCCGCATTTTGGATTTAATGAAAAACCTGTATGTGGAACTTTACCGCCGGGAACCGCGGGTTGAGGCCTGTCATGCGGGTTTGGAATGCGGCATCGTCAAAAACAAATACCCCGACTTGGACGTGATCTCCTTCGGCCCCACTATCTGGGGCGCCCATTCGCCCGACGAAAGGGTGCACATCGGGTCGGTGAAGAAGTTCTGGGATTACCTTCTCGAAACCCTTAAGCGCGTGCCCGAGCGCCAAGAGGCGCCCGCCGAATGATTAGCGGAACCCGATAAAATAGCGCAACCGTTTGAGTACCCGCCTTACGTATTCTTTGAAGGCGGGATATTCTTCGGGCATGACGTCCCGTTCCAGCGGAGTGCGAATATCGATGCGCGCTCTCAACAGGGTGTCGCCCGCCGGTGTGTAGGCAATGGCCGTGCGGTGGGGGCCCCATTGCAAGGTGTCGTTGCGCGGAATGAACGTAAACCGCTTGCCCGGAATATCCAATTCAATGGTATAATCCATGCCGTAGCGATCGGTGTTTTCGTAAAATATATAGCGGATGGGATAATGCCGCTCTTCGGGACCGATCAAATTCGGCGTGTAAGCCGGCAATTGGAGGGGAAGTTTGAACAGGAGAATGTCGTTGAGCTCCTGTAAGGGCGTGCGTACGTCAAACGTGATTTCCACCCGGACCGTATCGGAATTCCGTCCGTCTTCCAGGATGCGGTAGGATTTGAGCTCCAAATCCAGGTCGTCCATGTTCTCGAAATAGTCTTCCAATGCTTCTTTGCGGTTGGTTTCGTTTTCGTCTTCCAAAATGTCCCGCCAATCCGACACGTTGGCCCCCGTGGCGGTGATGTCCACCGTAAGGTGTTGGGTACCTTCGGTGATTTTGTAGCGGTATTTGGCTTCCAATACATTGGGCGTGCGTCGGACCGAATCCAGATGATAAAGGGTGCGGTGCAATCCGGTGGTGTCGGATTTGTAAGGAATGTCCAACGCGCATGCTCCCGGCAAACGGACGGGCAACGCGCCGTAGGGGAGATATTTGTCGGTAAGTTCCACGTATTGGATGCCTTCGGGCAAATCCACGCGGGCGATGGCGTGGTTAAAGGCCGTGGAAGGGAGCACCAGCGCATTGCGGCCGTAATCGTTGGTGCGTACCAATACCAGGTGGGCTTTCAAATCGGCCAGGCGGGCCAACGTCACGAACAGGGCCGACATATCCTTGCAATCTCCCAGCCGCGTTTCGATGGTCTTGGACGGTTTTTGAGGGATTTTTCCGCTCTGGCGGAAGTCCACGTAACTGTAGCGGATATTGTCGGTGATGTATTTGTATATGCGACGGGCCCGTTCTTCGGGGTCAAGTTGTCGGTGACCCTCGGGAAACAGCTCGGCAAAAGTTTCTTTGACCCTGGCGTCGGCTTTCAGGCTTGCGGCCGAGAGGTCGGCATACCAGCGCGCCACCAACGACCAATCGTATAAGGTGCTCACAGCCAGATAGGGATGTACATCGGGAGAAGGAGGCATGTAATCTTCTTCGGGCGGAAAAGGAGGTATGTCTTTTCGGCTCCACCGGTACATGACCCACTCGCCCTTATTTTTAATTTTCAAAGGAATGGAATCTTTCAAATATTTGTAATACAACTTGCGTCCCTCGGGAATAAAGACGGTAAAAATCTCTTCCGTCACCGGCACGTAGGCGCCGAAACGGGTTTTGGAGGTGTAATCTCTGTAAAATCGGCCGCGGTTTGTTTCGATCCATTCGTAATCCAAATAAACCACATCGCCCGTATCGAGGCGTGTAAATACCAATCGGTCGCCCGCGCGGTCGGCGGGTACCACGCTGCCGTCGGCTTTTACGGCCTCGGATTTGTGAATGTAATATTCGCCTCCCAGGTCCAGGTTGATTTCCTTAAAGGCTTCCAATCCTTGCTCGGTATGAATTTCGTAGAGGCGCGTGACCCGGTGGCGTATGGCCCCTTCGTTGTAGAGCAATACGTGATCCCCCGAATACAGGATGGAGTAGGCATAATCGCGATCCGTCCGTTTGCCCCTTCGCTTGCGAATCAGGTCGTACATCCGGCGAGGCAAATGTTTTTTGATAATGTCTTCTTTGCCCAAAATATCGTCGATCAGGCGGCGCAATGCCAGGTTTCCGGGGTTGTGCGACAGGGCTTTTCGATACCATTCCACCGCTCCCTCGGGATCGCCCAAGTACCGGAGGATGTCGCCTTTTTGTTCCATGGCTTTAAACGACCAGGGAAAAATCATGAGGGCCGTGTCGGTTTGTGCCAGCGCCTCTTGATACCGTTGCATGTCGATCAGGAGTTTTCCCGTTTCCAACCGGGTGGACACAATGGAGGGATACTCGCGGATATGAAACAAATATACATCCAGGGCCAGGCTGTCTTTGCCCAAATCCCGGTATGCGCTGATCAGGCGCCGGAACACCAGAGGGTGGTTAAATTGTTTGTAAGCCTTTTGAAGGATTTCGATTTCCCGGTCGTATTCTTTGAATACTTGCGACAAAAACATGGTGTATCGGGTGAGTTTGTCCATATGCCCCCATGCCATGGCCGAGTCGATGGCGGTTTCGACGGCTTTCTTGAGGCTGATCAAATCGTTTTTGCGGGCATACAATAACAATTCGGCTCCCGTGATCAAAAAGGGATTGTCGGTTTTGGCTTTTAATTTTTCAATGAATTCTTCCAAGTCTTTGATATCGCCCGTCATGAATTTTTCGGGTTCTTCCATTCGGATGGTCAGGGCCGTAAAGCCGTCGGGGTCGTCGCGGAGGATATTTTGTTTGAGGGTTTCCACTTGGTCTTCTCTTCCCCTTAAATCGTACACTTCGGCCAATGCCAGTCGGAGCCAGGTGCTGGAGGGATATTTTTTCAACAATTCGCGTATGGCTTTTTCGGCCCGGGTATCGTCTTGCATGCGGAGGTAGGCCAATATGCGCATGATGTGCGGAAAGGGAGCGTCGGGCCGGGCGGCGGCCAGGCTGTCGAAATAGGCGAGATAACGTGAGGGTACCCGCCGGGGACGGGTAAAATTCGTAGTGTCTTTTCGATAAGGTCGATACACGGAATCGGATCGGATTCCTTCAATGGGCGTGCCGTCCTTACGGGCCAATCGCACCGAAAAATAGGATTTGGGCCGATTGGTCAGCTTGACCAACAGCCGGCTGGTGCCGGCGGGCAAACGTACCTCCACCGTATAGGCGTCCAGCGGCGTTTCGCGGTTTTCGTCTTCTTCGAACACCAGCACGTCGTTCAGCCATACTTTTTCCGGTCCTCCCCGCGATATTTTGAGATAAACGGTACGGGCGCTGTCGGTGGTCAAAAAGGTTTGGGCATAATTGATGCCGGGCCCGTATTCGGTATGGTTGTACATCAAGAAGTAAGGTAAATCGGAAAAATTGCGGGCGGGAAACCAGTTTACGCGTCCGTGGCTGTGGGCGTCGTATCCGTCGGGGCTGACGGCGCGCCGCTCGGGGCCGTACACCCGTTGCATGCCGCTTTCGTTCAAATTTTCGAACACTCCCACCAATTGCCATTTGCGGAGGTGGGGAAAAGTATCCCTCATCCGGCGCGATTCGTCCATGCGGTGACGGTAGGCCAGCATCATGGCGTAGAGGTAATCCAATTCATACGCCTCTTCGGGAAAATCCGCGGGGCGCCGCCGGTAAAGGAATTCAAGGGTTTTCAGGTCGAAGTTGTCGAAAAATTTATCGTTATACACATCGAAAAAGAACGTGCGTTTCCACAGGGCAAAAAGGTAATAAGGCCAATCGGGTTGAGAAACAAAGGCGGGATAGAATTCTTCCTTGTGGCGAAATTTGCCGTCGGCTTCGCGGGCCAATTGATAGAGGATCAACCCTTCCATGTCGAGTTTGGCCGGGTTTTTCTTTCCCAATCGGGTATGCACTTCTTCGAATTCGTTTTCAAAAAACCGTTGCCATAACCGATCGTATTTGCCTTGGGCTTGTGCCCCTCCCCATATTCCGAAAATCAGGACGATGACCCATACCTTTTTCATGAGTGTGCTTTTGTTGCAAAATACGGAAAAAGAATAAACGGGCTTCGCCTCAGTACCAAGAGCGGGTGAACATTTTGGTCAATCCCTGGATGTCGAACACAAACATGATGCGAATGCGAGAGGGATAGGTTCGGTCCAAAGGAATCAGCCGTCCGTCGTAAAAGAGGGGAAAATAAAACTCGATGTAATCGGGGACCAGATAATAGCGCAATCCGCCGTCATAATGGAAAGCCGTAGGAGAGCCCGTATGTTTGAGCCATCCGAAATCGGCGAACAGGTTCAAGCGTTTCCATAATCCTATGTAAATATTATGGGTGAAAATCCACCGGTCGGCATACTGATCGGAGAAGAACACTTTGAAAGCCCCTTCGGCATACACATATTGCTGATAAAAAATTCCCGAGTTTTCGGACCGGCCGTAATAATTATGTTTAAACAAATAATCCGTGGGCCGCGACAAGGCGAAGGAGAAAAAATCGGTGCCCGTACGGTTGTAGGGCATCCATCCGGCAAATATGCGCCATTCCACTTGACGCACTTTATCCACAAAGCGGCGAAAACGGAAGTCGGTATAAATTTTGGCGAACAAAGGATGCCATTCGGCCGAGGTTTTCCACCGGGTGTTTTTGAGCAATCCCCGCGACCGCCAGGTATCGGAGAGAATGACCACTCCGTAACGGGAAGTTACCGGAAAGAGGGCGTCGTCGCGTTCCAGCCGCAGCCATTCGAGGGTCAGGTCGTTTTCGCGAAAGAATTTTGCTTTCCGGTTTTTATGAGAGAGCGTGGCATAAAGGCTCATGTTGCGGTAGGGCTTGCCCGTGTCGTAATGATAAGACGAAAAATACCCGCCCACGGAGAATCCGTGCAAATAGGGGCGAACGAAATGTTTTTTCCATTTAAAAGAAGCATAACCGTTAAGGGTGCGGCTTTTGAATCCGTAATCGGGAATGATTTCCCATACCAGCGGCTTGTCGAAAAAGGTTCGATTGTTCAAGCTCATTCCCAGGATCAAACCGTTGTAGTAATTGTAATCCGCATCGGGATTGACAAAAAGTTGAACGCTGTGGGGGTCTTCCAAGTCTTGCCAAAGGCGAATTTTAACCGGCTTGCGGCGGCGGGGTGCCAGGTTATCTTTCTCCCGGATTTCGGGTAACGGATTTCGGGCATTCAGGGTGTAATACCGGGCGGAGGGGGCGGCGAGGGCGGTATCCCTTCGGAGGGGCGGCAATCGACGAACGGACATCGACGCCTCATCGTGACGTTCCAACGTGAGGGGGATGGCTAAATCTCCTTTCATGCGGATGCGGAGGCTGTCGCCCTTGTGCCGCAAAGCGTAATCGGCTTTGAAGGCCGTACGGTAAAAATCGCCGCAGGGAAAACAGGCTTCCTGTCCGCCCCGGCGAATCAAGGCGGCTTGCCAGTCTTCCGTAAGCACATAGCGGGTTCGGGCGATTTCCAATTGCCGACGCACCAAGGCGGTGAAGAGCGAATCGCCCAATCGGTCGTATACCCATTCCCATCCCAGGGCGGCCTTGTAAGGATGGGTGATTTTCCGGTTAAACAGGGTGAGGGAGTCGGCCGGCAAGCGCAATGCCTGGTCGCGGTTCATGCGCGCCATGTACAGGTAGGCTTGCTTGTATTTGGCGGTGTAGGGGGCGTTAAACATGTAATAGCCTCGCACCACCGGCCAGCGGACCGGGTTACCGGTCAGACGTACTTCGGGAAATTCGGTTTCCACGTATTTTTTCATATAAAATTGCCAAAGGCCCGTCCATACGCTCCGATCGGCGCGGGCGTCCCAGAAGAGTTCGCGTCCCCCTTTGTAAAGGATTTGTTTCAACAAGCGGGTGTGGAGTTGGAAATCGCGGGGAAATGGGTTTAACACCGGTAACATGTCCAGGCCGTACACGGGGCGTATGCGCAAATCGCGGCGGGTAACCAGGATTTTGGAGGGAAGCGGGAAGCCGCGGTTTTTCAAAAACACGATAAGCGAATCCCATGCTTGGGCGGTGGCGGGTAAATCGCGGTCCAGCACCCCTTCTTCCAATACCAGAGTGAACGAATCGCGATGAATCAGCGTGAAAGGGCGGCGGCCGGCCAAAAATTCGATGCCGTTATGGGGATGGGTCAGTTCGATCGTATCGCCGCGGCGGCGAATG
The DNA here is from genome assembly GCA_013153605.1 of Chlorobiota bacterium. Lineage (GTDB taxonomy): Bacteria > Bacteroidota > Bacteroidia > Flavobacteriales > Flavobacteriaceae > JAADED01. The sequence continues at coordinate 19,235 of JAADED010000020.1, read as the reverse complement.
CGGGCGTTGGATTGCCAATGGGGATAGAGGGAGGAAGGCGTTATGCGAATGCGGGTGGGGAGGGGGAGGTGGGGGCGGTCGTCCAGGTTTTTGTGCGCATAGCGGAGAGGGCCGCGGGAAGTGTACACCAGAGGTTGGAGAAAAAAGTCGCGCCAATGGATAAAATCCTTTCCAGCTCCCAAGCCCGTAAATTTGGCCGAAGGCAGGCGGATGCGATACCGGAACACCGCCTCGGACACGGAATCCCGCATCACAAAGCCGGTCAATCCCGCATGACGGACAATCACGTAAGCGGAATCGGGACGGGGAATCAAAAAGCCGCGCTCTTTACGCTTGGCAAAGTGAAATTCCAGTTTATAATGCCCCGCAATAGCCTCACCCAAGGAGGTGCGGGGATTGCTGTAGGCATGCAAGTAATCGTAAAACCACAGGGTGTCGCCCGGCCGGAGGGGACGGTCGAAAATCAGCCGGTGAGTGACTTCTCCTTCGCGGGGTTCGTCGGGGTCGAAACGAAGAAAAATATCCTGGAACAGCGGATGTTGGGCCGGCAAAAGCAGGGGAGCCAGGCTCCACCACAGGAGAAGGATTTTACAATTTGATAAATGCCGCCGCCGGACCGCCGTTTTCCCTTTGGACATAATAAATTCCCGGTTTCAAGTGGCCAATATACCAATTTTCGCCGCCACCGGGGAGCCCTTCCATAAGCACCCGTCCCGTAGCCGACAGGATGCGATACGAAGCCGGATCTTTATCCGAAAGGCGGATGTAATCGCGGGCCGGATTGGGATAAAGGCGGAAGGCGGGCACTTCCGCAGAAGCGGTGGCGGCTTGGGTAAGCGGCGTTTCCAGGGTGAGCACCACGGGCAAATGGTCGCTCATTTCATATAAATTATCACGCAAAGTTTGCGAGTAATAACCGCTACAGGCCGGGTCGTTGATATTGCCGTTAAAACAATTGCCGTTATTGCCGTAAGCCGCGTACGAGCCGGTGCGGTACCGGACGGACGAGGCGGAATTCAAGAGGTTGACCGAAGTGAAAATGAAATCGAAGCGGTCGTCCAGTCCGCCGCCTACGAAATTGCCTCCCTTGTTGCGATTGGGAGATTGGGTGTGCACGTCGGCGAACGAGCGGTTTTCGTGCCAGTATCCTTCGCGACCGGCGGGATCGTCCAAGACGATGGCATTGGTAGTGTCTGTGAGTTCGGCGTAAGCGGGTTCGCGATCGGAATAAAGGTTAAAATCTCCCGCCACCAGCACGTAGCGGTCGGGCGGAAGGGTGGCCAGGTCGGCCGTGAGTGCCCGGATCATCTGAAGGCGGGTATCTTCGTTGTAGGTGCCTTGCGAGGCTTTGAGGTGCAATACGTACACCGTCAAAAAGATCGTATCCCCCGCCGTGAGGGAAGGAGTTTTTAAATATAAAGTGTATCGATTAATATCGCGAATGCCGGTGCTAATGTAAGTTTGACGATGCAAGGCGAGCTTATCGCCGTTATAAAACAGCATTTGATGCAAAGTGGAATTGGGATCGGAATGATTGGGTTCGAATGCCGCCCGTTCGAAGCCGGGAGAGTGGGGACGCAATACCCGGTTTAAAATATCGTCCGCCGCCTGTTCGGTTTCCAATTCGCATACGGCCAGAAGGTCGGGACCGTAGGAAGCCGTGATTTCCCGCAAGTAAGGTTCGCGCGAATAAGTGGTGCCCGACGGATACATCAACAGGTTGTAACTCATTACCCGCAAGCTGTCGGTTTGGGCCGACATCGCCCACGGGAGGATCCAAAGAAAAAGCTTAAAAATTAGGCCGTAATTTGTACTTTTCATAAAATTCGTTGATAATCTTCACCACTTCTTCCACGTCGTCGGTCACGTAAATGATGTCCATGTCTTCGGGACTGATGTATCCGTATTTTTCCATCACCACCTCTTTGAGCCAGTCCAACAGGCCTTGCCAGAATTGGCTGTCGAAGAGGATTACCGGGAATTTATCGATTTTTTTGGTCTGAATCAAGGTGAGGGCTTCGAAAAGTTCGTCCAACGTACCGAATCCGCCGGGCATCACCACGAAGGCTTGCGCATATTTGATGAACATCACTTTGCGCACGAAAAAGTAGCGGAAATCGATGAGCTTGTCCGGGTCGATGTAGGGATTGGCTTCCTGTTCGAAAGGGAGGTCGATGTTGAGGCCGATGCTATCGGTATTGCCTTCCTGGGCCCCTTTGTTGGCGGCTTCCATGATGCCGGGGCCGCCGCCGGTGATGATGCCGTAGCCTTCTTCGGCGAGCCGCTTGGCGATTTGTACCGCGATTTCATAATGCTTGGAGCCCGGCTTGGCCCGCGCCGATCCGAATATGGTGACAGCCGGCCCGAGCTTGGACATGGTTTCGAACCCTTCGACGAATTCGCTCATGATGCGAAAGATCTGCCAGGTATCGTTGGTTTTGATTTCGTTCCAGTTCTTTTTGATTTTATTTTTATCCACCATAATCGTCTTCATTTTGAAAAAAGCATGGCAAGTTAGGAAAAATTGCCGGAGCTTGCCACTACCGCGGTCAGTTTATTGCAATTTTCATGCCCCGAAAAGGCATAACAAGGAGGGCGGAAGCAAAATACGCCTCCGAATCGGGGCCGGAGGGGCTGCTCCGGTCGGTGAAAATTATATATCGAGCTTTCCTTCCAGGGCGCGGATCAGCAATTCGTAGGCTTTGGATTGGGCCCGTTGAATCACTTTTTCGCGCGGTTGGCCGAAGAGGAATTTGAAAGCTTTGGTTCCCCGGGGAGTGGCCACGCCGATGTAACAGGTGCCGAGTTCGGCGTCGGTGTTTCCTTTGTCGGGACCCGCCACGCCCGTGGTGGATACCGCGTAATCGGTACCGAATTTTTGGCGAATGCGGGAGGCCATTTCCCGGGCCGTGGCTTCGCTCACCACCCCTTCGCGGCGGATGATGTCTTCGGGCACGCCCAGGACCTCTACCTTGCTTCGGATCGAGTAGGTGACCATGCCTCCTTGAAAGAAAGCCGAAGCGCCCGCCAAATCCACGATGCCCGCCATGATATGTCCGCCCGTACAGCTTTCGGCCGCCGAGAGGGTGGCCCCTTTTTCCTTAAACACGCGATGAAGGTCGTGGACCAAATCTTCATGCTCCACACTGACGGTCAAGTCGGGAATGTATTGCTTGAGCTTTTCGATTTGCTCGTCGATCAGTTTCATGATCCGCTCGGGCTCGTAGGTTTTGGCCGAGAGGCGGAGGCGAATCCGTTTGGGGGAAGGAAGGTATGCCAATTGCAATTCGGGCGGCAATTGGGCTTCCCATTCCTTGAGGCGGTCGGCCAGAAGGCTTTCGCCTATGCCGAATACCGATACGGTTTTGTGCACCCACATGGGAAGGCGGAACCGCTTCTTGAGTTCGGGTTCCACTTGTTCTTTGAAAATATGCTTCATTTCAAACGGCACGCCGGGAAGGAATATGTAAATCTTTCCCTCGTGTTCGATCCACATGCCGGGGGCGGTGCCGTAATTGTTCCACAAGATTTTGGTGCCTTCGGGCACATAGGCTTGGGATTTGTTGTTTTCGGTAAACGGATAGTTCATCCGGGCGAAGAGCTTCTTGATATGTTCTTCGATTTCGGGTTTGTACACTAATTTACGCCCGAAAAATTCCGCAATGGTTTGCTTGGTGAGGTCGTCGCGGGTGGGTCCCAAACCGCCGGTGACCACGATCAGATCGGCGCGCCGGGAAATGGCTTCCAGTCCGTCTTTGATATCTTCGGGTTTGTCGCCCACGGTAAGCATCCACCTCACGTCGAATCCCAGGCGGGTGAGCTCTTTGCCCAACCAGGCGGCGTTGGTATTGACCACCTGTCCGATGAGGAGTTCGTCTCCTATGGTGAGTATGCCGGCTTTCATTTGACGCGTATTTTAAACATGCTTTTGTTTCCTATAAATCCTTCCAGCACCGTATCCCGCCGAAGGCGTCCCACGCCGGGCGGGGAGCCCGTAAAAAGGAGGTCGCCCGTGCGGAGGGTAAAATAGCGCGACACGTGAGAGATCAATTCGTCGAAATCCCAAATCATGTCGCGGCTGTTGCCCCGTTGCACGGTTTCGCCGTCGATGCGGAGCGAGAAGGAGATATTTCGCAAATCCCCGAAGGCTTTCGTGGGGATGAATTCGCGGCTCACCACCGCCGAAAAATCGAAGGCTTTGGCTTTTTCCCAAGGCAGTCCTTCGGCCTTTAATTTTTGCTGAAGGTCGCGGGCCGTCACGTCTATCCCCAATCCTATGGCGTCGTAGTAATGTTTCGCCCTTTCGCGGGGAATATGTTTGCCCAACCGGTTGATGCGTAAGACCAACTCGGTTTCGTATTGCACGTCGTTCGAAAAATCGGGGAGAAACAGCGGATTCCCTTTGGGCACCAATGCCGTATCGGGTTTGATAAATACCACCGGTTCTTCCGGTCGCTCGTTATGGAGTTCTTTTATATGTTCGGCATAATTCCGGCCGATGCAGATGATTTTCATTTTTTTACTTTCACGTTTACTTTTACTTTGACTAGGTTTTCGATTGATTCTTTTGAATCGAAATCATCAAATTATGGATTTGTTGTTGGATTTGATCCAATTTTTGCAAGATGAGATTCACAGGCTCTTTCGGGATGAGATTTAATTTTTGAGCAATCAATAGTTGGGTTTCCAGTTCGAAAGCAGAACCAATGGAAATTTCCAAATAACGAATAAATTCCTGTTCGCTTTTGCGTGAACTTCCTTCGGCTATATTGGAGGGTATGGAAACCGCCGCGCGGGCAATTTGAGAACGCAATCCGTATTTTTCTTCCGGCGGAAATAATGCGATCAGTTTATATACATCCGCCACCAAATCCAAACTTTCCTGCCATATTTTGTAATTGCGAAAATTTCTCATTCCAAACCAAGTAAAAATCAAAGTAAAAGTCAAAGTCAAAGTCAAAGTCAAAGTTTATCAATACTTCCAAAACTTCCTCTCCTTGTCCAGCTCTTTCATTTTTTCCAATTCTTCTTTGGGCACCACCCGGATCATGTCGGGATGTTGTTCGATGGCGTATTCGATTTTTTCCACTATGTCTTCGATGGTGTCGTTTTCGTAATCGATGGGTAGGGGCGGTTTGATGACCATGGTTTGGAGAATGCCTCTTTTTTTGATTTGCAATCCCTTGCGGTCGAAGGCGCGTCGGAATCCGTCGATGACGATGGGAATGACGATGGGTTTGTTTTCCTTAATGATATGGGCCGTCCCTTTGCGTATGGGTTTGAAGGGGCGCGTGGTTCCTTGGGGAAAGGTGATCACCCACCCGTTTTGGATGGCTTTGGAAATGTTGGTGATGTCCTGAAATTTAACGGGGCGTTTTACCGGCTTGCCCGCATGGCGCCACGTACGTTCCACCGTAATGGCTCCCACCAGTTTGAAGAGTTTGGCCAGCCAATTGGATTCCATGGTTTCCTTGGCCGCCACGTAATAAATGTTGTGCTTGATGTTGGTGAGATATTTCAGCGGTTTCGACAAATCGTTTTGGCCGTTGAGGGCCGCGTTAAACACGTGCAACATGGCCGCCACGTCGGCGAAATAGGTTTGATGGTTGGAGATGAAAAGCACCTGGTCGTCGGGAAGGATGCGAAGGATGTCCATGCCTTCCACTTTCAGCTTGTTGAATCCGTGATAACGACGGTGGGAAATAAGGCCGAGAATAAAAATCAATACCTTTTTAAGGAAAATATTATAGCCGAATATATCCTTTTCAAAAAGCTTCTTGAAAAATTTCATAGGGGGTCTGATTGAAAAACAAATTTATAAAAAAATCGCCGGACCATTCGAAGAGATGCGGGCCCGAAAAATTTATTAAATTTGTACAAAACCCCTCCCATGACCGATCCGTCCCTTCAACGCGAATTTCAAAACATGGTGGTGGTCCACCTGGCCATTGTGACCGGAGTGGTGCTTTTTGTGATGATCAGCTTTATGATCGTAAACAAGCCTTATCTGGATTTTACCCGTCCTTTCATCCTCCTTTTTACGGGCACCATGGCGGTGGCCGGATCTTTGGCCGCGCGGTCGGTGTTGAAGACCAAGGCGGCCCAAATCGAGGGTGCGCCCGCCGAGCGGTTGAAACGCTACCGCCAATTGCACATCGTGATATTGGCCATGTTGGAAGCGGCGGCGCTGTTGAACGTGGTGTTGTGGCTGGTCACACATAACTTGGTATTTCTCTTCATTGCGGCCGTCCCGGTGGCGGTGATGTTATGGGATTTTCCCAAAAAAGACCGGTTTTTCGATTGATTTCGCCCGTTTGACGCCGATTTCGTAACTTTAGGCCTCGAAAAAACGATCCGTTATGCAATCCATGGCCAAATTTTTCATTTTTCTGGGCATCCTCTTTTTGATGGTCGGCGTATTTATTTGGTTGTTCGGCAATTGGTTTTCCTGGTTCGGCAAATTGCCCGGCGACATCCGTATCGAGCGAGAAAATTTCGTGTTTTACGCCCCCATTACCAGCATGATTCTCCTCAGCATCATTCTTAATCTTATTTTCTGGATTCTGGCGAAACTCTTCATGCGATGAAAGGCTTGTGGGGGTGGATTAAATTTTTGTTTTCCAAAACGTTTTGGAAACATTTGTTATTCATGATTATTTTTACCCTCTTGCTGGCGGGAGGGTTATACCTTTATTTGCTGTCCTATACCCGCCACGGCGATTATTTGGAAGTGCCCGACCTGTACGGCAAGCGCGAAAAGGAAGCCCGACGGATTTTGGAAGCCAAAGGCTTGCGCATGGTAGTTACCGATACGTTGGAATACGATCCCGATTTGCCCAAATATGCGGTGCGCGAACAAAATCCCCGAGCCGGCACGGCGGTGAAAGAGGGACGTAAGATTTACGTGAAAATCAATGCGGCCAAGTACCGCGAAGTTACCCTGCCCAAATTGCGGGGCCTCACCCTCCGTCAGGCCAAATCCACCCTGAACGCCATGGGCCTCAAAGTGGGCAAGGTCAAAGAAAAACCCTATTTTGCCGAAGTGGTATTGGACGTGATCCACGGCAAAGACACCCTTCGCGCCGGCGACCGATTGCCGGTCAAAAGCGTGGTGACCCTGGTGGTGGGAAGCGGCGAAACCGAATTCGATACCGACACGTTGCGGCCGGCGGCCGACAGCCTTGCCTTACCGCCCGATTTGATGGTATTACCCGAAGAGTGAACGGCCATGCAAGAGGAAACCACATCCCTTCCTCCCGACCGGGACGATTTATACGAACACCACCGGTTCGAAGTGCCGCCGGGGCAATCGCCCGTGCGGATCGACCGCTATTTGACCGACAAAATCGAAAACGTTTCCCGCAACAAAATCCAAAATGCCATCAAAGCGGGCAACGTGGTGGTGAACGAAAAGCCCGTCAAAGCCAATTACAAAGTCCGCCCGGGCGACGTGATTCGCATCCTTTTGCCCTATGCTCCTTATCGCGAATTGCTCAAGCCGGAGCCTATTCCCCTGGACATCGTGTATGAAGACGAGGACGTGATCGTGGTGAACAAATCCGCCGGTATGGTGGTGCATCCCGCACCCGGCCATTATTCGGGCACCCTGATCAACGGATTGATTTACCATGTGGAAAACCTCCCCGGACAAAACGAACGGCCCGGACTTGTCCACCGGATCGACAAGGATACCTCGGGCCTGTTGGTGGTGGCCAAAAACGAGTTGGCCATGAACAAATTGGCCAAACAATTCGCCGAAAAATCCACCGAGCGCAAATACATCGCTTTGGTTTGGGGCGACTTGCCCCAGGATGAAGGCACCATCACGGGCCATATCGGGCGACATCCCAAACACCGCATTAAAATGCACGTTTTTCCCGAAGGCGAACAGGGCAAACCCGCCGTGACCCATTACAAAGTGCTGGAGCGGTACGGCTATGCCACTTTGGTGGAGGCCCAATTGGAAACGGGGCGTACCCACCAAATCCGCGCCCATTTCAAGCATATCGGACATCCTCTGTTTAACGACGCCCTATACGGGGGCGACAAAATCATGAAAGGAAGCACCTTCGCCAAATTCAAACAATTTGTGGAAAACACTTTCAAAGTGCTTCCCCGCCAGGCCTTGCATGCCAAAACTTTGGGCTTTATCCACCCTTCCACGGGACGCTTCCTCCGCTTCGATTCGGAATTGCCCGACGATTTTCGTGCGGCCATCGACCGCTGGCGCCGCTATACCGGCCAAGCGGGTTCGGCCGAAGTATAAAAAAACCGCCCCCGGAGCGGGGACGGCCTTTCGAAAAGTTACGAATTGCCTTTTTACACCACGCCTTGGGCCAGCATGGCATCGGCCACTTTGACGAATCCGGCGATGTTGGCGCCTTTGACGTAATTGACGTATCCGTCGGGTTCGGTGCCGTACTTCACGCACGAGGCGTGGATGTTGTTCATGATTTCGCGCAATTTTTTGTCCACCTCTTCGCGGGGCCAGGTCAGGTGCATGGCGTTTTGGCTCATTTCCAGTCCCGATACCGCCACGCCGCCCGCATTGGCCGCCTTGCCGGGGGCGTAGAGGATGCGCGCTTTTTGGAATATTTCGATTCCTTCGGGCGTGGTAGGCATGTTGGCCCCTTCGGCCACGCACATCACGCCGTTGTTGACCAGGGTTTTCGCGTCTTCGGCATCGATTTCGTTCTGGGTGGCACACGGCAAAGCCACGTCGGCCGGAATGCGCCACGGTTTTTCGCCTTCGAAATATTGGGCGTGCGGATATTTTTCCACATATTCGCGAATGCGGCCGCGTTTGACGTTTTTAAGGAATTTCACAAAGGCCAATTTTTCTTCGTCTATGCCTTCGGGATCGTAGATGAAACCGTTGGAATCGGAGAGGGTTACCACCTTACCGCCGTAATGGATGGCTTTCTCGGTGGCGTATTGGGCCACGTTCCCCGATCCGGATACCAAAATGGTTTTGCCTTTGAGCGATTCGCCTTTGGTGCCCAGCATGGTTTGGGTGAAGTAAATCAGTCCGTAGCCGGTGGCTTCGGGTCGGAGGTACGAACCGCCGTAGGAGAGGCCTTTGCCCGTGAGCACGCCGGTGAATTCGTTTTTGATTTTTTTGTACATGCCGAACAAATAACCGATTTCGCGACCGCCTACGCCTATGTCGCCGGCCGGCACATCGGTGTTGGGCCCTATATGCCGGAAGAGTTCTTGCATAAATGCCTGGGTAAAGCGCATGACTTCCATGTCCGATTTGCCTTTGGGGTCGAAATCGGAGCCTCCTTTGCCGCCGCCCATGGGAAGGGTGGTGAGGGAGTTTTTAAATACCTGTTCGAATCCCAGGAATTTGAGAATGCTCAAGTTCACCGTGGGGTGGAACCGGAGGCCGCCTTTGTAAGGACCGATAGCGGAATTGAATTCCACGCGATATCCCCGGTTGATTTGGATATTTCCCTTGTCGTCCACCCAGGGCACGCGGAATATAATCACCCGTTCGGGTTCGATCATGCGCTCCAGCAACATTTTGCCCTTATACTTCGGATTTTCCTCGATAAAGGGTATGATGGTTTCCGCCACTTCCTGTACGGCTTGCAAGAACTCGGGCTCGTTCGGATTACGCTTGCGGGCATAATCCATGAAAGCTTTGACTTTGTCGTTCATAACTGGTAGGTTTAGGAGGTTTTGTTACAAATATAATTTTTTCGACGTTTAAAACACCATGGAATTCATCAGTTTTTGGGCCCGCCTCCTCCGTTGACCGGACTTTTATAGATTTGCAAAAAAACGCGCTTGATCCTCCTCGACGCATATCGCCTGCGACCGCTCGGCAATCCCGGCAATTTGCTGTATCTGTTTACGGCCCTTTGGTTGCTGGTGATTGCCATGAAAATGTTCAGGCCGTTGGAATTTGCCGAAAGCATTCGCCGCCCGTTTATTTATTATCGCATGTACACCGGCCGCGCGTCCCGTCATTTCGACGACTTCCGCGTGCTCAGCTTCCTGGCCATCGAATTGCTTACGGTCATCATCATCGCTTGGTACAAAAATGCCTTTTCCCTCAGGCAATTGGGAATCATCGCCCTGGCGGTTACCGCCTTTTATGCGGCGAATTTTTTGGGAGCCGTGATCGCTTCCGCCATCGACAGAAGATTTCTTTACTTACATTTTCTGAAATGGATTTTCGCCCATTATGCCACTTATTACGGCTCCTTTTGGGTATTCGGCATTATTTTCCTGCCCGTGCCTGGACGTTGGAAACACCTGATGTTGGCTGTAGTGATCGGGTATTTTTATTTGAAGTATTTGTATTACCTGGTGAAAATCAACAGGGAGTTGCGCATCAGGCCATTGTTTATTATTTTGTATCTTTGCACCACCGAATGGATACCTGCCGGGGTATTGATTTACAGCTTAAGTCGTTTCATATGAGTAAAAAGGAGAATAAGCAGGAAAATAAAGACAAACCGCTTATCAAGAAAGTCAAAAGCATCCTGGTCTCCCAGCCCAAACCGCAAAACGAAAAATCTCCGTACTTCAACTTGAGCAAGAAGCTCAAAGTAAAGGTGGATTTTCGTCCTTTCATCCATGTGGAAGGAGCTTCGGTCAAGGACGTGCGACGTCAAAAAATCGATTTGTCTCAATACGATTCCATTATTTTTACCAGCCGTACCGCCATCGACCATTATTTTCGCATCGCCGAAGAAATGCGTTACAATATTCCCAATACCAATCGCTATTTTACCCCCTCCGAAACGGTGGCCAAATATTTGCAAAAGTATATCGTATATCGCAAGCGCCGCATTTTTTACGGCGACGGCACGTTGAAAAGCTTGGGTGAAATCATCAAAAAATATCCGCAAGGCAAATTTTTACTTCCCTCCAGCGATAAACTGAAACCCGAAATTCCCCAATTGCTCAACTCGTTGGGTATCAATTGGAAATCGGGTATGTTCTTTAAAACCGTCATTAGCGACCTCTCCGACCTGGCCGACGTATATTACGATGTGCTGGTCTTTTTCAGCCCTTCGGGCATCGAAAGTTTGTTCCACAATTTTCCCGATTTCAAACAAAACGACACCCGCATCGCCGTATTCGGCAACAATACCTATCAGGCCGCTTTGGATCGCGGGTTGCGCGTGGACATCAAAGCGCCCACCAAAGAAACGCCTTCCATGACCATGGCCCTTGAAAAATATATCAAGGAAGCCAACAAACGGAGTTAATTACCTCCCTTGCCGCTTGCCGACAGGATGAGGGGCCGGTGTTTGTCCAAATAGGCAGCCGTCTCCGGTCCCAGCATAAAGAGGGTGTCCAATACGCTGAGGTTGGGAAGGAACCCGTTGCGATCGGAAAAGACTTGAAAGTAAGATTCGAAATTTTCGACGAAAGCTGGTTCGTGTTTGGCATCGCTCAGGAAGCGGAAATCCCGCACACGGGCGGGCGCGGGGTCGTATGCCGAGGTGAAAGTTTCGGATACGGGGCGTCCCAGCCGTTCGCATACCCAACGGATGGAAGCCAAATTGAAGTCGAGGAGTTTGTCGTATCGCTTTTCGAACAAAGGAGCGAGGCTGTCTTCGTAGTATTCGAAATAGGGGGAGGTACGATAGGCAGCTTGCAGGGCTTTCCAATGGCGGCGGAGCCAGGCGGTGTCGTTGGCGATTTCCATTTCGTACAAATACCGCTTGCGGTTCGATTTGGCATGGCGTACGGGCACGGTGAGCATCTGTTTGCCGTGAGCTCCGTGAATGTAGTAGCGGTTGCGGTAGGTTTGTTTTTCAAAAAAATCCGACACTTCCCACACGACGGGTCCTCCGCAAATGAGGGATGCCGCCGCCACGGAAGGAAAAGGCGTCGGATGAAGGAGGACGGGTTTATCTTGCATGTTCGCCTCGTTTTTTCTTGCGGTAGCGCGTCCATCCCCAATACAGGGCCACCATCAGAAGGAAGGGTATCAGGTAGCTTCGGCGTTCGCCTTTGCCGTGGACGGTGGTGAATACCCGGCTCCAGCGCGGGCGGCCTTCGTTTTTGTCCCAGCTGAACCAAATGAATACCGGCTTACCCACAATGTGTGTCCAAGGCACGAAACCCCATACCCGCGAGTCTTCGGAATTGTTGCGGTTATCTCCCATCATCCAGTAATAATCTTGCTTTACCACGTATTTTTCCACCGGCTTGCCGTTGATGTAGGCGGTGCCGTCTTTCCATTCCACCCGGTTTTCTTTGAGCGAAGCCATGGTTTCGTATTCGCGGAGCAAAGATTTATACAGGGTATAATTTCGCTTGTTCAATACCAGGGTATCGCCCTTTTTGGGAATGTAAAGGGGACCGAAATCATCCATGCTCCACCATCCCGTGCCCGGAAATACGTGGGGCGAACGAATGGTGTCCAAATACATGTACACGGTGTCCACTCCCGGCAGGGTGGCCAGGTAGCGAGCCGCATCGGCGGTGAGGTTGATGATGTAGGTGCTGTCGTTGAGCCGTCCCGATTTGGCGAAGCGGAGGTCGAAATCGTAGCGGTCTTTGAGATATTTGTAGGCCCGGCGGCCGATGGTGTGTCCCGGTTTCATTTCCACCGCATAAAAATGTTGGAGGTGGGTGCGGTCGGGATAGCGGGCGCGTTTGCCGTTGACATATAATACCCCTTCGCGTACTTCGATGGTATCGCCCGGAAGGCCGACCAGGCGTTTCACGTAGTGGGATTTTTTATCAATGGGTTTGCGGATCTTTCGGGCGGGCGGCACCCCGAAGTGTTCCACCGTGTCGGCCGGCCAATTAAACACCACGATTTCAAAACGTTTCGGCTTCTGAAAGCCCGGCAAGCGCATATAGGGAAGTTGCGGGCGGTTCAAATAGGATTTGATTTTGAGCACGGGCACCGTATCGTGCACCATGGGCACCGAAAGGGTGGTCATGGGAACGCGGGGGCCGTAATGAAGTTTGCTCACAAACAGGAAGTCGCCCACCAACAAAGACTTTTCCAACGAAGGGGTGGGAATGATAAAGGGTTGAAATCCGTAAATATGCACCACGGTGGCCGCAATCACGGCGAATACCAACGAGCCCAACAGGGTTTCTTTGTCATCGTGCTCGGGGTTGTAGGGCAATTTGCGGGCTTCGAAAAAGTTCAGGTAAATCAAATATAATCCGCCCGTAAGGATGACCAGGATTTTGTCTTTAAGCGTATTTTTTCCGAATACTTCCAATACTTGAAACCAATACACGGCCGCCATCAGAATGTTGATGCCCGGAATGTAAAGGAGAATAAACCACCACCAGGGGCGATTGATGATTTTGGTAAGAATATAAGCATTGTAAAACGGAATGAGCGCATACCAGGCGGGATAGCCCGCGCGCTTGTAAAAACAGCAGTACATCAGGAGATGTACCACGTTCATGATCAGAAAAAAAGCGATCCATTGGGTGAGTGTCATAAGCGGGATTTTTTAATCAGGGTCAAACGTATGCCTCCGCCGGGGGCGAATGAGGGTCCGGGAATGAGGTTCCATCGAATCGAAAGATCTTCATTGATGTTCCATTGCCGCAAATGGGCCGACACATTGGCGTCGATGATATTGAGCGCATACATCAATAATGTGACCATGAGGGACAAATCGCGGTTGCGCCGGTAATAATTCTGGGCCGTAATCAGGATATCGGTGGAATATTCGGGAAATTCGTCGGGCAATCCCCACAGGCGATATTGGTAGGCACGGCGGTAGCGGAGGTATTCTTTTCGGTTAATGTGGTAAAGATATGCCGATCCGCCGATCAGGAGATAGACCAAGGGTATTTTCCAATATTCGCCGTTGTAGGCTTGTCCCAAACCGGGGAGCACGGCCGAGTAAAAAGCCGCCCGGGCGGGTGCGTTGATGTCCGTTACCGGGGCTCGGAAGGCGGTGTCTCGCGATATGCGCAAGGTGTCCCCTTGGGCCGTTGCGGTTACGGAAAAGAACGACACAATCAATCCCGCAATAATATTTCCAACAGCTTTTGCCATTCTTCTTCCGATTCGAAGGGGATCACCACTTTGCCCGCATAGGGGCCTTTCCAGCTGATTTTGGCTTTGGGGTGAAGATATTTTTTGAGGGTTTTTTCCGCCTCTTTAACCGGTGCGGGTTTGGGCGTTTTGGATGCGGGGGGGCGGTTCGGCGTGCCGCCTTCGCGGTATTGTTTGACCAGGTCTTCCGTTTGGCGAACCGAGAGGTTTTTTTCGATAATGCGTCGGTAAATGTCCAATTGGACCGCGGGGTCTTCGATGTTGATCAGGGCGCGGCCGTGTCCCATGGTAATGAATCCGTCGCGGATGCCGCTTTGAATGATGGGGTCCAATTTCAGGAGGCGCAAATAGTTGGTGACCGTACTTCGCTTTTTGCCCACCCGCTCGCTTAGCTGTTCTTGGGTAAGGCCCAGCTCGTCGATCATCCGCCGGAAGGAGAGGGCGATTTCAATGGGATCCAGGTCTTCGCGTTGGATGTTTTCCACCAGGGCCATTTCCAGCATTTCGCGGTCGTCGGCCAGGCGGATGTAGGCCGGTACGGATTGAAGCCCCGCCATGCGGGCGGCCCGGGCGCGGCGCTCACCCGAAATAATGGTGTATGTGCCGTCCTCTTCTTTCTTTACCGTCACCGGCTGGATGATGCCCAGCTCCCGGATGGAGGCGGCCAGCTCTTCCAAACGTTCGCGGTCGAATTGGGTGCGCGGTTGGTAGGGATTGGTGCGTATGCGGTCCAGCGGAATTTCCATGACCGAGCCCAAAATCTCTTTGGCTCCCGCATCCCTTGCCGACTGGACTTTCTCCACGTTCAGGAGGGCGTCCAAGCCCCGGCCCAGACGTTTTTTCTTATTCGACTTCGCCATGGGTGATGTTTTTTTCGTTTTTGTCAATCAATTCTTTGGCCAGGTTCAGGTAGTTGATCGCCCCCCGGCTGCCGGCATCGTATTCCAGAATGTTTTCTCCGAAACTGGGCGCTTCGCTCAACCGCACGTTGCGTTGGATAATGGTGTCGAACACCATGTCTTCGAAATGTTTTTTGACCTCTTCCACCACCTGGTTCGATAGTTTGAGCCGCGAATCGTACATGGTCAGCAACATGCCTTCGATATCCAGGTCGGGATTGTGCAGTTCTTTGACGCTTTTGATGGTGTTGAGGAGTTTTCCCAATCCTTCCAGCGCAAAATATTCGCATTGAATGGGAATGATGACGGAGTCGGCGGCGGTGAGGGCGTTCAGCGTAATGAGTCCCAAGGAAGGGGCGGTATCGATGATGATGTAATCGTACCGGTCGCGCACCTCTTCCAATGCTTCTTTGAGGAGATATTCCCTTCGGGGATTGTCCACCATTTCGATTTCCACCCCCACCAGGTCGATATGCGACGGAATAAGATCCAGGTTGGGCGATACCTCGGGGATAATGACTTCGCCGGCTTTTTTAAGGCCTTCGAGAAGTTCGTAGGTGCCGGCCGGGTCGGACGAGGTGTCCACTCCCAATCCCGAAGTGGCGTTGGCCTGGGGGTCGGCGTCCACCAGGAGCACTTTTTTTTCCAATACCCCCAAGGCGGCGGCCAAATTCACCGCCGTGGTGGTTTTGCCCACTCCGCCTTTTTGGTTGGCTATGGCAATGATTTTTCCCATATACGGGGCATCCGTTTTTTAATCCCGTAAAAATACGAATTTTTTACGTGGCGACCTTTTTCCGAAGAATGCAAAATCGTCCTTTAGAGGCGTACCCTTTTCTTACCCAAGGCATAAAGAATGAGCAGCACGGCCGTGAACAGGGCTACGCGGGGAATGTAATCTCCGTACCGGACGTAAAATGTTTTCTCTTCGTTGAGGCGCACTTCGGTCAACAGCACGCCGCGGGTGCCGTAGGGGAGGGTGGCGATGACGTCTCCCCTTTGGTCGATGTGTCCGCTTCGTCCCGTATTCGCGGCCCGTACCACGTCCCGTCGCGTTTCCACCGCGCGAAGGCGGGCATAATGAAAATGTTGGCGATAACCGCCCGTTTTTTTCCACCACCCGTCATTGGTAATCACCGCCAGTAAATTGGCCCCTTTTTCCACATAACGCCGCACGTAATCGCCGAATACCGATTCGTAACAAATAATGGGGGCTACCTTGATTTTGCCGTCCGGCGTTTGGAATACTTGCGGTCCCGGGCTGGGGGTATGGGTGCCCGTGGCGCCTCCCAAATCCAGTACGATGTCGCCCAAGAGGGGACCCAATACCTTGCGGAAAGGCATCTTTTCGGCTCCGGGGACCAAAATATTTTTGTGGTACATCCTGATTTGCCCGTCCGGCGTGATAAAAAGGGCCGAATTATAAAGCTGATACCAACGCCCTTGGGGACTGCGGTTGGCGGTAGGGGGGATTTCGGAGCCCGGTTCCACGAAATTAAACAGCGAGGCCCCGATCAACCAGGAAGCACGCGGATGTTCCGCTTGAAACCGGCGCAAGAGGCGGTAAAAGGGGGCGTCGTACAACCGGTTTTTGTCCGTGAGGCGGGCCAATGCGGTTTCGGGCGCCACAATCAGGTCCGCACTATCGGCATAAGGGGCGGCCATTTCCAACAATTGGCGTATGCTTTCGCTGTTGGAACGGTCGAATTTTTCCGTCCACGGGTCGATGTTGGGTTGGAGGATCAATACTTTGGCATGGTCGCCTTGAATTTTATAGTTTTTATAAAGGTAATAAGACCAAAACAAAGGAACCGCGAGCAATACCAAAATATCCGCCCACAGGTAGCGGCGCCTTCGTCTCAATAGGGCGTAAATCTTCAAATTGACGGCCATTACCCAGAGCGTGCCTCCGAATACACCCGTATATTCATACCATTGGACCCATTGGGGTTTGGTTGCAAACACATTGCCCATGGTCAGCCACGGCCATTCCAAATCCCAGAGGTAGTGGAGTTTTTCAAACAAAATCCATAAGGCGGGGAGGAGGGCCAATCCCATGGAGGGAGGTAATCGGCGCCTCAGTTTATGCCAAAGCCAAAAGGTGAAAGCCATCAAAAAAGCGTTGGCGGTCACGGCCAAAATCGCTCCCGCCGGCGTGGCGAACCAAATCCAGTACGTAACGGCCGCATTGAACAGGAAAAAAGCCAAATAGGCATAAACGAACAATCCTTTGCGGCGGGTAAGGAGGAAATAATCGGAGAGAAAAATCAAGGGAACCCAAGCCAAAAAAATCAAAGGGGTAAAGCCTTTTTCGGGCCAGGACGCAATCATTAGAAGGGCCGCACCCGAGGCCAACAGGAGAGGGAGCCTTTTCATCCGCCTTTTTTAAACAAACGAAAATCCAACGACAGAGAAAATACGTGCGAAAAAAAGCCTTTTTCCGCCATGCCGGTAAAGGCGTAATCCACTTGCCAATACTTCATGCGAATGCCCGTGCCCGCCGAAGGGTTGAACTTCCAGATTTTCTCGCCGAAAAAGGTGGTGCGATACACTTCGCGCACGCCCAGGCGGAGAAAAACCTTTTGCTTGTAATCCCCTTCGAGTCCCAGTGAAGGGGAGAGGCTCAAAAAGGAAGCATGCACCAAGGCCGGCCGTTCGAAAAAGTCGGCTTTGAGATCGACTTCCGCCAGAAGACCGTATTCTTGCCCGAGGGAGAATTTGCGGGCTATGCCCGTTTGCAATTGGGGAAAAGTAAATTCGATCCGGGCCGGTTTTTCGGTATTGGCCCCCGGTAGAGCTTGGCGAATCTCTTCCAGCTTTTCATCGTTAAAAGTCCAGAACGAAAAAGTGGAAGCGGCATCCCGCAAGAGGGCGGCAAAGGTCCAATCGTGATGACGAAAGCGGATACCCGCATCGAAACCGAACCCGTAGGCGCGGGCAAAATCTCCGATATGGCGGTAAAGGAGTTTGACCGTCATTCCCGCATCCCAGTTGCCTTTTACGCCCTTTCGGCCGTAAGAAAGCATCAGGGCGTAGTCGGCGGCCGAAAAATAGGTAATGCGATTGTAATCGGGGCGGCCGGCGCTGTCGAGGAGGCGGGTGGTGTTCATGATGCGGTCCACTCCCAACCGGAGAAGGGCGGCGGCGAAAGTGCTTTGTTCGTCCCCGGGCCGCACATAGACGGCATAATCCGATTGGGCAGCATTGCGAAAAAGGGCGGCGTGCATGAGTCCCGCCGAAGGTTCGGTTACATACGGAAGGGCCGCCGGATTCCAATAGGCCGAAAACACGCCGTTGTCCCGGGCCGTAACCGCTCCGCCCAGAGCCGCCTCGGCGGCTCCCACCCCCGTACGGAGGAAGGCGTTGGCATACCGTTGGGCATATAATGAATGCGCCGTCGCCCAAGCCGAAAAAGCGATAAGAAGAATAAACTTCCGCCACATAACCGATTCAAATATACGTAAAATCCACGTGCTCGTTTCTTGCGGGTGCGGGAGAAAAAGCCAGGGTCTCGGAAAATCTCCGGACCCTATATTGCGCCTTCGGAGGATCAAAGACTTTTACGTTCTCCTTTACCTTACCTTTCACTATATTAAGCTGTTGGCCTTTAGCTTGTTGCGTGTGTGGTGAGTAGGAACGCCTTTCGGTGTTATTTGTAGAGAGGAGATTAATCGCTTCCCTGTAAGGTAGGGGCAATTTCCCCTACCAAAACCGGAAATTAGCGAAGAAGCCATAGCGAAGAAGCCAATGAAGAAATCATACCTTCCTTTCCCGAAACCTTGCGCCCATGCGCAAGGTTTTTTGCGCGGGCCGGCGCCCTGGAAAAAGAGGATGCGCGAAGAGTATTGTGTAAAAACCTGGAAGGTTTTGGAAACCTTCCAGGTTTCGAGGGCGGAGTAGATCATCTCCCTAAAGGACGGAATTAAGCACGAGGCTACGGTTCGACAAGCTCACCAACCGCGGTTCCCGAGCGTGTCGAGGGACCGCTTTTCGCCATGGAAGTATTAATAAACCTTGATTCCGCCGAAGGCGGAAAAAGTGAAGGTGAACGTAAAAGTAAACGTCCTTTTCTTCCCTCCCGCCGAAGGCGGAAAAGCTAACGGCCAATGTCCGCTTAGGCGGATAACAGCCTGAAATAGTTAAGGTTAACGTTAAAGTTAAAGTCCCATTTAAATCCTTCGGATTTTCGTTCATTTTTTTAAAAAAGAACGAACCAATAAAAGCGGCGCCGCCTCGCGCCTTCGGCGCACCTTAACGTTCACCTTCACTTTGACCTTTCTCAAATCCTTATTTTCATCATGATTTTTTGCCATGCCTAAACCCGGAGGGTTTAC
>JAADED010000084.1 GCA_013153605.1 Chlorobiota bacterium | reverse complement strand
TTTACCCTACCAAATCTCCTTCTCATGAATACGCTTCGTTTGCCTTTGTTCGATAAAAATTTCGGAAAGGAAGCGCCCCTGACCTGGCGCGATCGGATGCTTATACGGCGGCGGGAATTCATCCCTTATTTATACGGAAATCCCGCTTTCAAGCACATGATTGTGGACAGTCCTTTTTGTCCCCATCCCTTCGGCATGCGGGAATTTCATTTGATCAATACCGATCCCGAGCACGATTATAAGGTCACCCTCCGCCTGACATGGGAACAGGGCACCCGTCGGGGCGAAGCGTATGTTACCTTGGTATCCCGTGCGGGTTCCAAGATTTATTTGGGATGCGAAGCCGCGCCCACCTTGCCGGTCCTGCGTCGGAAATGGGAAGTGGTGGCCGAAACCGTGATTTCCACTTGCTGGGTTTGAGCATCGGTCCGGCTTAATTAACGGAAATTTATTATTTTTGCCCTCACAAATCACCGGCTGCGGTTGGTGGTTTGATTTTTTTATTTTCCGTTTGAATCAAATTCGAAGATTATGAGCAAAATCGCATATTTTTCCAAAGAAGGATACGAAAAACTCAAAAAAGAATTGCAAGCTTTGCTGGACGAAAAACCCAAAATCGCCCAGCGTATTGCCGAAGCCCGCGAATTGGGCGACCTTTCGGAAAATTCCGAGTATCATGCCGCCCGTGAAGCTTTGGCCCTGTTGGAAATGAAAATCCACCAATTGCAGGAAACTTTGGCCAATGCCCGGGTGCTGGACGAAGAACTGGATACCGACATGGCCCTGATCCTCTCTACCGTAACATTTGAAAATTTGGATACGGGCCAGGAAACTTCCTATACTTTGGTTTCGCCGGGCGAAGCCGATTTTTCGCAAAACAAAATTTCCATCGAATCGCCCATCGGGAAGGCTTTATTGCGCAAACGGGTGGGCGACATCGTGGAGGTGCAAGTGCCGGCCGGCCTGATGCGCCTCAAAATCAAAAATATCACCCGTTAAGATTTTTCAGTACGCCCGGGCGTAAAGCACGCGTTGCTTGGAGGGCTTGCCCGAAAGGGGGTCAACGCCTTCTTCGCGCGTGTCCATATCCATGGGAATGCACCGGATGGTGGCTTTGGTCAATTCCTTGATTTTGGCTTCGGTCTCGGGCGTGCCGTCCCAATGGGCGAGCACGAATCCCCCTTTATTTTCCAAAATGTCTTTGAATTCTTCGAATGTATCGGCTTTGGTGATGTGGGCGTCGCGGAAAGCCAAAGCCCGGTTGTAAAGGTTTTCTTGGATTTCGTCCAACAGGCGAGGGATGTAGTCTTCCAAATCGGCGCGGGAAACGATTTCTTTTTCCAGCGTATCGCGGCGGGCCACTTCGGCGGTACCCTTTTCCATGTCCCGCGGGCCGATGGCGATTCGTATCGGCACCCCTTTGAGCTCGTATTCGTTGAATTTCCAACCCGGCTTGTAATGTTCGCTGTCGTCGTAGCGGACCGAAATGCCTTTGGCCTTCAGTTTTTCCATAAGAGCTCGGGCTTCGGTACTTATGGCTTCCAGTTGTTCTTTTTTCTTGAAAATGGGAATAATCACCACCTGAATCGGGGCCAGCTTGGGCGGCAGGACCAATCCGTAATCGTCGGAATGGGTCATGACCAGGGCGCCCATCAGACGGGTGGATACGCCCCAGGAGGTGGCCCATACGTATTCTAGCTTGCCTTCGCGCGAGAGGTATTTGACGTCGAAGGCTTTGGCAAAGTTTTGACCCAAAAAGTGAGAGGTGCCCGATTGCAACGCCTTACCGTCCTGCATCAGCGCTTCGATGGTGTAGGTTTCTTCGGCTCCCGCAAACCGTTCGGACGGGGTTTTGATTCCTTTAATGACCGGCATGGCCATGTATTCCCGCGCAAAGCGGGCGTAAATGTCGATCATGCGCTCGGCTTCTTCGATGGCTTCTTCTTTGGTTTCATGAGCCGTGTGCCCTTCCTGCCACAAAAATTCGGCGGTTCGCAAAAACAGGCGCGTCCGCATTTCCCACCGCAACACGTTGGCCCATTGGTTGATCAACAACGGTAAATCGCGGTAGGACTGGATCCACCGGCGGTAGGTATCCCAAATAATGGTCTCGGAAGTGGGGCGGATGATGAGCTCTTCTTCCAATTTGGCCGTAGGGTCCACTTCGATGCCTTTGCCGTCGGGAGTGGTGCGCAACCGGTAGTGGGTGACCACGGCGGCCTCTTTGGCGAAGCCTTCCACGTGTTGGGCTTCTTTGGCGAAATAACTCTTGGGAATCAATAAGGGAAAGTAGGCGTTTTGATGACCGGTTTCCTTGAACATGCGGTCTAAATAGCTTTGCATCTTTTCCCAAATGGCATAGCCGTACGGTTTGATTACCATCATTCCGCGCACGCCCGAATTTTCCGCCAATCCCGAGCGTACCACCACTTCATGATACCATTTGGAATAATCTTCCGACCGTTTGGGCAGGTTTTTGGGCATGATTTTTAAAAAATTTTTGGTATAATTCTTGCACTCGATAAATTGCCAGCAAATCTAATCATTAATTGCCGGACTTGCAAAAACATACCGCCATGAAAAATACCTTACGCGCTTTGCTCTTCCTTCTTGCTTCGGGTTGGATGTTCCAATCCTGCGAAAGCTACCGAAACGTCTCCGCCGATGACGGCGTTTATTATACCGACCGGGAATATTATGCCGAAGTGGTGCAACCCCGCACCAAAGCCAAAACCGTTCGCAAATACGTATTTGACCGCGAAGAGGAAACGTCCTACGCCGCTTCCGAAGCGGAACAATCCCGAGGCGATACGGTAACGGGCGGTAATGTGGTCCAATATAATACCTATAATAATTATTATATCACTACCGATCCCGACGAATTGGTAGAAAGCGACGGAGATACCGACGTACACGTGTACGTGCATTACGATAATTTCTGGTATTGGTATCGTCCCCGCTGGTATTGGCGGTATCATCCCCATGCTTATGTGTACATTTCCTATTACTACGGACCCGGATGGGGATGGTATTACGATCCCTGGTACGATCCGTGGTGGACGGGATATTATGTGGGCTATCCTTATTATTACGTCGGTTATCCGTATTATTACGTAGGCTATCCTTACTACTACTATTATAACGACGGCACCTATTACGTGAACAACGGGGTGGTCAACAATTATTACGGAGGAGCGGCGGCCACCGTGCGGGGTCCGCGGGGCAAAGTTACCCGCCACCGCACGCAGGGCGGATCGCGCATCATGCATGTGGCCCATTTGAACACGTTACGCACGTTGCGCTCCACGGGCCGGGGTTTGCGCGGATTGCACGACCGGCAAATTCGCCGTCAAGGTACGCGCACGCCCGCTTCCACGCGTTCGCTTCGTGACCGTAGGCCGCGTCAAGCGCCCACGGTTCGACAAACCCGTCAAACGAGGGGTGCCGTGCGTTCCGTGGGCCGCACTTTGGACGGCCGTACCCGCACGCGCGCCCTTCCTTCGCGCCAAGGGAACGGTTCCGGCCGCCATACGCCGTCCACCCGCACCGTGAGGCCGGCACGTCAAGGCGCATCCGCCGTACCGGTTCGCCGCTACCGCAATCCGTCGGAATATCGTAGCGTACGTCCCCGCACGCACACGCGTACCCGCACGCATACGCGCGTACATACACGTACCCGTACCCGCTCGTCGGAGGCAGTAAACCGAATGCCCGTAGGTGCGACCCGTCACGCCTCTCCCGATCGGATCGAAACTTATCGTCCGTCGGTACATCACGGCTATACGCGCTCGATTTCGGGAGGTCGCTCCCACAGCCCTTCCACCCGGAGCGCGGGCATTTCGCGCGGCCGCTCGGGCGGAGGACATTCGGTGGGACGCCGTCGTTAATTTTCCGCTTTGAATCAAAACAAATCGCACATGAAAAAGATCATCGGTGTCATGCTCCTCGTCCTGGGGGGCGGTTTACGGCTCTTCGCCCAAACTACGGACGACGTCTATCACTATAATGCCTCCCGGCTGAACGGGACGGCCCGCTACACCGCCACGGCGGGAACCATTTCCAACATCGGTGCCGACCTTTCGGCGGTGGCCGACAACCCCGCGGCGGGAGCATATTTCGTGGCCAATCGCATCTCCTGGTCGCCGGGAGGATTCAATGTGTCGAACACGGCCATTTACAATCAAAATCCCGAATATTCGGGCACCGCAAGTATTTTTCAACGTCCTTTTTATACCAACCAATGGGGCGTGGCCATTCCCTTTGTGTCCGATACCCGCAAATGGCACAAAGTAACCTTCGGCATTACCGGTCGCGCCGACATGCACTACCTTAATTCCATCGAAATGCAAGGGCAAAGCGCGGCCATGCAATCGGTTACCGACTATTTCGTTTATCAAGCCGAAGGCGTGCCAGTGAGCGAATTGCGGATCTACGACAACGAAACCCTCGAAAGCGTATATCAATATTTGGGCGAAGCCTATGGCAATTACGCCCAACAGGCATTTCTGGCCTACCAGGGCTACCTCATCGACCCCGCATGCGGCGACAGCCTTTGTAGCGAGTACGTGAGCAATGCCGCTTATTCCAATCCCTTATACCATACGCTCAAACGCCGCATGGACGGCAAAAAATTCACCCATGACTTTTTCGTGTCGGGCGAATATGACCGGAAGCTGGCCTTGGGTCTCAGCCTCTCCATTCGCACCATGAATTACGACGATTATAAACTCTTTGCCGAAGAAGGATACGATCCCGGGTCCACCCTTCAATACGTGGAATACGAAACCCGCCTCCATACCGAAGGGGAGGGATTGGCTTTCAAGGCCGGATTGATTTACAAACCCGTTCCCCGAGTGCGCATTTCGGTGGCTTACGTGAGCCCCACCTGGTGGAAATTGCAGGAAACCACACGCGAAGGATTGTATTCGGAAGCTATGGACCGCGACGACCTGGACGGAGACGGCGACACTTCGGAGCTCAACGTGTTCGAGCTCTATCCGGGGGTGGACAATATCTTCGAAGAATACCGCTACCTCGAACCCGGACATTGGCAAGCGGGAGCGGCTTATATTCACGACAAGACCGGTTTTGTTTCGGTGGATTATACCTATCGGAACTGGGCGATGACCCGTTTTTCGGCTCTCGGAGCCGACGGCCTTTCCCAGTCTTACTTCGATTTGCTCAACGAAGAAATTGCATCCGTCTATACCGCCCAACACCGGTGGCGCGCCGGCGGCGAGCTGCGCATGCAGGAATGGGCCTTGAGAGCGGGCGTGTTTTACCTGACTTCTCCCTATCGCCGCTATCCCGATCATGTCACCGGCGGATACAGCTTCGGTCTCGGTTATGATTTCGGCAACGTCGAGCTGGACCTGTCCATGTTGCATTCCCAAACCCGCTACACCCAGCAATTGTTCCCCGTGGGTTTGACCCAAACCTACGACGTTACATCGGTCATGAACCGTTACACCTTCACGGTGCGGTATAATTTCTGAAGCCGCTCCTTTTTTGGAAAAAATTGCGGAAGGGAAGGCGCGTAGCTTTCCCTTCTCCCGTCATTGGAGGGATTTTCGTAAATTGTCGGTTAAAACCCGTCGAATATGAGAAAAATATTATGGCTGGGATGGCTGATGCTCTTGATGAGCTCGTGCGGCGAAATGGAGGATGTTCTCCGAAATATCCCCGGCACGGGCCAACCCGGCAATGCCGATATAGCGGCCGCCTTGCGCCAAGCTTTGCACGAAGGAATCGAGCGCCAGGTTACTTCGTTGATGAAAGAAGGAGGTTTTTACAACCAACCCGATGTCCGCATCCTCTTGCCGCCCGAATTGCAAAAGGTGGATCAAACCCTCCGAAAAATGGGGCTTTCGAGTTTGGCCGACGAAGGTATTCGCATGCTCAACCGCGCGGCCGAAGAGGCGGTGAAAGAAGCCAAGCCCGTGTTCGTGCAGGCGGTCAAGGAAATCACTTTCGACGATGCGCGACGCATCCTGATGGGCGGGCAAACGGCGGCCACCGAATATTTGGAACGAAAAACCCGGGAGGAGCTTTACATCCGGTTTTATCCCGTGGTACAACAATCCTTCGCCCGGGTGGGGGCCGACAGGGTGTGGACGGAAATTATCACCCGTTATAATCGAATCCCTTTCGTGGAACCGGTCAATACCGATTTGAACGATTACGTAACGCGGAAAGCGTTGGAAGGGGTGTATAAAAAAATCGCCGACGAAGAAGTCCGCATTCGCACCGATATTAACGCCCGCACCACCGACTTGCTCCGGCGGGTGTTCGCCCTCCAGGATAAACGCTGAGCGGGGGCACGGTTTTTGATTTTTTAGGTTTCAATCCGGCCCAGATGAAAAAAAAGTGGTTTTTTATCGGAATTTTACTCCTCTTCGTAGGTTGCAATAAGGAAGAACGGGGCATCGATCCCGAATCGCTTTCCTTTACCATTTATTCTCCCTACGGGACCCACTACATCACGCGGTACGAAATTCCTTTTTATGCCCGAGATGCGGGAGGAAACGATATTACGGCCAACGTGACTTTTTACGTGAACGGGCAAGCTGTCGAAGGCAATGTCCATGTGTTCGATTCGCCGGGCGATTATGTGATCACCGCCAAATGGGATTTGGGAGGAGGCTACGAAAAAGAAGCGGCCGACAGCATTCGGGCCTCGGTCATCGATCCGCGGCATCCCACTTACGTGATTATCGAAGATTTTACGGGTACCTGGTGCGTGAATTGTCCGCGGGTGCATTACAAGCTCGAGCAACTCACCGCCCGCGAGCCGCGGGTATTTTCCCTGGCCATCCATAACCGGGGCAACCAAACCGACCCCTTTCATTTCGAAGGAGTCGAAGAACTGGCTTCGGTTTACGGCATTACGGGCTATCCCACCCCCTTGATCAACCGGAACGAAATATGGAACGAAGAAGAATCCCACGCCCGGCAATATTTGGACAGCGTGCGCCCCGCCGGTCTCCGAATCGCTTCTTCCTATGACGGGGCCCTCCTGGATTTGACCGTGAAGGTGCGTTTCGATATGGATTTGACCCGAGAGGGGTATAAACTGGTGGTTTACGCTTCGGAAAACGGCCTCCTGGCCGACCAGGCCAATGCCACCGATTATTACGGCGGTCAAAATCCCATTCCCGATTTCGAGCACAATCATGTATTGCGACACGCTTTCACCGCCCTTTTGGGGGATCCGATTCCTTCGGAACAATGCGTGTTCGACAACGAATACACTTGGCACTACAGCGGCCCCATGCCGCCGGAAGTGAGCGACCCCGCGCAAGCCGAATTTACGGCCATGTTGGTTAAAGGCGAAGAAAAGCCGCGGGTGGTTAACGTGAAACAAGCTCCCGTCAATACCCGGACCGATTATTAAAATTTACGCCCATGAAAAGAATGATTTGGATGCTGACGATTGCCGCCGCCTGGCAGATGCAAGCCCAGGAGTGGTTCGGGCAAAACAAGCCCATTTACAAGGATTTCGATTTCAAAGTGTACGAATCGCCGCACTTCGAATTATATTCCTATTTGAAAAACGACATGGTGCGTACCAAATTCCTCACCGATGCCGAGGAATGGTTCGCCAAACACAGCCTGGTATTTCGGGAGACGCATTTCACTTCGAAAATTCCCATTATTCTCTATAACAACCACGCCGATTTCCAACAAACCACGGCCATTATGGGCTCCATAGGCGTGGGTACGGGCGGGGTGACCGAAGCCCTCAAAACCCGGGTGGTCATGCCCCTTCGTCCTTCTTACGGGCAAACGCGCCACGTGTTGGGCCACGAGCTGGTGCACGCTTTCCAATACACCCATGTGAAAGAAAGCGCTTTTTTGTCGTTTCAACATTTGTCCAACGTGCCCTTGTGGATGGTGGAAGGCATGGCCGAATATATGTCTTTGGGCCGCAAAGACGCCCATACCGCCATGTGGATGCGCGATGCGGTGCTCAACGGCTTTTTTCCCGCCCGTCACAAAGACATGTACAAACCCAAATATTTTCCTTACCGCTACGGACAAAATTTCTGGGCCTTCTTCGGGGCCACTTACGGCGACGACCAAATCGAGCGCATGTATGACGCCACCCTCCGCCAAGGACCCGAGCGCGCATTCGACAGCCTGTACGGAATCAAAATCGATACCTTCTTTCGCCGCTGGAAAACGGCCAACGAAACCTATTACCGCCGGTTTTTGGCCGGACGAGACACGGTGGCCAAGGGCAAAGTATTGTTTAATAAGAAAAACGCCGGAGCCGTCAATATTTCGCCTTCCATCTCGCCCGACGGCACCAAGATGATTTTCCTCTCGGAAAAACAGGTAATCAGCCTCGACCTTTACCTGGCCGATTTGGAAACGGGAAAAACCAAAATCATCGCTTCCCGCACCATGGCCACCCATATCGACGCCATCGATGCCTACGAGAGCGCGGGCACCTGGTCGCCGGACGGAAAATATTTCGTGTTCGTAATTTTCAAAAAGGGCAAAAACCAATTGGCGGTGGTGGACGTCCAAAAACGCAAGGTGGTCAAAACCTGGAAAGTGAAAGGACTGGATTCGTTTTCAAACCCCCAATGGTCGCCCGACGGCAAAACCATCCTTCTGTTGGGTCAGGAAGACGGCTATACCGACCTTTATCTCTACCACATCGACACCAAGGAAGTAACCCGGCTGACCAATGATTGGTATGCCGAGATGACCCCCTCCTGGAGTCCCGACGGTAAAAAAATCGTGTTTTCCACCGATTATTATTACCTCAAGCACGATAAGTATCCCGTGCATTATCATTTGGGAATTTTGGATTTGGAAACGGGTCGAAAAAGTTATCCCGGCATTTTTCCGGGTGCGGATAATTTAAATCCCGTGTACGATCGGGAGGGTCGAAACATTTATTTCCTCTCCGACCGCGAAGGATTCCGCGACCTCTACCGCTACGAACCGGCCACCGGCAAAGTGTACCAGAAAACCAAGTTCTTTACGGGCATTTCGGGCATCACCAAATTTTCTCCCGCCATTACAGTCAATCCCCGCAACGGCGAAATCATTTACAACCATTTCAATAATCACGAATACGCCATCTATTCGGTACACCCGCGGGATTTGTACGACATCCCCGTCAACGGGCAAGACGTGCATAAGGAGGCCGCTTTGCTTCCCCCGCCCGTCAATGTGCAAAAAGCCATGGAATTGTTGGCCCGCCGCAAGTTGCCCAAATACGGATTGGTGGACGCGCTCATCCTCATGCCGCTGGATACGGTGCAACCGCAAATCGTGGAGAAAAAATACAAGCCCAAATTCAAATTGGACTATATCAGCAGTATGGGCTTCGGTATGACCACCTCCATTTACGGCACCGGCCTCCAAGGCGGGGTGAACATGATTTTCAGCGACATTTTGGGCAAAAACATGATCTCGGCCGCCGTATCGCTTAACGGCGAGATTTATGACTTCGCGGCCATGGCCATGTATTTCAATCAGGGCAAAAAACGGCAAATGGGCATTTACGTGTCCCATATTCCGTATCCCAGCTATATGCAAGACGTGGTGCCCGCAGTGGTGGACGGAAATTATTACTTGGTGTACCGCTATTTCCTCATCCGCATGTTCGAGGATAAAATAGGAGCGTTCCGCCTGTTCCCCTTCTCGCGCACCCTGCGTTTGGAAGCGGGCGGATCGTTCGCACGGTATTCTTTCCGCGTGGACAGCTATAACTATTTCTACCCTTACGATCCCGTAAGCGGTTACGTATATCCGCAACCCGTGTATTTCGAGCGCCGCAAGGAAGGCACCTTCCCGGGCTTCAATTTGGGCGAAGCCAATACCGCCTTAGTGGGGGACAACAGCATTTTCGGAATGACCGCTCCCATGAAGGGGATGCGCTACCGCCTGGGATATCAGCGCTACTTCGGAGAGGCCAATTTCAATACCGCCTCGGCGGATTTTCGCTATTACAAATATGTCAAACCTTTGACTTTCGCTTGGCGCGTAATGCACATCAACCGGTTCGGCAAGCATTTGAACGAAAACAACATCATTTATCCCTTCTTCATTACCTATGAATATTTCATTCGCGGATATTCGTTCGACGTGTTGGCCCGCTACGTGCAAACCACCCATACCGACCTTTCGCTCAATGATTTGATGGGGAACAAGGTTTTGGTGGGCAATTTCGAGGTGCGCTTGCCTTTTACGGGGCCAGAGCGGTTGGCTTTAATCAAATCGTCCTTCCTGTTTTCGGACCTCAACTGGTTTGTGGATGCCGGTTGGGTATGGAATCCGGGCGACAAGCTCAGCCTCTCCACCGATCCCGCTCCCGGCGAACGCCGGCTGTGGGCTTCGACCGGTTTTTCGTGGCGCATCAATTTGTTCGGCCAACTGATCGTCCAGCCTTACATCAGCCGTCCCCTCTCGCTCAAAGGGTACGACCGCTGGTCGTTCGGGCTTAATTTTTATCCGGGATTCTGAGCTCGAGCCATGGCGCGACGGATGCCTTCGCCGATCACGCGTATGCCCGGCTCGATTTGTTCCGGATCCACATTCGAGTATGCCAGCCTGAAGGCGGAGGTCAGGCTGTCGTCGGGGGCGAAACTTTTGCCCAATACGAACACCACGCCGTTTTCCAATGCATAATCCAGCACCCGGGCGGCCGGTACGCCGTCGGGGAGTTCCACCCATACGTAAAATCCCCCTTTGGGCCGCACGTAGCGCACCCCGGGCGGGAAGTGTTTTTCCATGGCTTGGAGGATCAGATCGCGGCGCAACCGGTATTCGGGGCGTATGCGTTCCAGATAGGCTTTCATGTATCCTTCGCGCATGAAGGTGTTGGCAATCACCTGGGAGAAGTTGGGACTGCAAGCGTCCAAGCTTTGTTTGACAATCTCGGCTTTGGGAAATACCTCCCGGGGCAATACCAACCATCCCAACCGGAATCCGGGACCGAAAATTTTGGAAAAAGTACCCGCATAAATGATTTGGCGGGCAGTGTCGGGATCGGCCATGCTCAACACCGGCCGGGTGAGGGGGCGGTCGGCTTCGTCGAAATACAGCTCGTTATAGGCGTCGTCTTCGAGCAAGACCAATTTATTCTTTCGAATAAAATCCAGCAAATACCGGCGGCGTCTGGGTGAGTAGATCAGCCCGGCGGGATTGTGAAAGTTGGGAATCACGTAGAGAAATTTAGCCTCCGGATGTCGTTCGAAAGCCTTTTCCAACCGTTCGGGAAGGATCCCGTGTTCATCCATGGGTACGCCCGCCGTGCGGGCCTGAAAGCTTTTGAACAAAGTGAGGGCGCCGATGAAGGTGGGATTTTCGGCCAATACGGTATCGCCCGGATCCAAAAATAATTGCGATACGATGTAGATGCCTTGAAGCGACCCGGTAGTAATCATCACGTCGTGCGAATCCGCGGGTATTCCCTTGGAGGCCATATATTCCTTCACCGCCTCCCGAAGGGGCGGATAGCCCGTGGTGGGGCCGTATTGAAAAGCGGTCTCTTTTTCCTTGCGCGGAAGGCGGCGGTAGATTTCTTCCACTTCGTCCACCGGAAACAGCCGGTTGTTGGGCATGCCTCCCGCAAAA
Organism: Chlorobiota bacterium; assembly: GCA_013153605.1. Classification (GTDB taxonomy): domain Bacteria; phylum Bacteroidota; class Bacteroidia; order Flavobacteriales; family Flavobacteriaceae; genus JAADED01. The sequence continues at coordinate 27,263 of JAADED010000084.1, read as the reverse complement.
GATATGTAGCGGGGGTCGATGGCGTATTTCATCAAATCGCGAATGTCGGAAGATTTCAAATGCGCCACGCCCCGGGCGTACGGATATTCAAACCCCATGGCTTTTTTCTTTTAAGATACGCATTTTTCCGCCAAAAGGGGTTGACAAAAAGCGCCCGAAAAACGGCCCTGATAAGGAGCCTTACCAGTCGCGGCGGAAGAAAGGCATGTTGGCCCTCAATCCCGCATAGATCCAGGTCAAACAGCGGTTGTCCCATATGCCGGCGGGACGGTCCACGCGGTGGCGCACGGCGGTGAGGCCCGTATAAATTTCGGCGTTCCACCTGGGATTGAGCAAGTATCCGCCTCCCGCATCGGCATAAAGGCGATGGAGTCGGTTGCCTTGGAGAATGCGGATGTCGTTACCCGGTACGCGTTCCAAATAATCGCGGTAAATGTCGGCGCCGTAAGAGAGGCTGTCGTCCGGAAAGTCGATGCCTTGGCGTCCGGTGGTGAGCGCTGTCCAAGCCCGCCATCGCCCTTTGTACCACTTCAGGCGGAAGAGCGTTTCGGTCAGATTGGCGCCCCAGGGGTGGGCCAAGGGGTAATTGTCGTGTCCGTAATTGGTAACCGGCGGATGGTGGGCATAAGTGTATGGGCGAATGCGGTTCCATTCGAGGCGGGCGAATAGGAGGTGGTCGTGATAACGGAAGGTGCCCTTGACTCCGAGCTGAAGGCCGAATTTGTTTCCCCAATACCCGGGTTCGGAGAAGAATTTGGAGACGGTCATTTCGTCCAACAGGAATTGCCCGTAAGCCGTTAAACGGCGGAGAAATTTGCGGGACGCATGGAGTCCCAAAAGGGTGTTTCCGCCTTTGGCGCCCGTTTGCAATTCGACGGTTTTGAAAAAGATCACCGGGTTAAAGAAATTGACGTCCATTCCCCGGCCGTGGGAGGGGTCCCACAACACGCTTTCGAACAGCCCCAAATTAAAGCGCGGCGTGACCGCCCAATCCAGGTAGTGGAATGCCGCGTATTTTTTGCGGTAATATTGTCCGCGATCGCCTTCGCGAAGGCGGATGTCCTGAAGTTCGGCCCACATGACGGTGTATTGCACGTGCCAGAAACGGGCCGTGATTCGGAAGTAGGGGTAGGGAGGCGCTTTGTCGTCCAGGAGGAGCGACCGCTCGCCTTCGCCTATGAAATGGGTGCCGTGGCCGGCTTTAAACAGGAGAAATTTCGAAGCCCGATAAGTGACATGCCCCCGTGCCGAAGGAAAATCGAGCACTCCGTTTTTGCGGGATTTGGCAATGCCCATGGCGGGAACGGTGGCGGGAAACCCTCCGGCCGGCCCCCGGCTGACGAACAAGGTGTCCAAATAGGCGGGAAAGCGGGCTTGGTTTTCATACACGGCGGTGGAAAAAGCCAGACGTTGACCCAGCTCTCCGTCGATGCGGAGGCCGCGGGTATTGATCCATACCTTTTGATTGCCCGCGCGGCCGGCTTCCAAATAAAGCACGGGATACAGCCGGAGGCTGTAATCTTCACCCCGTATGCGGACAAAATCCCGGTTGAGCAAATAATCGGCCCACCGGGCGCGTACGGGCAACCTCAACGAGCGTAAATAAGCCTCCAGCGCCGAAGTGTCGATGCGAAAGGCTTCCAAAGGTTTGAACGAAGTGAAAGTGCGAACCGTATCGGGATCATAGAAAAATTCAATCAAAGGAAACTCCGTCGCCGGCTCGTACAAATCGTTGACTTGAGCCGAAGCGGCGGACATCCATATGCCCGTCAAGAGGATGAATAACTTTTTCACCGTAAGGTCTTTTTTTGCAAGTTTACGCAATTTTCCCATGCCCGGGACATGGGTGGGGGAAGTAAACGACTGACCCCTTGCGGAATAAACGAAAAGAGAAGCGGTGAATAAAGAAACGAAGGAAACTATTTTTGTTTTTTAAGTTTCTTTGTCTATCTTTGCTCCGGCAAAATCGCGAGTCATGACTAGCGTGGATAAAGAAAAAATTCTCGAAAAAGCGGTGGAACTCTTTTTTTCCCAAGGAATTAAGGAAACCACCATGGATGCATTGGCCAAGGCCTTGCATATTTCCAAAAAGACCTTATACAAACATTTCGCCCATAAAGACGATTTGGTACGCGAAGCGGTGCGCTATCTTTCTGACGAAATTTCGCGCAAAATGGACGAAATCGAGGCGCGCAATCTCAATCCTTACGAAGATTTTTTCGCCGTGCGCCGGATGATCAATACCCTGGTCAAACAGGTAAACATGAGTCCTTACCGACAAATGCAAATATATTATCCCGAATTGGTACGCGAGATGGAGGAGATCAAGCGCAAGCGCATATTCGAATTTTTGGAACGCAATTTCGACAAAGGTATTCGTCTGGGATTTTATAAGAAAAAATTGAACAAGGATTTTTTCAAACGCATTTTTTACGGATGCAAGTTCGTCCTCCACGACGAACGCATCTTTCCCCAGGACATGCTCCATAACTACAAGAACAACGCCATGTTTATCAAATTGTATTTGGACGCCCTTTCCACCAAAAAGGGCAAAAAGGTATTGAAGGAAGTATTAAAACAACACGGATTATGAAGTACGGATGGATGATGATCTGGTTGGTGGCGCTGGCGCCCGCCCTCCGGGCCCAGGAAGCGTTCGGCTTTCGCGAAGCCATCGACTATGCCCTTACGCACAACGTGCAAGTGAAAAAATCGGAAAACGAAATACTCAAAGCCCGGAAGAAAGTGTGGGAAACCACCGCCACGGGCTTGCCCCAAGTGAGCGGAACCGTCAATTACCAGCGGTTCATCGACAAGCCGGTCAATATGATGCCGGCACGGATTTTTAATCCCCAGGCGCCGCCCGATCAATATATTCCGGTGTCTTTCGGGACGGATCAAAACATGAAGTGGAGCGTAAACGTCAATCAATTGGTGTTTAACGGCTCTTACATCACGGGATTGTATTCGTCGCGGGTGTATAAGAAAATTTCCGAGCTGGCGGCCGTCAAAACGCGGCAAAAGGTCAAGGAAGCCGCCGCTCAAGCCTATGTAAATGCCGTGCTGGCCGACAAAAATCTGGAGATCGTACGGGCCAACATCGACGTGGTGCGCCGCAACCTGGCCGAAACCCGTGAAATGTACAAAAACGGATTTGTGGAAGACACGGACGTGCGCCAGCTGGAAATCACCCTGGCGAGTTTGGAAAACCGGTTGAAATATCTGGAAAAAATGCGGGAAACCGCCTACGAGATGCTCAATTTCGTGATGGGCCGACGTCCCGACGAGCCGTTGGTTCTCACCGAAGATGCCGAAGCATTGGCCCGCCTGGCGGCGGATTTTAAGTCGGCTCGCGCCGAATTCGATCCTTCCCGCAATATCGATTATCGAATCGGCGAAAACCGGGTGCGGGCACAAAAGCTTATGGTACGGTTCGAGCAATCCAAAATGTTGCCATCGATAGGTGCTTTTTATTCCTACGGCAAGAATGCCTATAACAACGACTTTACTTTTTTCGACAAAGACCAGGCCTGGTACGAACAATCGTTCGTGGGGCTGAGCCTCAACATCCCTTTGTTCGGCGGACTGGTACGCCAAAAACGGGTGGGCCAGGCACGACTGGATTACCGAAACGCTCTGTTGGATTTCGAAAATCTGAGCCGCGAGCTTCAAATCAAGTATAAAAAGTTGTTGTCCGATTATACCTTGGCGCTGGACGAATGGCATACGGCTCGAAAAAATTTGGATTTGGCCGCCGAAATCGAGCGGCGCGAACGCATCAAATACAAAGAGGGCGTGGGCAACAGCTTCCGACTCAACCTGGCCCGCATGCAACTTTATCAAACCCAGCAACAATATATCGACGCCATCGGCAAATTGGTGCTTAAAAAAATAGAATTGGAAAATTTTTTGAATGATGAAGAATAAAATCAAATTTCCCGGTGCACATATCCTCACGCGCATGATCGTGGGACTCATGATGACGGGCGTGCTGTTTTCTTGCGGAAAATCGCGAAAGCCCTCTCCCGACGATTTGGTTACCCGGAAAAAAATCCTCCAACATCAAATCGACAGCCTCAAGCGGGAGCTGGTCAAAATCGAGCGGCGGTTGCGCGACACGGTCGAAGCCGATATACCGGCCATACCCGCGGATACCATCGAACCTCAAGAGTTTCGCTATTACATCGATTTGCAAGGCACCGTCAAATCCGACGGCGACATCAACATAATGCCCCTGTTTCAAGGAGAGGTGGTGAAGATTTACAAAAACGTGGGCGACAAGGTCAAAAAGGGAGACGTGATCATGAAATTGGACGACAAAATTCTGCGCAATCAAATCGCCGAAGTGCGCACCCAATATAAGCTGGCCCGTACCGCCTACGAACGCCAACGCCGCTTGTGGAACCAAAAAATCGGGTCGGAAATGGCATATTTGCAGGCCAAAACCCAATATGAAAGTTTGCGCAAAAAACTGGCTACCCTCAACGAACAGCTCAAACGGGCCGTGATTACCGCTCCCGTGGAGGGCACCGTGGACGAGCTCATGATCAAAGAAGGGGAGACCGCCATGCCGGGACGTCCCGTGGCAAGAGTGGTCAATTTGGACAAAACCTATGTGGAAGCCGACGTGTCGGAGCGCTACTTGAAGGACATCACTCCCGGCAAACCCGTCATCCTGGAGTTTCCCGAAGCGGGTATTACGCGGGAAACCGAAATCCATTACACCGGGAACTTCATACATCCCAGCAACCGCACGTTTAAAATCCGCATCAACACGCCCAATCCCGAGGGGTTGCTCAAACCCAACCTTACGGCCCGCATCAAAGTGCTGAGTCGCAAGGTGGACAGCGCCCTGGTGGTGCCCGTGGCCATTATTCAGGAAGACGCGCAAGGCCGGGCTTTCGTGTTCGTGCTTGACAGCATCGGCACCGACGAATACGGGCGGGTGTTTTACCGCGTGCGCAAGCAACCGGTAAAAACCGCTTTGGTGTACAACAAGCGGGCCTGGATCGAAGAAGGATTGCGCCCCGGAGATAAGGTGGCCCTTACCGGCGCCATGGGACTGACCGAAGGAGACAAGGTGTACATCAAAGAAGAAGAGGAAGAATGATGACCAAAAAGATTTTTCAGGAATTCGGGCTTACCAATTTCGCCTTGCGTTCCTATAACACTGTTAAGGTATTGATTGCCATTTTGGTGGTGGGCGGCCTGGCGGCCTATATCGGCATGCCGCGCGAGTCCCTTCCCACCGTGGCGGCGCCCGAAGTGTTCGTTACCACCGCCTATCCCGGCAATTCGGCCGAAGACATCGAACAACTCATTACCCGTCCGCTGGAATTGGAACTCAAAAAAATCAAGGGAGTGGACGAAATCAAATCCACTTCCAAAAGCGGATTTTCCAGCATCGATATCAAATTCGATTTCGACGTGGACCCCGACAAGGCCCTTTCGGACGTGAAAGACAAAATCGACGACGTTACCGCCGACAAGGATTGGCCTTCGGACGTACCTTCCAAGCCCAAGGCCATGAAGCTGGACTTTTCGGAAATGATGCCCATTATGAACATCAACATTTCGGGCAATTACAAACCGTCGGAGCTCAAGAAATGGGCCGAATATTTGCAGGATCGCATCGAACAATTGCCCGAAATCTCGGCCGCCGACATCCGCGGGGTGCAAGACAAGGAAGTGGAAGTGGCGGTGGACCTCAATGCCATGGTAAGCCGCAACATTACCTTTCGCAATATCGAAAACGCCATTAAAAATAACAACCTCAACGTGTCGGCCGGCGATTTGGTGGAAGACGGCATCCGCCGCAATTTGCGCGTTACGGGCGAAATCAAAGACCCCTCGGAGCTGGAAGACATCGTGGTGCGCAAATCCAAAGACAAAGTGGTGTATTTGCGCGACATCGCCACCGTGCGCTTCAAAGAACAAAAGGCTGAAAGTTATGCCCGCGAATTCGGCAAGACGGTGGTCATGCTGGATATTAAAAAGCGAAGCGGTGCCAACCAAATCATTGCCGCCGAAAAAATCCGGGATATCCTCGACCGGGCCCGCCGCAAGATACCCAAGGACGTACACATCAATATCACCAACGACCTGTCGGACCGTACCCGCCACCAGGTGGCCAATTTGGAAAACAGCATCATTTTCGGGATGATCCTGGTGGTATTGGTCCTTATGTTTTTTATGGGTTTTCGCAATTCCCTTTTCGTGGGAGTGGCCATTCCCCTGTCCATGCTCATGTCCTTCCTCATTTTGTCGGCGTTCGGCATCACGCTCAACACCATGGTATTGTTCGCCCTGGTATTGGCCTTGGGGATGCTGGTGGATAACGGCATCGTGATCGTGGAAAATATTTACCGTTATCGCGAGGAGGGTTTCGGCCCGTTGGAAGCCGCCAAATATGCGGTGGGCGAAGTGGCTTGGCCCATCATCACTTCCACCCTTACCACGCTGGTGGCTTTTTTGCCCCTGGCCTTTTGGCCCGGCCTCATCGGGGAGTTTATGCGTTACCTTCCCGTGACCCTCATCGTGGTATTGAGCTCCTCCCTGTTCGTGGCACTGGTGATCAATCCCGTATTGACTTATTTGTACATGCGATTGGACCATCCGCAAACCGGCGCCCGCAAGGCGATTACGGCCGCCCTAATTTATGCGGCGGTTTCGGCGGCCCTTTTCTTTACGGCCTATAAATTGATTCCACCCCATGCGCGCATCCGAAGTCTGGTGCATACCTTGGCCTTGTGGTTTGCGCTGGTGGCCTTTTGGAAAGTGGCTTCCCGTTTCGTGCTTTCGCGGGCCATCCGAAAATTTCAAACCAAAGTGTTACCGGCATTGGAACGGGCTTACGAACGCACCATCCGCTGGACATTGCGCGGGCATCATGCGTGGTATGTGTTTTTGGGTACGGTGGGATTACTGGTTTTTTCTTTTTTCCTTTTAAAAATGTTTCCTCCCAAAACGGAATTTTTTCCCGATCCCGAACCCAAACAGGTGTATGTGTACATCGAGTTCCCCGAAGCCACCGACATCGAAGTGGTTAATGCGTTTACCAAAAAAATTACGGCCAAAATCACCGATTATCTCACGGCGTACGGGTATGACAAAATCGTGCGCTCTATCGTGGAACAAGTAGGGGAAGGAACGGGAGACCCGCGCCGGAGCATGTTCGGAGGCAAGACGCCCAACAAGGCCAAAATCATGATCGATTTCGTGCCCTACGAGGAGCGGGGCGGCATCAGCACGGCCAAAATCATGCGCGACCTCCAGGAAATGATCAAAGGATATGCGGGAATCAAAATCACCGTGGACAAAGACCAGCACAAGCCGCCCATGGGCGCCCCTATCGAAATGAAACTCTTGGGCGAAGATTACGACCGCCTCCTTGCCGAAGCCGAAAAAATCAAAAAGTATATCGATAACGCCGCCATTCCGGGCATCGAAAACCTGGTGTACGACGTGGACAAAAACGTGCCCGAATTGGAGATCAAGGTGGACAAAGAGAAGGCCGGCCGCTACGGGGTGTCGGTAGCCCAAATAGGCATGCAATTGCGAACGGCGGTGTACGGAACCGAAGCCGACACTTACAAATCGGGCGACGACGATTATCCCATCAACATTCGCCTGGACACCGCCTACCGCTACGACCGCAACCGCTTGTTGGACCAACGCATCGTGTATCGCGACCAGCAAACGGGCAAGCTGGTGACCGTGCCCATTTCGGCCCTTACCGAAATCAAGCCGGTATCCACTTTCAGCGCCATCAAACGCCAAAATCTCAAACGGGCCATCACCCTTTCGTCCAATGTGTTGGAAGGGTATAACGCCAACGAAATCGTGGGCGAAATCAAAAAGCTTATGGAAACTTATCCGTTGCCCAAAGACATGAGCTACACATTTGAGGGCGAACAAAAAGAGATGAAAAAGAACATGAGCTTCCTCTCCAAAGCCTTGGTGATGGCGGTGTTTATGATTTTCCTGATTTTGGTTACCCAATTCAATTCCCTCAAAACCCCGGTGATTATTCTGATCACCGTGTTGCTCAGCATGATCGGGGTGCTCTTGGGATTGATTATCACCCGCCAGGATTTTATCGTCATCATGACCATGATCGGTATTATTTCGTTGGCGGGTATCGTGGTAAACAATGCCATCGTGCTGATCGATTATACCAATCTGACCATCCGCCGCTTGAAGGCCGAAGAAGATTTGCCCGAAGACGCGCCCGTCGATAAGGACATGTTGCGTCGTGCCATCATCCATGCGGGCAAAACGCGCTTGCGTCCCGTGCTTCTCACGGCCATTACCACCATTTTGGGCCTGGTACCGCTGGCCATCGGATTGAACATCGATTTTATAGGCCTGTTTACCCGCCTTGAACCCGATATTTACATCGGCGGCGAGAACACCTCATATTGGGGGCCCTTGGCGTGGGCGGTGATCGACGGATTGACGTTCGCCACTTTTCTGACTTTGGTGGTGGTGCCGGCCATGTATTTCATCATGTCCCGAAAACAATCCCGGGTCACCGGGAACTGATGTCGTTTCTTTTTGCGCTTAGTCTTTTTCCGGCGGAAGGTCCCTCTCGAGGGGCCTTTCGTTTTGGAAGGTTTTACAGGCCGTAATAAATCTTTTCGATGGTCCTGAGGAGGGCGAACAAATTCACGGTGCGGTCCGTCGGGGGCTCGGTTCCCGGCGGGTGAACGGCATATTCGCGTATCCATCGCAAAAGGTTGTAATCACCCAGGCCGTTGATTAAAGCCCGGCGAGCGAGGATGTAGAACTCGGCTGGGTCATGGGAGGGGCGGGAAAAAAATTTCCCACACAAGCAATCCCGTCTTGGGATACGGATAAGGAATCGTGCGTACATCGACAATATCCATTTGGCAGTCGAACCGTTTCACCGGTTCGTCGGAAGGCGGAAGATAAGTCTCCACGGTCCAGCCCGGCATGGGCGGCGCTTGGTGGCGAAGCCGGAGCATGGGGGATTCTCCTTCATAGGCGCCGTCGACCGATAATAGGGCTACCGGATTTCCCCTTTCATCCCCGTATAATTTAATCCATCCGTAATCGTCGTATGCCTCCAATCGTTCCGTTAATTTGTCGGCCACCCGAACGGTCCGCCTCCGGGGGGCGTATTTTTTCGTCGGCCGGGTTAATTGTCGCGAATGGGAACGAATCCATTTCCAAATGCGGCGGCCCGGTGAAGGGCGTTTAATCGGGTACGTACGTGTGTTCATAAGCTTAATTAACGCATTTTCCCCATGATCGGGAGCTGTACGGGAGTGTAAAAATCCCTTTATATTTGTGGAGCGTCAATCCAAGCGAATGAAACGATTTTCTTTCGATCGATTCGGACTTTACACCGATTTTTACGAACTCACCATGGCCCAAGGGTATTTTTACCACGGCCTGTTGGATAAAGAAGCGGTTTTCGATTATTTTTTCCGGCGCATGCCTTGCGACAGCGGGTATGTAATTTTTGCGGGTCTGGCCGATTTATTGGAAGCGGTGGAAAATTTCGGTTACGGCGACGAAGAGCTGGCCTTTTTGGCCGAGCAAGGATTTCGCCCCGAATTTTTGGACTATCTCCGCGATTTTCGATTTCACGGCCGGATCACGGCTCCCCGCGAGGGCGAAGTGGTATTTAACAACGAGCCCATTGTGTCGGTCAAAGGGTCCATCGTGGAGGTGCAAGTCATCGAAACGGTGTTGCTGAACTTTCTCAATTTCCAGTCTCTGATCGCCATGCGGGCTTCGCGGATCGAAAGCGTATTGTTGCCCGGCAAGACTTTTGCCGACTTCGGCTTGCGGCGGGCTCAGGGATTGGCCGGCCTGTTCGCCTCCCGCGCGGCGGTGATCGGCGGAGCGTCGGGAACTTCCAACACCATGGCGGCCCGTATCTACGGCCTCAAACCCATAGGCACCATGGCCCATTCGTGGGTGCAAACTTTCGACGACGAATTGGAGGCTTTCCGCAAATACGTGGAAATTTATCCCGACAATGCGGTCCTCCTGATCGATACTTACGATACGTTGCGCTCGGGACTTCCCCATGCCATTACGGTGGCCAAAGAGCTGGAAGCCCGAGGCCACCGACTCAAAGGAGTCCGGATCGACAGCGGCGACATGGCTTACCTGTCGAGAGAAGTGCGGCGAAAACTGGACGCCGCGGGATTGGATTACGTCAAAATTATCGCTTCCAATTCGTTGGACGAATACATCATCCGAAGCCTCAACCTTCAAAACGCACAAATCGACAGCTACGGGGTGGGCACCAAGCTGGTAACTTCGTACCAATGCCCGGCGCTGGACGGGGTATACAAGCTGGCGGTATTCGACGGCAAGCCGCGCCTCAAAATTTCGGAAGACATCGCCAAAATTTCCCTTCCCGGCGAAAAGGAATTGTGGCGCATTTACGATCAAAACGGATATTTCTACCGCGATGCCGTCATCCTGGCCGACGAAGACATCGACCGCATCGACCGCATTTATCATCCCGATTACGAATTCAAATACACCGATATCCGGGGCTTGCGCAAGGAGAAAATACGGTATCCGGTTATGGAAGGCGGGCGGTCCTTGCCGGTGGAAAAAGACCCTTATGCCATTTCGGAATTCCGCCGCGAGCGGTTGGCCAAATTGCCGCCCGAAACCAAGCGGTTCGAAAATCCTCACGTGTATAAAGTGGGAGTGAGCAAAAAATTGTTCGACCTGCGCAAGGAATTGATTCGGCAACATTTAAATCCGTAACTTTGTGAAAAAGGGCTTATGAAAAACGCCGCTTTGTTTATCGTGGACGTGCAAAACGATTTTTTGCCCGGCGGAGCTTTGGCCGTTCCCCGGGGCGATGAAGTGATCGAACCCGTCAACCGGCTTATTTCCTCATTCGATACCGTGTTGGCCTCCAAAGATTGGCATCCGCCCCGCACCTTGCATTTCGACCAATGGCCCGTCCATTGCGTTCGAGGTACCGAAGGAGCGGCATTTCCTCCCGGATTGAACATTTCCCGCATCCAAAAAATATTTTTAAAAGGCACCGGCTATGCCGACGACGGATATTCGGCTTTTGAGGCTACCAACGAAGATTTGGAAAGCTACCTTCGCATTCGCGGCATCGACCGTTTGGTGGTTACCGGCTTGGCCACGGATTATTGCGTAAAGGCCACCGCCATAGCCGCCGCTCGTAAGGGATTCGAAGTGTATGTGGTCAAAGAAGCGGTGCGGGCCGTGAATCTTCAACCCGACGATGAGCAAAAAGCATTCGAAGAAATGCAAGCGGCGGGAGTTCGCATTATTTCCGAAAATCAAATCCACAGGCTATGATCCGCTCCATGACCGGCTACGGCAAAGCAACGGCCGTGGTAAACGGGATTCCTTATCAGGTGGAACTCAAATCCCTCAATTCAAAATATTTCGATTTGTCCGTGCGTCTTCCCCACGAGTTGCGGGCGGCCGAAATGGAAATCCGCAAATTGTTGGAAGATAAACTCAAACGCGGAAAGGTGACGGTCCAAATTACGCCCGAAGGACCGGGAGACATGGCGGCCCGGCAATTGAACACCGAATTGCTGAAAAATTATACCGCCGCCGTGCGGGAAGTATTTCCTCAAGCGGACGAAAGCCAAATCGTGGCTTCTCTTCTCCGCAATCCCGACCTGTGGTACCAGGCCGAGAGCCCCGATGCCGAAGAAGTATTTCGGGCCCTGTTGCCCGCTTTGGAACAAGCGGCGGAAGAATTGGACGCTTTCCGCCGCCGGGAGGGTCAAACCATCGCCCGCGATATGGAAGAGAAGGCCGCCCTCATTCGCGACCGGCTGGAAAAGGTGCGGGAATTGGCGCCTCGACGCAAGGAAAAACTCAAGGAAAAGCTTCTTACTTCCCTGGCCGAAGCCGGCGTGGAAGCCGATCCCGAGCGCTTCGAACAGGAATTGATTTATTACCTCGACCGCTGGGACATCAATGAAGAAATGCAACGCCTGGCCACCCACCTGGACCACTTCGCCGAAACCTTGCACGACCCTTCGCGCGACCTGAAGGGAAAAAAACTCAATTTTATCGCCCAGGAAATGGGACGGGAAATCAATACCACCGGTTCCAAAGCCTCCGATGCCGACATTCAGCGACTGGTGGTGGAAATGAAAGACGCCCTCGAAAAAATCAAAGAGCAAACGGCCAACGTGCTTTAACCTTTCCGGCAAGTGATGACGACGGATTTTCTCGTGGTGGGATTCGGCATTGCCGGATGGGCGTTTACCGAAATTTTAAGACGCGAAGGGCACGATTACCGGGTGTTCGACCCCGGCGGGAGCAACAGCACCACGGTATCGGCGGGCATGTACAATCCCGTGATTTTAAAACGTCTTACTCTTGCGTGGAAGGCGCCCGAGTGGCTGCCTTACGCATTGGATACGTACCGGCGGTTCGAAGAGCGGCACGGCATCCGCTTGGTTTATCCCGCCCCCATTCATCGCAAATTCCATTCGGTAGCCGAGCAAAACGAGTGGTTGGCCGCGGCGGGACGGCCCGTGTTTGAAGATTTTCTGGGCAATATCCGCACGGAGCCTTTGCCGGGTGTGCCGGCTCCTTACGGATTCGGCCTTACCAAACAAACGGGCATGGTGGATACCTCCCTCCTTCTGTCCCGAGCCCGCGAAGAATTGGAATCCGAAGGGCGGTTGATTCCCCGGTTTTTTCGTCACGAGCGATTGCAAATCACGCCCGGCGGCGTCCGGTACGAAGGTCTAGAGGCTCGATTTGTGGTATTTGCCGAAGGATACGGATTGGTGCGGAATCCGTTTTTCAATTGGTTGCCTTTACGGGGCACCAAAGGCGAGGTTTTGGAGTTGGAACTCGACCCTTCGCCCGGCGCCATCGTAAAATCGGACATTTTTTTGGCTCCCCGTCCGGGCGGCAAAGGGTGGTTGGCGGGTTCCACTTACGAATGGTATGACAAAACTCCGCGCCCTACCGCCCGTGCCCGCGCGCGGCTTACGGCCAAGCTCCGCAAATTGTACACCGGCGATTTTCGCATCACCGGCCAGCGGGCGGGCATACGGCCCACCGTCGCCGACCGCCGACCCCTATTGGGCGCTCATCCCGAATACCCGTCCCTCTACGTGCTCAACGGCATGGGCACCCGCGGTATTATCCTCGCACCCCGGGCCGCCCGTGATTTGTACGAGCATATTACCCGAAATGCGCCCCTCCTCCCCGAAACCGATATCGGACGGTTTCGCAAACGTTACGATCGGAGCCGTCAATAGCGGATCCAAGTGTCCAGATAGCGGCGGGCGATGTCGATGTAGTGGTGTTCGCGTTCCACAAAGCGGCGGGCATTTTCCGAAATCCGTTGCATGCGCACCGGATCCTCGATCAGCGCTTCCAATTGTTCTTTCAAATACATGATATCGGGCAAGGCGTTGATGCATACCTCCTCTTGGAGGCCGTAGTGGTCGTAAAATTCCTTTTCGGCTCCCGTAAACACCACTTTTCCCATGGCCATGCTTTCCAAGGCATTGTACCCCTGGTCGTAGGAATATACCTGGTCGAGCACAATGTGTGCTTTTCGAATCAGCGACATGTAGCGGTCGTAAGGAAGATCACGGGTTTCGATAATTTCCACCTTGTCTTTGAATTTGCGGCGGATAAATTTAAGGGCGTTTTCGAAATAAAAATTTCCCTTTTTATCGTAATTACCCGTATTGATTCCGTGGAAGATAACGATTTTTCCTCCGGGGGGCGGAAATTCGTAGCGGAGGCGGTCCACATTCACGGGATTGGGAATCATGCCCGCATTTTTGGGATGATCGCGGTAGGGGATGGCATAATCCAGATCGGTTGGAATCACGGCCCGCACCCGGTCCATCACGAAGTGATGCAAATCCCGAAAAGGGGGAGTGAGATATTTCAACGAATATTGAAACTTGTCTTTCAGAAAAGGGTTTTCCATCAGGGGGGTAAGCACGGAATACCGCATGGCCCCTTCCAGATAGCAGGTATTGGTGACCAGATCGTCGCCGCATGCCAGAAGGAATGCTTTGTCGTTTTGGTCGAAGAGGCGACGGAGGAATTCTTTTTCGCGCGGCAACGGGGTTTCGAACGGGTAGGTGTTGATGAGTTGGACCACGTCGTAGCCTTTGAGCTCGGGAATCAGGCGCTCGAGACGCCGGGTTTTGTCTTTCACCGCCATGTCGCGCCCGGTGAATTTATGTACGGCCTTGCGAAGGGTGCGCCAGGGAAATCGTTCGTATTTGAGAGGGCGAATGGAAAAATCGCTGGGGTAGGCTTTAAAATCGTCGCCGGCCGACACTATGCGGGCTTGGTGTCCGAGCTTTTCGAGTCCCTCCTTGAGCGTATTGTGTAGGCGGCTGTATTCTCCGGCTAAGAGAATTTTCATAACTTGGGCTAACAAATGACAAATATACACAACTTTACGCCACGGCTAGAGGTATTGGTGGCCACCATGAACCGGGAGGACCTCTCCTTTTTGTCCCGCATGTTTCCGGGAGGAATGGAGGAATTCGAGGTGTTGGTGGTCAATCAAAGTCCCGAGGGGCGTCGCATTCCTTCCGAATCGGTCCCGCCCGGAGTGCGGGTGATTCATTCCGCGCGCACGGGCTTGTCGGCTTCGCGCAATACGGCTTTGGCGGCGGCCCGGGGCGACATCCTCCTCTTTACCGACGACGATGTGGTGTATGCGCCCGGCTTTGCCCGCCGGATTATAGAGGCTCATGCGAAATTTCCCGCCGAAGTGTTGATTTTCCCCGTTGCCACGCCCGACGGAGAACCATTCGGCGCCCGCGGCCGTCCCGGCGAACGGCTCCGCTCGTTTGCACAAGTGCATTCGCCCCAAATTTCCGTGAAAAAATCTTTTATCGACCGGACCCGCCTCGCGTTCGACGAACGGTTCGGATTGGGGGCCCGCTATCCCGACGGGGAAAACGAAATCTTCTTGCGCGAAGCGGCCGCCCGAGGGGCCGATATCCGGTTTGCCGGAGGGGAACCCCTCGTATTTCATCCCCGCGAAAACTCCAGCATGTTTTTGGAAAAGGATGCCCGTTTCGAAGCACGCCTGGCATGGATACGCCGCTATTATCCGGATTGGTATTTGTACGGGTATTTCCTGAAAATGTTCTTCGGTCTCTTACGCCGGGGGCGATTGTCCCTCGGAGATTTTCCCCGAAAATGGCGCCTTCTCCGCCGCGTCATTGCGGATGGGGAGCTCCGGGACCGTAAAGTTTTTTGAAAATTTCCAGCCGGTTTTTCACGTTGAGTTTCTCGTAAATGTTGCG
Organism: Chlorobiota bacterium; assembly: GCA_013153605.1. GTDB lineage: Bacteria > Bacteroidota > Bacteroidia > Flavobacteriales > Flavobacteriaceae > JAADED01. The sequence continues at coordinate 11,964 of JAADED010000084.1, read as the reverse complement.
AATGTGGGTTTTGACGGTGTTCTTGCTGATAAATAATTTGGAAGCGATTTCTTCGTTGGACAATCCTTCGCAAATGAGCCTTAATACTTCGAATTCCCGTGAAGTCAGCTGGTAACCGTCTTTGAAATGCGTACAAAATTCCAAACGGGGAACAGCCGCGGGAGGCCTGCCTTCTTTTTCCCGTATTTTGAGGCGTTGGAGCTGTTCCAGATATTGTTGGATTTCGCGGTTTTTGGCTTCCAGCATCAAGTCGGCGGCTTTGTTTTTGAGGCGGAAAATGATGAATAGCAAGAGGATGATCAACCCGCTGATGAAGCTCACCGCCGTGAGGATGCGCATGTTTCGCCGCGATTTCTTCTCTTCGGCTTCTTTGGCCAGGGCCAATTGTTTGATTTGTTCGTCCTTTTCGCGGGTTTCGTAGAGCACCCGCAAGATGTCGAGATTGGCCCGGGTGCGCACGTTGAGGATGCTGTCTTTGTAGGCTTCTTTTTGCCGCTGATAATGAAACGCCCGTTTATAATCGCCCCGCCTGAGGGCCAATGAAGTGAGGGCGTCCAGACCCAAGACCATGTTTTCTTTGGAATGGACTTCGCGCGCCACGCCGATTCCTTTTCGAATGAGGCCTCCCGCCTTTTGCAAGCTGTCCATGGCCATCAGGCATTTGCCCAACATGATGTATCCGTTGGCAATGTATCGTTTGACGGGCCGTCCTTCCAGAAGGGCCAGCGAAGTGCGGTAGGCGCGGGCCGCCGCCGGATATTGCCCGAAGCGGTAGTAGTATTTGCCGGTAAGATTGTATTCGATGGCCAAATTTTTGCCGGGAATGCTGCGGGCCAATTGCATGGTGATGTCCAGATATTGGCGGGCCTTTTCCCGTTCGCCCAACATGGTGTAGGCTTCCGCCAAATTGGCGTAAGCATATTCCATACCGATGCGGTTGCCCCGTTTTTGTTCCAATTCCAAGGTTTTGAAAAAGTAGGGAACGGCTCCTTCGAAATCCTCGATGTCCGCATATACGTTACCTATGCCGTGCAAGGCGCGGGCGATGCCGGGAGTGTCTTTGATCCGCCGGGCGTAATACAGGGCTTGAATAAAATATTTGATGGCCTCTTCTTCCATGTTGATTTTACGGAGTGCATTGGCCAGGTTGTTGTAATTGGAAATCACGGTGAGCGTGTCGGTGGAGCGTTCGAGGAAGTGGAGCGCCCGTTTGTGGTATTGGATGGCCAGCATAAAATTGCTCCGCATGCGCTCGAGGCTTCCTTTGAGGTTGTAAATGCGTCCCAAGCCGCGGGTATAAGCAATGCGGCTAGAGACGTCCAACGCATAATCCAAAATGGCGGAAGCGGTGTCGGGTTCGTCCATTACGCGGGCGGCCAAGCGGGTAAGGCTGTCCACTTTGGCGGGAGTGTCGGGCATGAGACGAAAGGAGCTGAACTTACGGGCGGCGACGTCCGGGGGTAGGGGATTGACCACCGGAAATTGTCCCCACAAGGAGCCTGTCCATACCCCCGCCACCAATAAGGCAATCAGGGTTGGCCACTTCACAGCGGGCAAGGTCGGCTAGTTTTTGTAAATTTACAAAAAATTAGGAATTAAAACAATGGGGCGAATCAAAGTGTGCGGGTTTAACGTCAACTCGGTACGTGCCCGCCTTCCTCTGTTGGAAGCTTGGTTGGAACACCGCGGCAACGATTTGGACATCCTGTGTATGCAAGAGCTCAAAGCCGAAGAGGACCAATTTCCGTTCGATTTTTTCAAACGTTTCGGTTTTACCTGTTACATCAATGCCCAGAAGCGTTATAATGGCGTGGGTACTTGTACCAAACCCCTTCCCGAGGAAGTGTTGACCCAATTCGGCCATCCCCTTTTGGATGCGGAAAAACGCCTTCTTTATACCCGCTACCCCTTTTTCCACCTGATTAACCTCTACGCCCCCCACGGCGATGTGCGGGGAACGGAAAAATTCGAATTCAAATTGCGTTGGTACGACGCCCTGAGGGAATGGATTGCCGCCCGTTTCGATTTGGAGCGCGACAAGGTGGTGCTGGTGGGCGATTTCAACATCACCTTCGACGATGCCGACGTCTTCGACCCCGTTCTCTTGGCCGACACCATAGGCACCATGCCCGAAGAGCGCGAAAAATTGAAAGCCCTCCTCGACCTGGGTTTCGTGGACGCCTGGCGCCGGCTCCGCCCGGGCGAGGTGCAATACACGTGGTGGGATTATAAAGGGGCGCGCATTTGGAAAAACGAAGGTATGCGCATCGACTTCGTCCTGGTGAGCCGCGCTTTGCTCCCCCATCTCGAGGCCGTGGAAGTGGATATGTGGGCGCGGCGCAAAAATAAAATCAAACCCTCGGACCACGCACCGGTGATCGCCACATTCCGCTTTGACGATTAAGATTCGGCTCAAAAAGAAACCCCGCACGAGGCGGGGCTTCCGGGCATGGGAGGCGGGATAGTCCGCCTTACAGGTTGGCGAAGATTTGCAAACGTTCCCAACGCGCGTTGATTTCTTCCTGAGCCATTTCCAGGAGTTTTTGCGCGTTTTCGGGATTTTGCTTGATCAAACGGGCGAAGCGGGCTTCTTTGTACATGAATTCCGATACCGGAATTTCGGGTCCCTTGCTGTCGAGGGAGAAGCGCTTGCCCGCGGGTTTCGAAGGATTGTAGCGGAACAGCGGCCAGTATCCCGATTTGACGGCCAATTCCTGGTGGTAAGCGCCGTCTTCCATGCCGTAGCCGTGCTCGATACAATGCGAGTAGGCGATGATCATGGACGGGCCCGGATATTCGGCCGCTTCGCGAATGGCGCGTAAGGCCTGTTGCTCCTTGGCGCCCATGGCAATTTGGGCCACATACACGTTGCCGTAGGCAATGGCCTGAAGGGCCAAATCCTTTTTGGGCGTGGATTTACCCGAAATGGCGAATTTGGCCGCCGCACCCAGAGGCGTGGCTTTCGAGGCCTGTCCGCCGGTGTTGGAATACACTTCGGTATCCAAAACCAGCACGTTGATGTCTTCGCCCGATGCCAAGGCGTGGTCCAATCCGCCGTAGCCGATGTCGTAAGCCCAACCGTCGCCGCCGATGATCCATACGTATTTCTTGCGCAAGTAATCGGCCAGCACGTTCAGGCGGCGGGCTTTGGGATCGGTCAGGCCGGCCAGGGCGGCACGAACGGCCTTGACGTTTTGGATTTGTTGCTCTTTTTCTTCTTCCGTATGCTCGGGATTATTCACGATGGCATCCACCAAATCCGAACCCACGATGTCTTCCAGTTCGTGGAGCAATTCGAAGGCTTCTTTTTGTTTGGCATTAAGAGCCAGCCGCATACCCAATCCGTATTCGGCGTTGTCCTCGAACAGGGAGTTGGCCCATGCCGGACCCAAGCCCATGTCGTTATAGGTATAAGGAGTTGTGGGCAAGTTTCCGCCGTAAATGGACGAACATCCGGTGGCATTGGCAATCAGCGTGCTGTCGCCGTAAAGTTGGGTGATGGTTTTGATGTAAGGCGTCTCGCCGCATCCCGGACATGCACCCGAATATTCGAACAGCGGCTGGAGGAATTGGACGTTCTTGACCGTGGTGAGCTTGAGCTTCTTGCGGTCGTACCAAGGGAGGCTGTCGAAGAATTCCCAGTACGGCTCTTCGCGTTCCTGTACTTCGAGGCGGGGATGCATGTTGATGGATTTGAAGCCTTCCACCTCTTTGCTTTCGGCCGGACATACGGCCACACACAATTGACATCCCGTACAATGCACCGGATCCACCTGGAGCACGTAGGTATCCACTCCTTCGTAACGTCCTTTGAGGGGGGCCGAACGGAACCCTTCGGGTGCGCCTTCCAGGTCTTCGGCCTTGACGATCTTGGCACGAATGGCCGCGTGCGGACAGATTTCCACACACTTGTTACATTGGGTACACAGGTTCACATCGTCCCATACGGGAATGAAATCGGCGATGTTTTGACGTTCGTATTTGGCCGTGCCGGTAGGGAAAGTGCCGTCGGGTTCGAACACGCTCACCGGGAGGCTGTCGCCCTCGCCCGCATAAATTTTGCCCAGCACGTTCTTCACGTATTCGGGCGCGCGCGGATCCATCACGGGCTCGAAGTCCTTGTTGCCCACCGTATGGTCGGGATAATCCACTTTTTGGAGATACTTGAGGGCGGTGTCCACGGCGTTGAAGTTCATTTGCACGATGTGGTCGCCCTTGTGGGAATAGGACTTCACGATGGCATCCTTAATGCGCTTGATGGCTTCGTCTTGCGGGAGGATGCCCGAAATGGCAAAGAAAGCCGTTTGCAACACGGTGTTGATTCGGCGTCCCAATTTGGCTTCGTATGCCACCCGCGAGGCATCGATCACGTAAAATTCCAGTTTTTTCTTGATGATGGTTTCTTGCACTTTCACGGGCAATTGGGCCCATATTTCATCCTTGTCGTAAGGCGAGTTCAGAAGGAACACGCCGCCTTCTTTGGCCTTGTCGGCCAGATTGAATTTTTGGATGAAATCGAATTGATGAACGGCCACGAATTCGGCTTCGTCGATCAGGTAGGTGGAATAAATGGGGTCGGGACCGAAACGCAAGTGCGAAATGGTGCGGGCGCCGGCTTTTTTGGAATCGTACACGAAGTAGCCTTGCACGTAATAATCGGTGGTTTCGCCGATGATTTTAATGGAGTTTTTATTGGCGCTCACCGTACCGTCCGATCCCAGACCGAAGAACATGAAGTTTTTGGTATTGGTGCGTACTTTGAAATCCTTGTCGGGATCCAGGTTGGTGTAGGTCACGTCGTCGATAATGCCGACCGTAAAATGGTTTTTGGGTTTATCTTTTTTGAGTTCGTCGAACACTCCTTTGACCATGGGCGGGTTGAATTCTTTGGACGACAATCCGTAACGTCCGCCCACGATGGTGGGAAAATCGCGGTCGGATTCGGCGAAGGCGTTCACCACGTCCATATATAAAGGTTCGCCGATGGCGCCGGGTTCTTTGGTGCGGTCCAAAACGGCGATTTTTTTCACCGACTCGGGAACGGCGTCGATGAAGTGTTTCACCGAGAAAGGTCGATAAAGGCGTACGAACACGGCCCCCACTTTTTCGCCTTGCTTGACGAGTTCGTCCACCGTTTCGCGTACCGCGCCCGTGCCCGATCCCATCAGCACGATAATGCGTTCGGCTTCGGGATGGCCGTAATAGTCGAAGAGGTTGTACCGGCGTCCGGTGAGTTCGTAAAACTTATCGAATGTCTCTTGCATGATGTCGGGCACGCGGAGGTAGAAAGGATTGGCCCGTTCGCGGTTTTGGAAGAACACATCCGGGTTTTGCGACGAACCCCGCAATTTGGGTGCGTCGGGATCCAATGCCCGTTGTTTGAAGGCGAGGATGTCGTCTTCGGGCATCATTTCCTTGTAAATCTCGTCGGTGATGGCATCGATTTTTTGAATTTCGTGCGAGGTGCGGAATCCGTCGAACACGTTGAGGAAAGGCACCCGCGATTTGAGCGATGCCACTTGAGCCAGCAAGGCGAAATCCTGGGCTTCCTGAACCGAGCCGCCGAAGAGCATGGCCCACCCCGTCTGGCGGGTGGCCATCACGTCCGAATGGTCGCCGAAAATGGAAAGCGCATGGGTGGCCACCGTACGGGCCGCGATATGAAAGACGGTGGGAAGCAGCTCACCGGCAATTTTATACATGTTGGGAATCATCAGGAGCAAGCCTTGCGAAGCCGTAAAAGTGGTGGTGAGGGCTCCTCCCTGGAGGGATCCGTGAACGGCTCCCGCGGCGCCCCCTTCGCTTTGCATCTCGATAATGCGCGGCACCTGACCCCAAATGTTCTTGCTTCCTTTGGCACTCAAGGCGTCCGCATGTTCGCCCATGGGTGAGGAGGGCGTAATGGGGTAGATGGCACACACTTCGTTAATCTTATGCGCCACCCGGGCGACCGCCTCGTTGGCATCGCCGATAAACTTGGGAAAATTATATGTTTTCATCTCCGTTCGTTTTGGGTCGAATGACAAATGTAGGAATATTTCTCACAAAACAAATATGACAAATCACCTTTTTATTCCAAGGGCTCGAATCGCGCTTGGAAGAAACGCAAATACTTGGGTTCGAACACCATTTTCAGGCCTTTGGCCTTGTGGGCGTTTTTGTACACGTTGATCACCGATTCGGCCGTTACGTCCATGTGCGATTGGGTATACACCCGCCGGGGAATGGTCAGCCGCACCAGTTCGAGTTTGGGATAGTTGTGTTCGCCCGTTTCGGGATTCCGTCCGGCCGATACGATGCCCCGTTCCATGGCCCTCACGCCCGAATCGATGTAGAGCTCGGCGGCCAGGGTTTGGGCCGGAAACACGTCTTGCGACAAATGGGGGTAAAACCGCTTGGCGTCCAAAAATACGCCGTGCGTGCCGATGGGTTTGACGATGGGAATGCCTTCTTCCAACAGGAGGTTGCCCAAATAGTGCACTTGTCCGATGCGGGCTCGCTGGTGTTCGTCCATTACCGATTCGCGAATGCCGATGGCCATGGCTTCCATATCGCGTCCCGCGAGGCCTCCGTAGGTATGAAGTCCTTCATACACCACCACCAGATTGCGCGCTTTTTCGAATACTTCGGGATCGTTGGTGGCCAAAAAGCCGCCGATGTTCACCAACGCATCCTTTTTGGCACTCATGGTGGCGTGGTCGGTCAGCGAGTTGATTTCCTTGACGATTTCGGCCACCGTCTTATCCTGATAGCCCGGTTCGTTTTGCTGGATCATGTAGGCGTTCTCGGCCACCCGCGTCATGTCGTGCACGATGGCGATGCCGTATTTTTTGGTGAGCTCCCGTACGGCGCGCAAGTTTTCCAGCGATATGGGCTGGCCGCCCGCCATGTTTACCGTGGTGGCGATGGATACGTAGGGAATGCGTTCGGGACCCACCTCGTCGATCAGGCGTTGGAGCTTGTCCAAATCCACATTTCCCTTAAAGGGATGTTCCGATTCGGGATCGTGGGCTTCGTCGATGATCACGTCCACGAACTTACCGCCCGCCAGCTCCTGGTGAAGCTTGGTGGTGGTGAAATACATGTTGCCCGGAATGTAATCGCCGGGTTTAATGAGGATTTTGGAAATGATATGCTCGGCCGCCCGTCCCTGGTGGGTGGGCACCATGTATTCGTATCCGTACACATCGCGCACCGTGTCCCACAGGTGGTAGAAGTTGCGGCTTCCGGCATAGGCTTCGTCGCCCAACATCAATCCCGCCCATTGGCGGTCCGACATGGCGGAAGTGCCGCTGTCGGTCAGCAGGTCGATATATACGTCTTCGGAGCGGAGAAGAAAAGTGTTGTATCCCGCTTCTTTCATGGCCTTTTCCCGTTCGCGCCGCGACAACAGGCGCAGGGGTTCTACCATCTTTATTTTATAAGGTTCGGCCCAAGATCTTCTTTTCATACGTATTTGTTTTTAGGGGTCGGACCAAATTTAGAAAAATGGCGGATAATTTGAGCTGAAGGTTTTGGGTTTTGAAGTAAAAGGGATTCGAATTAATCGGAGATTAAATTGGGAAGTTTAAAAGGAAATTTCTTTGGAAAACTTGATCTCCAATAAGGTATATGTAGAATTTGCCGGGATGGTAGAGCCGTAATATCCGCCCGCGGAAATTTCATAACCATTTAATGAATAATTCAAACCCAGTCCTATTTCAATTCCTCCCGTCAGGCCGTTTTCGCCCGAATCTTCCTTTATGCTGATTACTACTCCGTGATCGTCGTATATAAATTCGTTTTGTGAATACAAGTGCTGCTTCATCCATCCCATGTGAGGAGAGAAATATAAAAAGGGAGAAAATTTGTTTGAAAGGAGCCTATGCTCCATAAAAAAAGAAAATTTATAGTAATTAATGGATCCAGTTTTGTAATAGATATTTGTCTTTTCATCATAAAATTCCACCGGCACTAAAGGAGTGAATTTTTTATAACCTTCACCCGTTAGAAATGAATATTTGATGCCTAAAATAAAGCGGCGGGTATATTTTTTATAAAGTCCCATTGAAATGTCATTTCCTTTTATATGGTAATCAAAATAGCTTTTATGAAATCCGATAAAAGCAAATATGGTTCCTTTTTTATCTTGTTTTTCTTGGGAGTAGGAAATAAAAGAAACTAATAAAAATATAAGTCCGAAACTTCTTTTAATGATCATAAATGGTTGATTATAATTTAAATTTTAATAATACGCCCATTTGTAAATCCGCAAAAGCAATTATGGAAATATCGTAATTTAAACCTCCATGAAAAAATAGGGAATAATGAGGACCTTTTAAAAATCTGTACAGGCCTTCTAATGCCATTCCCCATTCCGTGGAATGATATTCATATAGCCATGCCCCGGCTTGAGGATGAGTGCTTATTTCCCAGAACGAATAATAATAAATCCCTAAGTACAAATTGAGGCCTAATTGAAGCTTACTCTTCCTAAAAGTATAAAAATGCCCGAGTTTAATCCGATAAATTCTGTCTGTTAAAGTTTGATCTATATCTATATTATATTCATTAATTGTGGTTTGGTAAACATACCGCGCTTTATAGGAGCCGATAAAAAAAGAAGCTTTAAAAAAATTGGTTTTGTTGTAGGCATACTCCAATCCCGTTTCCATGTATATGCCGGGATTCTTTTTTTGGTAAAATAAAGCGAGTGAACCTTTGTGCGAAGGATAAAAGAAATTGCCTTGAGTTTTGGGAGGATATGCGGGATTCGGTATATCCAAATTAAATAAGGGGCCGGCGGTATAAATAAAATAAAATTTTGATTTATTTATATTTTGACTGAATAATAAGTTGGTAAATAAAACGGAGATGAAAATGAGATAATAAATTTTGTTATTCATATTTTAAAATGCCGTTCATTTTATTTCTTGAAGTTAGAAACAACTTTTCTCCAAATAAATCTACCGTTCCAAAGGGTGCAACTCTAAGCATCACCTCCTCTTGACTTTCGAGATAAATACTTTTGTCGTTTTTTCGTCGTCGAATATGACTTACAGGAATATTTTTTTCTCGCAATGCTTCACCTATAAGCTTTGATCGATGACATTGGGCCGGATCGGCTTCACTACATAACAGTGCGACGCGAATGCCTTTTTGATGGGCCTTCATAAGCCTTTCAATACCTTTCCGAAAATAAGGTTTAATCTTCAGTTTTTCGTAATCGACTTTCCCGTCCGTATAAACCGACGGATCTTCCGGCCTGCCGCCCAATTGTTTGCCCCACCAGGCATAAACGATTCCCGCTTCCGCCAGCGCTTTTTCTAAATTTTTCTTCCGGTATTGCGGGTTACGTTTTGAATAGGGTTGCGAACGCACGTCTATGACATACGGAATGTCGAAGCGTTTGAGTTCTTCGATCAATTTTTCTATAGGCTTATTGCTGTGGCCTACGGTAAAAATGACGGGCTTTTCCCTAGACCTATTGTTTAAGTTACCCTCCCCCTCAAAATCCTCCGCATAATTTTACCCGATGCCGTGCGGGGCAATTTATCGGTCAGGATGACGCGGGAAATTTTAAAAAGCGGATTGAGCTTTTCGCGGATGGCTTGTTGGAATTTGCGGTGCCACTCGTTTTCGTCGCCTTCGCGCACTACGGCAAAAATGACCAGTTCCGACGGGCCGCCTTCGGGCGGCGTAACGGCAATGGCGGCACTTTCTTTGACTTCGTCGAAGGCGTTGATGACTTCTTCGATTTGTCCGGCACCCACTTTGATGCCGCCGATGTTCATGCTGTCGTCGGTGCGTCCCATCACGCGGTAATAGCCGTCGGGCAATCGGACCAAGTAATCGCCGTGGCGGCGCAAGGTTTTGCCTTTATATTTGGGCAAGCCCGCGTAATAGACCGCATGGTGGTCTTTGTTGAGCAATTTGACCGACAAGCCCATGGAGGGCGGAATGAGGAATACTTCCCCGGCATCCGTTTCGCGGAAGTTTTCGTCCAAAATCACGAATTCGCTTCCCAATGCGGGTGTGGAAAAGGTGGACGGATAATTGGGCTGAATCAAGGTGGAGGTGACGTAACCGCCCCCGATTTCGGTGCCGCCGCAATATTCGATAACGGGCTTGCCGCCGGCAAATTCCATGAGCCAAGCCATGTCGTCGGGATGGGAGGTTTCGCCGGTGGAGCTGAAACATTTAATACCCGACCAATCGTATTGGCGGACTTTTTCGTTCTTTTTCCACCCCCGTACAATGCCGGGCACGGTGCCCAACATGGTCACACCCGCCTCTTGCACGAAACGGGCGAAATCTTCGCCGGTGGGCAATCCGTCGAACAGGGCCATGGTGGCGTTGTTAATGAACGAAGCGAAAATCAGCCACGGCCCCATCATCCATCCCAAGTTGGTGGGCCAAGCCACGGTGTCGCCGGCGCGGATGTCGTGGTGGTAATAGGCGTCGGCGGCGGATTTGATGGCGGTGGTGTGGTTCCAAGGAATGGCTTTGGGTTCCGACGTAGTGCCCGACGAAAACAACACGGTAATGGTGTCCATGGGATCGGCGGCCGTGCTTTCAAGCGGTTGCGGGGCGGACACCAGAAAGTCGTCCCAATTCCGGTCGCCTTCGCGCAAGGCGGGTCCGTCTTGGACCGTACGGATCACCACCGTTTGTGGTGCGCCGGCTTGCTTCAGTTTTTCATATAGCGGCAATATTTTTCCGCCGCGGTGGATAAAATCTTGCGTAAACACGATTTTCGGCGGAGCGATACCGAACCGGATGTTGATTTCCCTGGGCGAAAAGCTGTCGGCCACGGTAATGACGGGCATTCCCCCTTTGAGGGCGGCCAAATAGATGATGACGGCTTCGGGCGTCATGGGCATGTCGATCCCCACAAAATCGCCTTCTTTCAATCCGGCTTCGCGGAGCGAGTGCAATACGTCGTCGATGCGGCGGGACAGTTCGCCGTAGGTAATTTCGCGGATTTGCGGGTCGCGTTCCGACGCATGGCGGATGGCCGTTTTTTCGGGCGGTGCCGTCAAGACGCTGTCGATAATGTTCATCTTGGCACCCGGCAACCAGTAGGGGGCCTCGGGACCGCCCGAGAGGTCCAGCACCCGGTCGTAGGGGCGTTTGAAGCGTATGCTCAATTGCCGCACGGTAAAGTCCCAAAATTTTTCCCGCTCGGTAACGGACCAATCGTAAAAATCTTCATACCGGCCGAAGCCGGCTTCTTGCATGGCGCGCCACAGGTTGGTGGTGCGGATGAAGTCGGGATCGGGAGTCCATTTCATAAGTGCCGTTTTTAAGCCAAAGCATCCAATACATGGCGAATGAGTCGCCGCATGGTACCGTGATAGTCGGCCGAAAAATCCAAGGTGGCCCGGTTGGCGATGATGGCGTTCATGGAACAGGCGCGGTGGCCCAACAATTTGGCCAGGCCGTAAATGGCGGCGGTTTCCATTTCGAAGTTGGTCACGCGCACGTCTTTCCACCGGTAAGCCGCCAATTTGTCGTTCAGCCGCGGGTCGGCCAGTTCCAGGCGGAGGCGTCTTCCTTGGGGGCCGTAAAATCCGCCGGCCGTGGCGGTAATGCCTTTAAACACGTTGTCGCCTTCCAAACGGGATTCCAATTCGGGCGAGTTGCGCACGATATAAGGGCGTACGCCGGGAATTTCCCACGGAGTGCGGGCGATAAAATCTTCTTCCATGTCCGTTTCCCGCACATCCGCCGAGCGGTAATAATGCAACAGGCCGTCGAGTCCCAGGCCGTATTGCCCCATCACGAAGCTGTCCACCGGAATGTCGGCGTGCAACGCTCCCGAGGTGCCGATGCGTACGATGTTCAACGAAGTCAACGTATCCTTTACAACCCGTTTTTGCAAGTCGATGTTGACCAATGCATCCAATTCGTTGAGCACGATGTCGATATTGTCGGGTCCGATGCCGGTGGAAATCACCGTAAAGCGCGTGCCTTTGTAGGTGC
>JAADED010000077.1 GCA_013153605.1 Chlorobiota bacterium | reverse complement strand
GTGCGGGATATATCGGGATGATTTCCATGGGTATTTCCTGGGCGTTGTCCATGTATGCGGCTTGGCAATATTTTATCGTGCTGGGCCCGGCTCAAGGGAAATACGAACCCGTCATTCCTTACAAAATGCATTGGGTGACTTTCGGCGACACGCTCTCCATCGATATGGGGATCTTATTGGACCCCATCAGCGTGATGATGTTGGTGGTGGTGACCACGGTGTCGTTTCTGGTGCATATTTACAGCCGCGGCTACATGCACGGCGACGAAGGTTTCGCCCGCTTTTACGCCTATTTGTCCCTGTTCTCCTTCTCCATGTTGGCGTTGGTATTGGCCACCAATTTATTTCAAATCTATATTTTCTGGGAGTTGGTGGGCGTATCGTCCTTCCTCTTGATCGGTTATTATTTTATTAAACCTTCGGCCATTCGGGCGGCCAAGAAGGCGTTTATCGTCACGCGCTTTGCCGATTTCTTTTTCCTGATCGGTATTTTGATGATCGCCTTCTATGCCCGCACTTTGGATTTGGAAACCTTAAATAATTTGTCGTTTATCGAACAATTGATTCAAAAAATCGCGGAAAACCAAATTCCGGTGTTTCTGGGCTTGTCGGCCGTTACGTGGGCTTTGATTTTGATTTTTATCGGAGCCGCCGGAAAATCGGCCATGTTTCCGTTGCATATTTGGTTGCCCGACGCCATGGAAGGTCCTACGCCCGTGTCGGCCTTGATCCATGCCGCCACCATGGTGGTGGCCGGCGTGTATTTGGTGGCCCGTTTGTTCCCCATGTATTACCATTTCGACAATGCCTTCGCCTTGCGCGTAGTGGCGGTGGTGGGGGCGTTTTCGGCGCTCTTCGCGGCCATCATCGCCCTGACACAGGAAGATATCAAGCGCGTGCTGGCTTATTCGACCATGTCGCAAATCGGTTACATGATGATGGCGTTGGGTGTGTCGGGATTTGAAGGAATCGAAGGGTTGGGATATATGGCCGGCATGTTCCACCTGTTTACGCATGCCATGTTCAAGGCGCTCTTGTTCCTGGCCGCGGGTGTGATTATCCATGCGGTGCATTCCAATTTGATGAAGGACATGGGCGGCTTGCACAAATATTTACCCGTCACCAGTTGGACGTTTCTGATAGCCGCTTTGGCCATTTCGGGCATTCCGCCTTTGGCCGGTTTTTATAGCAAGGACGAAATCCTCCATGCGGCTTTCGAGTTTAACAAAGTGATTTGGCTGACCGGCTTCCTGGTGGCGGGATTGACGGCTTTTTACATGTTCCGCCTGTATTTCCGCATATTCCACAACCAAAAACGCGAATATGCGCATCCGCCCAAGGAAGACAGCAAATTTATGACCACCCCTCTCATTATTTTGGCGGTATTGACCTTTTTCGTAGGCTGGGCGTTGACGCCGTTTTCCCAATACGTATCGCCCACGCGCGAAGTATTCCATTACGAAATCCATTGGGGCAGTCCCCTGGTGTGGGGGTCCATATTAATCGGATTGGTGGGAATAGCGGCCGCTTACTATTTTTACTACAAGCCCACCGATTATCCCGCCCGGGTGGCGGCCGCCTTCGGCAAGGGTTACGAATGGGCCAAGAACAAATTCTACATTGACGAGGCCTACCTGTATGTGACCAAAAATATCATTTTCGATAAAATTTCCCGTCCCGCGGCCTGGTTCGACCGCCATGTGGTGGACGGCATGATGAATTCCATAGCTTATACGGTGGGTTGGATTGCCGAAAAAATCAAACCGGTCCAATCGGGCCGTTTGCAAGAGTATGCCATCTGGTTCGTGTATGGTGTGGTGATGTTGATTTTGATCTTTTATTATTTCAATTATTAAAACAAAATCGCGATGGATATATTGACTTTGTTCGTGGTGGTGCCGCTTTTGACCGTGCTTGCTCTGGTGTTTACCAAAAACCTCAGGCAGGCGCGGTTGGTGGCATTGGCCGGATTTATCGTCCAAACCGCCATGGCCTTTCACCTGGTGTGGAAATACCTGGCCGAACGCAAAGCCGGCAATGATGCCGTGATGCTCTTTACCCGCGATACGGTCTGGTTTCCCGATTGGAACATCCATTACAGCATCGGAGTGGACGGCATTTCCGTTTTGATGATTATGTTGACGTCGCTTATCGTGCTGGCCGGTATTTTCGTGTCGTGGAAGGTGGAAGATTTGCCCAAGGAATTTTTCATTTCCCTGATCATGTTGGCCACCGGTGTGTTCGGATTCTTCATATCGTTGGATTTGTTTACCATGTTCGTGTTTTATGAAATCGCCGTGATTCCCATGTATTTGCTTATCGGCATTTGGGGGAGCGGTCCGCGCGAATACGCCGCCATGAAGCTGACTTTGATGTTGATGGGGGCTTCGGCCCTGTTATTGGTGGCCATTTTGGGTATATATTACCATTCTTCCCCCGACGGACATTATACATTTAATATATTGGAAATCGCCAAAAACGCGTCCATTCCTCCCCATGTGCAAAAAATCTTTTTCCCGCTGGCGTTTATCGGGTTCGGCACCATCGGGGCGCTCTTTCCCTTCCACACCTGGTCGCCCGACGGTCATTCTTCGGCCCCTACGGCGGTGTCCATGTTGCATGCGGGGGTGTTGATGAAACTGGGCGGATACGGGATTTTCCGCGTAGCCATGTATCTGATGCCCCAAGGCACCCTCTTTTGGACGGACTTTTTCCTGATTTTGGCGGTGATCGGCACGGTGTACGGCGCTTATGCGGCCATTCAGCAAACCGATTTGAAGTACATCAATGCCTATTCGTCAGTGAGCCATTTGGGCTTGGTGCTGTTCGCCCTTTTGATGCTCAATAAAGTGGCTTGGAACGGCGCCATGTTGCAATCCCTTTCGCACGGGTTTATTACGGCCCTTTTCTTTGCCCTTATCGGGATGATTTACGGGCGCACGCACACGCGCGACGTACGCCAAATGAGAGGGCTTCTGAAAATCATTCCCTTTATTGCCACCGCCTATGTGATTGCCGGTTTGGCCAATTTGGGCTTGCCCGGATTCAGCGGCTTCGTGGCCGAAATGAACATTTTTATGGGCGGCTTCCTCACCGGCGACCGCTACCGCCAAATCCTCACCGTATTGGCCGTGTCGTCCATCGTGGTGACCGCGGTGTATATCTTGCGCGTGGTGGGTATGATGCTCATGGGACCTCCCAAGGAAGAACACAAAAACGTACCCCGGGCTTTCTGGTATGAAAAGATGGCGGTGTATATCCTGATTTTCTTCATTACCATGATCGGAATTTTGCCCTTCTGGTGGTTGAAAATCATCGAACCCGGAGTGGAAAACTTTTTAAAACCTTTTATGTAAAAATCTGGCGCTATGAATTGGCAACAATTATCCTTGATGCAGACCGAGATATTTCTGGTGCTTGCCGTTCTTTTGGTATTGCTGGCCGATATTTTTACGGGTAAGGACAAAAAGTCCCGAATCATTCATTTGGCCCACCTTCTTTTTGCCGCCGTGTTTGTGTCGTCGTTTTTTATGCTCGACAAAGAGGGGCGATTGTTCGGCGGCTCGTTCAACACCTATCCCTTGGTGGCCTTTTTCAAGAGCATCCTCATGCTGGGTGTGGGACTGATTATGTTGCAATCGGTGGAATGGGTAAAGAAAGAGTTGATTCCCAAGGGGTTCGTTTCCGAATTTTATGCCTTGATGTGGAGCTCCCTTTTGGGACTCTTTTTTATGATTTCGGCCGGCGACTTCCTGATGTTTTATTTGGGCCTGGAGCTTTCCACCATGCCGGTGGCGGGTTTGGTGGCATTCGAATTTTACCGCAAGCGCTCCGCCGAAGCGGCCTTGAAGATGGTTTTGCTGGCGGCCATGGCTTCGGCCATTATGTTGTTCGGGATCTCTCTCATTTACGCCACCTCGGGAAGCATTTATTTCGAACAGGTCCGCGCTTCGGCCGAAATGCCCTTCCTGGAATTGGTGGGTTTTGCCATGTTGCTGGCGGGAATCGCCTTTAAGATTTCGCTGGTACCGTTCCACTTCTGGACGGCCGACGTGTACGAAGGTGCCCCCACCGTGGTGTCCAATTATCTGTCGGTGATTTCCAAAGGGGCCGCCGTGTACATTCTGATGATTTTGCTCTTTATCACCTTGCGCCGTTATGAACAAACCTGGACCATAGCCTTGTATATCCTGGCGGTGTTAACCATGTTTGTGGGTAATCTTTTCGCCTTGCGCCAGCAAAACATGAAGCGGTTTTTGGCCTTTTCGTCCATCGCCCAAGCCGGATTTATCCTCTTGGGTGTGATCGGCGGGAACGTATTGGGTATTAAAACGGTGATTTACTTCCTGTTGATATACATTTTCAGCAATGTTGCCGCTTTCGGCGTGGTGCATGTGATCGCCATGCACAGCGGCAAGGAAAACATCGACGACTACGAAGGCCTCTACCGGACCAATCCGCGTTTGAGCCTTCTGTTGATGCTGGCATTGTTCTCCCTGGCGGGTATTCCGCCGGTGGCGGGCTTTTTCGGTAAATTTTTCCTTTATTCCACCGCCGCGTCCAAAGGTTTTTACTGGCTGGTATTCATCGCGGTTGTCAATGTGACCATCTCGTTGTATTACTACTTGTTACCGGTTCGTGCGGCCTTTTTGCGTAGGAGCGAAAATCCCATTCCTTATTTCAAAACCGATTTATATTCCAAAATCGGATTCGTTATTTTGGCATTGGGTTTGATATTGATCGGATTGTACAGCCCTCTGTACGAGTATATCGCCAAATTGAGTGAAATTTTGTAAAATTTACCAAAATGAGTTTGCCCGGAAAACATATATTCGGAGAGATCGACGGCAGGCGAGGAACCATTATCGAAAAGAAAGCCGATGCCGAGCGGGTGGAATTTCTCAAAAAGCTGTTGGAATTCAACGGCTTTGAGGTGCTGGTGCAAGAAAACAAGCGCCGTAAGGAAGACGAGCCCGTAACCTATACTATAGGCGTCACGGATTTGATCTTTAACCCGACTATTTGGATTTATGAAAGAAGATTGAAAACGCCTGAAGGGAAGATTGTTACACAGGATTATTGGCTTCAAAAAGGAGAAAATTTTTCTCCCTTTTATTGGAAATCGAAATATTCGCAATAAATAATTAAAAAATTTTATTACCTTTGCATCATGAACGGGGACCCATAGCTCAGCCGGTTAGAGCACCTGACTCATAATCAGGGGGTCGCAGGTTCGAGCCCTGCTGGGTCCACATAAAAGGAAAGAATCATGAAAAAAATGAAAAAATTCTTGTCTTTGATTGCCGCTGTCATAGCAGTCAATGGAGTATACGCACAACCCGGTCCGCCTCCGCCTCCCGGAATACCGGTTGACGATTACATATATGTATTGGTGGGAATGGCTCTAGTGGTATTTTATTGGTATTTTAAAAGATTTTTACCCCGCCAAAAAACAAGATAAGTATACCCTATTTTTTGGCTGTGGAGAGGGGAGATGATGGACGATCAATATGAAAGAGAATACACTATTAATACTTTAGGACGCAAAAAGCATATGAAATCCAAATATTGGCGACGGGGGATCATTGTATCCCTCGTCCTTCTTTTTATGGCATCCACTTGTAAAAAGGAGGATCCTTTTATCGAATATACGCCTCGCGACAGGGCCGAACAATATGCCGCCGAAAAGGATTCCATTCTTCAATTTTTGCAAACCCATACCTACATCGTGGATGCCTACGGCAAGGTGATTATCGAGCCGGTGCGGCATGCCGGCCAGCGCACTTTGTATGACGACGCCCTGGTGGTGCAAATGGAAGATCCCGAAGACGAAGAGGTGGTGTATGACATTTATTACCTTTCGGTAACCCCCGGCACCGCCGATTCCATCACCACCACCGACCACGTGTTGGCGGCTGTGGAAATCCAAAATTTCGATTTGGAAACCGTCTTCAAACGCACGGAACTCTCGCCCGTATGGATGAACGTCTGGTATCCTTCGGCGGGCATACGACTGGTGGGTTTGCGCAAAGTATTGCCTCAATTCCGAGGTGGTACCTATACCCCCAATCCCGACGGGACGGTTACTTTCGAAGGCAAGGGTGTGGGAGTGGCTTTCCTGCCTTCGGGCCTGGCCCAATTCGATTTGGCGTTTATGGGCGAATCGGGGGCCTTGTTGTCTTCTTACTCGCCCGTGATCGTGCACTTCCGCACGCTGGTGGTCAATACCGATTTGGACGATGATCTTGTGCCCAACGTATTGGAAGATCTTAACGGCAACGGCGACCCCACCGACGACAACACCGACAAGGAATTGGAAGAAAAATACGGGATTCCCGCCCACCCCGATTACGTGGATCCCGATGACGACGGCGACGGATTGCTCACCAAATACGAGGACACCAACGGTGACGGCGACCCGACCAACGACGATGACGACGGCGACGGCATACCCAACTACCTGGACGCCGACACGCATTAAACTTTCCATAAAATGAACAAAGCTTTATATATCGCCACTATCGAACCCAATAGTGGCAAATCCATCGTGAGCATAGGGTTGATGAACGAGCTCAAATCCCGCACCGACAAGGTGGGATACTTCCGGCCCATTATCGACGGAGGCGAAAAGCCCGATAACCACATCCGTCTGATGCTCGAATTTTTCAAAATTCCTCAATCTTACGAGGAATCTTACGGCCTCACCCGGGCCGAAATCGTGCGGTTGCTCAACGAAAACAAGGATGACAAAATCCTCGAAAAAATCATACGCAAATACAAACGGCTGGAGAAAAAGTTCGATTTTATCATTATCGAGGGAAGCGATTTTAGCGGCGAGGGAAGTATCGTGGAATTCGAAATGAACATTAAAATTGCGTCCAACCTTTCCATACCCGCCATTATTATCGGAAGCGGCAAGGGCAAAACCATGGACGAGTTTATCGGAAGCATGAAATTGGCCTACGACGGATTTCGCGAGCGCGAAGTGGAGGTGGTGGCTTTGATCGCCAACAAAATTTTGCCCAAAAACCTCAAGGCCGTGATCGAGCGGCTGAAAAAAGCCGTTAATGACGAAACATACGTCACCGCCATTCCCCGCGACGAATTCCTCGCCAATCCCGGTATTTACGACATCATTCGCCATTTCGACGCCAAGGTGCTGTTCGGCGAAAACAACCTGGGACGCCATATCAAGCACGTGGCCGTGGGGGCCATGCAAATGCGGCATTTTCTCAAATACCTCAAGTCCCACACTTTGGTAATCACACCCGGCGACCGGAGCGATATCATCCTTTCGGCCCTCCAGGCCGATAAATCCTACCATTATCCCGACGTGTCGGGGATCGTATTGTCGGGCGGGCTCATTCCGGCCAAATCCATTCTCAAACTTATCGAAGGAACCAACAACAACGTACCCATCCTCAGCGTCAAGCCCCAAACCTACGAAGTGGCCACCCAAATTAAGTCCATGCCCGTCCAAATCCATCCAAAGGACACCAAAAAAATCATGCATTCCATCCGTCTCTTTAAGCGGCACGTGGACGTAAACGTCATTTTGGAAAAAGTGTTCCACTTCGAATCGAGGCGGGTCACTCCCAGCATGTTCCTCTACAATTTGGAAGAAATGGCTTCCAAAGAGAAAAAACGCATCGTCTTGCCCGAAGCCACCGAGCCCCGCATCCTGAAGGCTGCTTGCAAGATTACCTCCCGCGATTTGGCCGACGTCATATTGTTGGGCAACGAAAAAGAGGTCAAGAACGTGGCCAAAACCCACGGCATCAATCTGGATTGGGACAAAGTGCAAATCATCGATCCCAAAGAATCGCCCTTGCTGGACAAATACGCCAAGAAAATCCACGAGCTTCGCAAACATAAGGGAGTGAACGAAGCCATGGCCTACGACTTGGCCCAAGATCCGTCTTATTTCGGCACCATGATGGTACGGGAAGGCGATGCCGACGGCATGGTGTCGGGAGCGGTACATACCACCGCCCATACCATCAAACCGGCCTTGCAATTGATCAAAACCAAACCGGGCGCCAATTTCGTGACTTCCACTTTCTTTATGGCGTTGCCCGAACGGGTGTCCGCCTTTGCCGATTGTGCCATCGTGCCCAATCCCGATGCCGAGCAACTATCGGAAATCGCCATAGCCACCGCCGATGCGGCCAAAAAATTCGGCATCGAACCTCGGGTGGCCATGCTCAGCTACTCTTCAGGCGAATCGGGTAAGGGCGAAGAAGTGGAAAAGGTGCGCAAAGCCACCGAATTGGTCCGCCAAAAACGCCCCGACATTCCGGTGGAGGGCCCCATCCAGTACGATGCGGCCGTGGATCCCGAAGTGGGACAAAAGAAGATGCCGGGCTCGCCCGTGGCGGGACAAGCCACCGTGATGATTTTCCCCGACCTCAACACGGGCAACAATACCTACAAAGCCGTTCAACGCGAAACCGGCGCATTGGCCATCGGGCCCATGCTCTTGGGACTCAAAAAACCCGTCAACGACTTGAGCCGCGGCGCCACCGTGGACGATATTTACAATACCATTCTCCTGACCGCCATTCAGGCCCAGGAAAACGATTCGTCGGGCGATCATAAAGAAAACACTCCCGGCGAAAAAGCGGCTTGATCCCGATTAACAAAAAAATGTTACATTTGTAACATCAACCAAAAACCGGATGTATGAAAAAAGTGCAATCGACATTGTGGATTTTCCTCATGGTTTGGGGATTATGGATTTTGGCCGCTTCGTGTAACGGCGGCGGAGAAAAGGAATCGCATAAGGAAGCCGAAAGCGAACGTGTGGAGAAAGCGCATGAAGAAAGCGAAGCCCGTGAAGCCGAAGAACATGAAGAAGACGAAGCCTACGAAAACAAAAATGCGCGCAAGCTCAAAAAGCTGAAAGCCCATTTCGAATCCATCGATACCAACGGCGACGGCAAGTTCGATAAAGCCGAATTTACCGCCCATTTCGAGAAGGAATTCCCCGAAAAGGACAAAAACAAAGACGGCAAGCTCGATAAAGACGAATGCGGCAAGGCCGAAGAATTCGACACCGACGGCGACGGATACGTAAGTCCCGAAGAGTTTGCCAAAGGTCATGAAAAAATGTTCGAAGAATTTGACCTCAACGACGACGGATTCGTCACTTGGGAGGAATTCAAGGAAGTCAAAGCCGGGGGCAAGTCCGGCAAATGCGGTGAGGGCAAATGCGGAGGCGGTAAGTGCGGAGGTGCCGGCTGAGGCTTTTATGCGAGGCATACCCAAAATTTCGCGACGAAGATTTATTCGCTGGTTAGGGGCGGGGACCTTGTGGTGGACCCTGCCCCCTTTTTTGCATGCCTGCCGTTCCTCGGAACAGGAGGACCAAAGCATACGCTGGTGGCTTGCCGTGGCCGAAGCCGCCTGTCCGCCCGACCATATCCCCTGGCGCGACTGGAAAGAAGCGGGATTACCCGGTTATTTGCAGGACTATTTATCGGATCCCCGTGTGCCGGAGCGGTCCAAACGTTTGTTGCGAAGAGGACTGGCCGCTTTTCGCGCCCGTGCGCGCGAAGCGGGATTTTGGCAAACGGATGCTTCGGGTCGGGAACGGTTCCTGAAGGCTTACATCCAAGACAGGCCCCAAAGAGAGCAATGGTTGGCCCGGTTTCAAACCCTGTTGTTCGAAGTGTGCTTTTTGGATCCCCTCTACGGCGTCAATCGGGACATGAAAGGGTGGCGGTGGACAGATCATTATTACGGACGCCCCCGTCCCGACCGCGAAACTTCCTATCGGGCGCTGGCCGCCAAATGGAATCGAAGCGAAGTGCATCGTTCGTAAAAATGTTGTATATTTGAAAACAAACCCCTAAAAAATTTTGAACCATGGCTGTACTCAAAGTAATCGAATTGATGGCCAACTCGGACAAAAGTTGGGAAGATGCGGCTGCCAACGCCGTGAAAAAAGCTTCCGAAACGGTGAAGAACATCCGTTCGGCTTACGTGCAAGATCAAAGCGTAGTGGTCAAAGACGGCAAAATCACCGAATACCGCGTCACCCTCAAGGTTACGTTCGAAGTGGAATAATACCCGGCATACCTGCCGCGGACGGCCGCCTTCGGGCGGCTTTTTTATTGGGATATCCATCCAAAATATCGACCGAAAAAATCTACAGTCAAAATCAAGTCCGTCCGGGCGAGGAGGGGTCTTCGCAATTGCATCCGTTTTTGTAACTTGCATCCAAATCCGTTTGTCCTTTGCGCATTCTGTTTTTCATATTGGGCCTGAGTTTGGCCGTGCTTCCGTATCGTGCCGGCGCACAGACACGTGCCGAATTGGAGAAAAAGCGCGAACGCCTCCGGCGGGAAATCAACCGCATCAATGCCGATCTCAAACGCACACGCTCGGAAGAGAAAAACCTGTTGCAAACTTACGAACTCACCCGTCGCAAGATCGCGTTACGCCAAAAGCTGATCGATAATTTGCAAAAGGAAATCCGCATTCTGGATCGCCGCATTGCCCGCAAAAAGGACACGGTCCGCATGCTGGAAGATGAAATCGCCCGTTTGCGCGAAAATTACGCTCAAGCAGTGCGGCGCATGTATAAATTCGGCAGCCGGGAAAAAGTATTGTATTTCGTATTATCATCCGAAAGTTTCCGACAGGCCTGGCGGCGAATGCGCTATGTGAAGGAATACGGAGATTTCGTCAAAAAGAAAGCCCGCGAGCTCCAAAAGAAAGAGGCCGCCCTCAAAGAAGCCCTCAAGCGCTTGGAGACCGAGAAGATGGAAAAGAACAATATGCTCACCGTCCTTTCCGACGAGCAACGCCGGCTCCGGGCCGAAAAGGGGCGTTTGGAAAAAATGCTGGCCGACCTCAAAAAACAAAAACGCAAATACCTGGCCCGCATCCGTGCCATGCAACGGGAGGCCCGGCGGGTGGATCGTTTGATTCAAAAACGCATCGAAGAAGAAATCGCCCGCTCCAACCGCGGTAAAGGCGGGGGATTCGCTCTCACGCCCGAAGGAAAACAATTGGCTTCGCGCTTTTCGGCCAACAAAGGCAAATTGCCGTGGCCGGTCAAACGCGGTTATGTATCCCGCCGATTCGGGCGTCGGCCTCATCCCGTCTATAAAAACATCATGGTTTATAACAGCGGGATTTACATCAACGTGCCCGACGACGAACCCGTGCGTGCCGTATTCGACGGCCAGGTGATGGGGGTTCAAATTATCCCCGGCGGAAACCAAACCCTCCTGATCCGGCACGGAAATTACATCACCGTGTACGGCAATCTCAAAGAAGTGTACGTGAAAAAAGGCCAAAAAGTGCATACCGGTCAAGTGGTGGGCAAGGTGGCCAAAGACCCGGCGAACGGGAACATCAGCGTGTTGAAATTTCGCATTTATCAAAACCGCCAAAAATTGGATCCCGAATTATGGTTGGCAAGAAAATGAGAAGGTTCTCTCCTTGGTTATGGATAGCATGGTTGTTTTGGAGCGGATGCGGAGAAGAGACGAAAAATTATAATCCCCGCTATATCGACCAGGCGGCATATATCCTCCGCATTCATGAGGATACCGCCTTTTTTCGCAAACATACGGGTTACCTGACAGGGCGTTTGTTTGACCGCTCGGATTTGGTATTGTTTCGAAAATATCCCTTCGGAAAGGAGGCCGCCTACCACTTTTTCGACAGGGGAAACGGCTTGCGCCTGGCCGTGACTTTTGCGCCGGGACGACCGGCGTTGCCCGCGGCCGATACTTTGAACTATCAAGGCGAACTTCTCCTCAAAAGCCGGGTGGGGGATAAGGATTATTTTCATTTTTACCGGAAAGATTATGGCGTCCTCACGTCCGACCGTCTGTTGGCCGAGCACCTGATGCGCAATTTGCCCGACCTGTTTCTGTCCGATTCGTTGGCACGCACCTATGACGGCTATGCCAATCCCGATGCTTCGGCCCATTGGCTGGTGTTTCCCGCCCGCGTTCCCCGCGAAGCCCGCTATCTGACCGCTCACGAATATTTGCACAAACATTCGGGCGACGTATGGGTGTTGGACGTGGAAAATCCGGGCGATTATGCCTATACCGGAATGGCCGTTACCGAGCCGGACGGCCGCTCGTTGGCCGAAGTATGGGAATCCGTGATGTCTTATGAAGCCGTTTTGCCGCCCCTCCCGCCGGAAACCCGGGAATTCACGGCGCTCACTTTCGACGATTTCGCTCGTTTTTACAAAGCCTGGACCGATTTCAAAACCTATACCGGCTACCGCCAGGACCCTTTGCCCCTCAAGCGGTGGAAATCGTTGAAGGGAATTTGGCAGGGAGACGTGCTGGTTACCTTTTTCGACCCCCAACCGAAGGAATTGCGCGAGCGACTCCAACCCGCCTTCACCGCCGGCGATTATCAAATTTTTCTCACTCCCGACAGTGCTACCGCGGGTAACGTCTTTTATCCCTTGCTCCGCCGTCGGACCTACAAATACGTATGGCCCCTGGACGAAGGGTGGATATGGACTTCCGATCGGGCGGTCATGGAACGGCTGGTGCGCTTGTGGGATGCCAAGACGGACGGCCGCAAACCCGCATGGGCACGCCTGACCGGAAGCGAGCGCCTGACGCATCAGCTTACGCGTATGGAACCCGGACGTTTCTTCGCCTCCGATCACTTGGAAGGCAATAAAACCGTGATCCATTTTGCAGCCCTTAAAAAAGAAGGGGAAGCCGTAGCTTCCGGGGGATGGAAAGAAATCGCCCGGTTTGACGGAGGTTCCGTTCAATTGGAACCCCGCTGGGTGTACAACCATTTGAGCGGCAAATACGAATTGGTATATCAGGATGCTCAAAACCGCATCGTGCTGGTCACGGCCAAAGGCAAGCGCCGGTGGGCCAAAGATGCGGGCGGACCGGTGTTGGGGGAAATTCGCCAGGTGGACATGTACAAAAACGGCAAACGCCAATTTGTATTCGCCACGCCCTCGGGCATCTACGTAGCCGACATCCACGGAAAATACGTGGCCCCTTTCCCCCTCCACCTCCGTGTGGAAGCGCCCTTGGCCGTATTCGACTATGAGGGCAACAAAAATTATCGCCTCATGGCGGCATCGGACGGCTACCTGAAGGTTTTCGACCTCAAGGGGCGAGAAGTCAAAGGATTCAAACCTCTCAAATACGACCGGCCGCCCGCCGATGCACCTCGCCACATCCGTATCGGTACCAAGGATTATATTTTGGTATGGTTTCCCGACGGCACCTTGCGCATCCTCAACCGCCGGGGAAAAGACCGTATTCGCGTAAAAGAAAAAATTCCGGTACGCACGCCGTGGTTCCGCTACGGCAATACTTTTGCCGCCATCGACACTTCGGGCCGTTTGGTGCGTATCGACGTCAAGGGACGTATAACCCGCAAGGAAGGACCGGCGGGACCCGTAACGGATGCCGCGTTTACGCCCGGACACCGGCTCGAAATAAGCGGAGGTAAAGTATTCCTGGACGGACGGGATACGGGCCTTCCCCCGGGCGATTATATGCGGCCGCGGCTGTATGAAGAGGGCGGTAAAGTTTATTTCACCGTGGTGGACCGCACGGGCCAAACCGTGTATGCGGGCACTCCCCGAGACGCCGCCCCGCTGGCGGGCGATTTCGATGCCTCGCTTTTGGTCAAACCCCGATACCTGTATGTGGTGACGCGGTACCGGCCTTCGGAAATCATCATTTACGGAAAACCGCGGTGAACCAAGCAAATTTTCCTTCGATCCGCCGCCTTTTGGCAAAATGGTATGAGCGGAACGCGCGGGATTTGCCCTGGCGCCGGACCCAAGATCCCTATCAAATTTGGTTGTCGGAAATTATCCTCCAACAAACCAGGGTGGATCAGGGATTGCCCTATTACGAAAAATTCATCCGCCGTTATCCCAATGTGTTCGCTTTGGCCCGGGCGCCGGAAGACGAAATCAAAAAAATGTGGGAAGGCCTCGGCTACTACCGCCGTGCAGATATGATGATGCGTACCGCCCGTGTTATCGCGGAAGAATACGGAGGACGCTTTCCCCGCACCGCCGAGGAATTGGCCCGCTTGCCTGGAATCGGTCCGTATACGGCGGCCGCCGTGGCTTCTTTTGCTTTTGACCGGCCGGAAGCGGTGGTGGACGGGAACGTATTGCGCGTTTTGGCCCGCTTGGACGGCTCGGACGTGCCGGTAAATACGACCGAGGGAAAAAAGTATTTCGGAAACTTGGCCCGCGCCCTTTTGGACCCGGACCATCCCGCCCGCCACAACCAGGCCCTGATGGAATTCGGCGCCCTCCGGTGCGTGCCGGGGCGTCCCGATTGCGACACTTGTCCGTTGCGCTACCATTGTGCGGCTTACAGCGACGGCACCGTCGAAATATTACCCGTAAAAAAACCGCGTAAATCGCCCCGCGAGAGGTTTATGTATTACTTTCCCGTCGTTCGGAATCGAAAAGTGGCCGTGCGAAAAAGAACAGAAAAAGATATTTGGCGCGGATTGTACGAATTGCCGCTGATCGAAAGCGACCGCCCCTTGACATCCGGCGAATTGAACCGCCGCTGGCAAGCCCTTACCGGAAGCCGCGAGACCTTACCCCCTCCGGTGGACAGCAGAACCCATATCCTGACCCACCGCAAGCTGAGGATCCGGTTTATCGAAGCCCGTTCGGTGCCGAAAGGGTTCCAATGGGTTGATATCGAATCTCTTCGGAATATTGCTTTTCCGGTGGTGTTGCGCAAATTTTTGGAGGATTGGATAAATATGTCTAACTTTGACCCGAAATAATGTTTTAGTTTTATTATTATGAATGGTACGCTCAATAAAGTCATGTTAATCGGTAACGTAGGCAAAGATGTGGATGTTTTTTATTTCGACGACCGTTCCGTGATTGCCCGTTTTCCTTTGGCCACTTCCGAAACCTATCGCGACCCTTCCGGTCAACGGGTGGAACGCACCGAATGGCACCGGATCGTGGCTCGCAATCAAATTGCCGAAATCTTCAAGCGTTATTTGAAAAAAGGAGATAAAATTTATATCGAAGGCAAAATCCGTACGCGCGAATATACCGGACCCGACGGGGTGAAGAAGTATTATACGGAAATTCACGTCCAACATTTCACTTTCCTTTCACCCAAGCATCCGCCGGCCGGTCAGGGGCCGTCTCATGCCCGGCGCGATTCTTCCCCGTACGGGGAAACCGAGCGGGAAAGTCTTCCCGAAGACCAACCCACCCGCAATTCTCAACCCGAAAACGGCGACGACGACTTGCCCTTCTGAGCACATATCTGAACCATGGAAAGCGATACCGTACCGTTAGGGGGATGGCATCTGATTTGGTATATCCTGATTTTGATGCTGTTGCTCTTTTTGTCGGCCTTGGTGTCGGGGTCGGAGGTGGCTTTTTTTCAACTGAAGGAAAAACCCCGAACCGGCGAGGATGAATCCGCCCGCAAGTCCATCGACAAATTGCTGAAAAGCCCCCAAAAATTGCTGGCCACCATTCTCGTGGCCAATAACTTCATCAACATCACCATCGTGGTGTTGGCCACTTATTTGGTATCCCGCCTGGTCAAGGACATGAGTCCCATGACCGAGTTTTTGATCGAGGTGGTGTTGATTACTTCGGTCATTCTCTTTTTCGGAGAAATTTTACCCAAAGTACTCGCCACCCGCAACGATTTGGCATTTGCCCGCCGCACGGCGCCGTTGATGAAGTTTTTTCAAAAGCTGTTTTACTTCCTCATCGTGCCCATGGTGAAAATCACCGGCCGACTGGAAAAACATCTCCGGGCCGAACATCAACTGTTTTCCCGTGAGGATTTGTCCAAGGTCTTCGAACTCACCCGCGACGAAGCCACCCAAGACGAGCGACGCATCCTCAGCGGCATTCTCCGCTTCGGCGATACCGAAGCCAAACAAATCATGAAACCCCGCCTCGACATATTCGCCCTCTCCGACGAAGAAGATTTTCCTTCGATCATCCGAAAAATCAAAGAAAAAGGATTCTCCCGCATTCCCGTGTATCACGGCGATCTCGACCATATACGCGGCATTTTGTTTGCCAAAGATTTGTTGCCTTATCTGGATAAACCCCGCTTCGATTGGACCCGCTTGATCCGTCCCGCCTTTTTTGTGCCCGAAAATATCAAATTGGACGACCTCCTTCGCGATTTCCGGAATAAACGCATGCACCTGGCCATTGTGGTGGACGAATACGGTGGCACTTCGGGGCTGGTCACCCTCGAAGACGTGATCGAAGAAGTGTTGGGCGAAGAAATACGGGACGAACACGACCGCGAAACATTGCCCTACAAAAAAACGGGTAAAAATGCCTATTTGTTCGAAGGTAAAACGCCGCTGAAAGATTTTTACAAATACTTGAATTTGGATGAAGGGACGGTGGAAAAATTCGAAGAGGCCAAAGGACCGTCCGAAAGTCTGGCGGGTTTTTTATTGGAACTCAACGGCGTGTTTCCTTCGGTGGACGATCGCATTCGCTTCGACGGATTTGAATTTACCGTAAAAGAATTGGACAAAAACCGCATCGACAAAATTTTGGTAAAAAAAACGGCATGAAATGGCGATATCTGATATGGCTTGTGTTTGCCCTGGGTGCATGCCGGCGTGAAGAGTCGGTGCCCAAACCCGAAGCCTATTTGAGGCTCGAATATCCGCCCCATGCTTATGAGTCCGCCCGCTTGCCCTTTCCTTTTACGTTTGACAAATCCGTGCATGCGCGGCCCGAAATCACTTCCGATTCCACTTTCAATCTCTATTACCCCCTGATGAAAGCCCGCTTGCACTTTACCTATTCGCCCGTGCGCGGCAATTTGACCCGCCTCCTTACCGATGCCGAAAAGCTTACGTATAAACATGCGGTCAAAGCCGACGAATTTATTTATGAAGATTATGCCAATCCGCGGGACAGCGTGTTCGCCCGCATCCATTACGTGACGGGAAATGCCGCTTCGCCCCTTCAAATTCAAATTACCGACAGCACCCGTCATTTCGTAACCGCCTCGCTTTATTTCCGGGCCGTACCCAATTACGATAGCATTCGCCCTCCGCTTGAATATTTAAAGAAGGACGTCAAACGATTGGTGGAAAGCTGGAAGTGGCTTTCGTCCCGGAATTAATCCTTGAGGATTTGCCGTGAAATGACCAGGCGTTGGATTTCGCTGGTTCCTTCGCCGATGGTGGTGAGCTTGGCGTCGCGATAAAATTTTTCCACCGGGAAATCTTTGGTGTATCCGTATCCCCCGAAAATTTGCACCGCATTGTTGGCGATCCGTACGCTGGCTTCGGAGGCATAGAGCTTGGCCATGGCGCCTTCTTTGGTCATGCGTATGCCTTGGTCCTTGAGATAAGCCGCCCGGCGGATGAGCATTTCGGCCGCGTCGATTTCGGTGGCCATGTCGGCCAACATAAAGGCGATGGCTTGGAACGAGGCGATGGGCCGTCCGAACTGGTGGCGTTCTTGGGCATATTTTTTGGCCGCCCGGTATGCCCCCTTGGCTATGCCCAGTGCATTGGCACCTATGGAGATACGCCCCCCGTCCAGGATTTTGAGAGCTTGCTTGAATCCTTCGCCCACTTTGCCCAGAATATTTTCTTTGGGCACCTTGACGTTGTCCAGAATCACTTCGGCGGTTTCCGATGCCCGCATGCCCAGTTTGTTTTCCTTTTTGCCCGCATACAGGCCGGGAGTGCCCCGTTCCACCACGAAGGCGGTGGCATTGTTCTTGGTATTTTTTTCGCCCGTACGGGCCAGGACCACCAACACTTCGGCGCTCTTTCCGTGGGTAATAAAGTTTTTGGCGCCGTTCAATATATAGTAATCGCCTTCTTCTTTGGCCGTAGTGCTCATGGCTCCCGCATCCGACCCCGTATTGTGCTCGGTCAAACACCAAGCCCCGATCCATTCGCCCGAGGCCAATTTGGGAAGCCAGCGCATGCGTTGTTCTTCGTTTCCGAATTCATATATATGGTTGGTGCAAAGCGAATTGTGAGCCGCTACCGACAACCCGATCGAGGGATCTATGCGGGAGAGGGCGTCCACCACCGTAACGTATTCCTGATAGCTCAATCCCGAACCGCCGTATTTTTCGGGGATAATCACCCCCATAAACCCCATTTTCCCCAATTCCTTAAAAAGCTTGCGCGGAAAAATTTGTTTTTCGTCCCATTCTTTGTAGTAAGGCAAA
This sequence comes from Chlorobiota bacterium, assembly GCA_013153605.1. Classification (GTDB taxonomy): domain Bacteria; phylum Bacteroidota; class Bacteroidia; order Flavobacteriales; family Flavobacteriaceae; genus JAADED01. Next base: position 20,966 of record JAADED010000077.1, on the reverse strand, counting down.
ATATATTTTTTCCCGAAATCCAAAGCCGCTTCTTCGATGTGCGTTTGGATCTCGGAGGGTTCGAATTGCCACATAGTCATTTATTTTAAGCGTAAATATAAAACAATTCTTTTGTATTTATCCGCCGGAAATCCGGGCACCTTTTTCAAATCCTCCAACCTTCGGAACGGCCCGTGTAGGGTGCGGTACTCCACGATTTTTTCCGACAAATCGAAATCGATGTAAGGATTTTCCTGAAGCTCTTGCATGAGGGCGGTGTTCACGTTAATGGTGCGGGATATGGGTTTGGGCGTTTTGATGTCGAAATATTTCCATAAGTTTTCGTAGGCTTCGGGAGTGAGTGCATAGATGTCCAGTAATTGCTCGCGAATGGTAAAACCGCCCAATTTTTCGCGGTATTTGATAATTCTGTTCGACAATACGGGCCCTATGCCGTACACTTTCATCAGTTCTTCCCGCGTGGCCGTATTGATGTCTTTTTTAGGAAGAGATTTTATAAAATCCGTACGGCGGGTGGAGGAAGAAGGAGAACGGGATGCCCGCGGGGAGGATGCATACCGGGGAATGCGAAGATAAGGGGCCATCCGTTCGTAGAGCGTATCGGGTAGGCGGGCGATGCGTTTGAATTCTTCTTTGGAGCGAAAATATTTGCCCGAAGCCCGATAAGCACGAATTTTTTTCAATGAAGAATCGGGAATGCCCCATACATATGCGCGGTAATCCGAAATATAATTGGGATTGAAGGGATAAAGACGCGGACGGGTGAGGCTGTCATACAATACGAAAAGGGAATCCAACCGGCGGGAGGCCGTCGAGTCGATGGTAAAGGTGGCTTCCGTTTTTGCGTACCGCATTCGCTTCACATATATTCCGGCCGCCAAAAGCCACAGCAAGAAAGCTGCGGTAAGCATGCCCGCTTGCATTCTCCGGTTGGGACGGAAGATCGTTTTCCATCCGCCTGTCATTGTTTTGGCTTTCTAACAAATTTATTTCCTTTCTTTTAATAAATCAATACGCCATACATGGCGGGTGGAAGGGGTGATTTTGAACCTGTCGTCCGGCCGGTGGCCGATGATCCATACGGGCGTATTGCCGCTGAAGAGGATGTAAGTTTGGTTTTTTCGATGCCGGGGCACTCCTTGTTCGGCCAATAGATCGGCCACTTTTTTGGAACCTTTCATGCCCATGGGACGAAAGCGGTCGCCTTCTTTCCAAGGTCTCACGGTAAGGGGCGGTTGGAATTTGTCCGCATCCACATATATGGTATGGGGAGGAGATTGATATATATCTCGATCGTTAAAATGTTCTCGCGGGCCGAATGTAAATTTCAGACGGACGGGACGATTGATTTCGCGGGGAATTTTCGAGAAGACCGCCGGAGAAAGTTCGGGGGGAATCGATCCCAAAATCAAGGTGTTCCCGTGTTTGACCAGCCGTTTATTTCCCGACACCAGATATTTGCCGGTACCCGAACGGGTGAGGCGCCAGGCTTCGCCGGGGTCGAATCCGTGGGGTGTAAGCCAATGGTAGAGAAATAACCTCAGGGCGTAATCCCGGTCGAAGGCCTCGAGAGGGAGGATTTCGTCTTCACCCTCTTGGCGGAGGTGTTTGTTTTTTTGGTCCAAAAACCAATCTTTTTCCAACCGGGCCGAATCCGAGAGAAAAGCCATGGTTTTGGTCAATGACCCGGAGATGCGCGGTTCGATTTGTACCCAAAGGGGGAGCAACTCGTTCCTGATGCGATTGCGGAGATATCGATCGGAGCGGTTGGACGAATCTTCACGCCAGGGAATGCCGTGCCTGCGGGCGTAATCCAAGATTTCGCGGCGGGTGAACCCCAGGAGGGGGCGTTTGAGGCGGCCGCTCTCTCCGATGCCCGTCAAGCCTTGAAGGCCGCTTCCCCTTCCCAGATTAATCAGAAATGTTTCCGCGGCATCGTCGGCATGGTGGGCCGTAAGGATATGGTCGTATCCGTATCGGTCGGCCAGTTCGTCGAAGACCAGGTAGCGAAGGTCTCTCGCCCTTTCCTGGAGGTTTCCTCCTTTACCCGCGGGACATTCGATCAGGTGAAGGGGAATCCCCCATTCCGACGTAATTTGCCGGACGAACTCCGCATCCTCGTCGCTTTCCCGACCTCTCAGTTTGAAATTGCAATGCACCGCCGCCACGTCCAATCCCGCTTTGCGCATCAAGTCCAAAAGCACCATGCTGTCGGCCCCGCCCGAAACGGCTACCAAATATTTTTTGCGCCGATCGTTCGGCCGGGAAGCAATTATTTGTTTAAATCGAGTGAGCATAGGTTTCTTTTAATGAAGGAAAAATAAAAAAATCCGGGCCTATAATTATATATTATTCCTTCTCCAAGAAAAAATGGATAAAGCACTTTATTTCCAATTCAGTCTCCATCATTCGATTCCTTCCTCTCTTTGGATTTTTAATATGATCCCCAGGGGTCAAAAGTGCGAGTTTTAATTCCATTGCGTTGAATTTCCTCAACCAACTCTTTCATATTTTTTCCTTGAAGCGATAGCGTACGCTCAATCGCGCGGTGCGAGAATATGTTTTTCGCTCGGTCTAATAGAAATTTTCATAGCCATTTAAAACACCTCAACAACCGCTTCATCCATACGCGATCGATAGAAGTTTTTGTAACTTATTTGTTGTATTGAAAATTGACTTTTTCCACGATTGATAAAATTTTCGCGGCTTTCTTTGAAGCTTTTAGTTGGAAAATGACGGGGTTGTTTTTCAAATTACATTTTTAAAGAAAAATCGAAGTGTATTTTTTATTTGATACAATCCTTGGAATTATAACGGTTTTGATATTGTTTTTGGTTATGATCTTTCCGAAAAGGGCCTCCTTATTTGATCCTCTCATTGGGTTTGCAACCAAAAGATTTTTATAGGCCTAAGTTCTTTATAAGGATCGTATGAAGGAACCTCTTTCGTCGAGGTTTCTCGGTTATTTCGAGCCGCTATTTGCGCCTTGGACGCATTTTTTCGTTCGCTTCCATTCTTAGGCGATTTGTCGTGTTTCTTATAGGACCCGTTCGGCCTTATGGTCCTCCGCTTATTATGAAATTTTAAAAATGACGGAGCGAAATTGATGGAACACACCCTGTTTTCCGGTAAAAAATACATGGATAAGTGATTTTTCACTTACGGTGATGATCCTATGGATGTTATGACCACTCTTTAAAAAAGAGCCCGGGAAAAAATTGCTGGCCGGGATTTAAAAAAAGGGCCGTGGTGAGACGACCCTTTTTTCAAATTTTTGTATTAACTCAACTCCGCCTTGATGAATTCGCGGTTCAGCAGGGCGATGTCGGCCAGGGAGATGCCTTTGGGGCAAGCCACTTCGCATGCCCCGGTGTTGGTACAGCTGCCGAATCCTTCGGCATCCATGGCCGCTACCATTTTGCGAACCCGATCGGCCGCTTCGATGCGTCCTTGCGGGAGGCGGGCCAAATGGGCCACCCGTCCCGCCACGAACAGCATGGCCGAGGCGTTTTTGCACGTAGCCACGCATGCCCCGCATCCGATACAGGTGGCGCTGTCGAAGGCGCGGTCGGCGTCTTTTTTGGGAATGGGAATGGTGTTGGCATCCACCGGCCGCCCCGAGGTGTTCACCGAAATATAGCCCCCCGCTTGCTGGATGCGGTCGAACGCACTGCGGTCCACCACCAAATCTTTGATTACGGGGAACGGATCGGCTCGCCACGGCTCGATCACGATGGTGTCGCCGTCTTTGAACCGCCGCATGTGCAATTGGCATGTGGTGGTGAGCTTGTCGGGGCCGTGTGCTTGGCCGTTGATAAAGAGCGAACACATGCCGCATATGCCTTCGCGGCAATCGTGGTCGAACGCGACGGGATCTTTGCCTTCGGCAATGAGTTTTTCGTTCAAATAGTCCAGCATCTCGAGGAACGACATGTCGCCGTCCACCCCGTCCAGTTCGTATTCCACGAAACGTCCTTTATCGCGGGGATTTTTTTGTCGCCAAACTTTCAATTTGATTTTCATCGGTTCCTGATTATTTATAGCTTCGGGTGGTAGGGGTTACGAATTCGAATACCAGCGGTTCTTTATGGAGAATCGCATCGGTCATGAATACCGGCTTTTCGTAACGCTCGTAAGGAGGAGCCGGATATTCCCAAGCCGCCACGTAGGCGTAATGTTCGTCGTCGCGCAAGGCTTCGCCGTCTTCGGTTTGATATTCTTCGCGGAAATGGCCGCCACACGACTCGTTGCGGTGCAAGGCGTCCAAGGCCATCAGTTCGCCCAGTTCCAGGAAGTCGCCCACATACAAGGCTTTTTCCAATTCGGGATTGAATTCGTCGGCCGAGCCGGGGACATATACTTCCTTCCAGAACCGGCGGCGCAATTCGCGAATTTCTTCGATGGCTTCTTGCAGTCCTTTGGCATTGCGCGACATACCCACTTTATCCCACATGATTTTGCCCAACTTGCGGTGGAAGTAATCCACCGAGTGCTTACCTTTATTATTTATAAAGAAATCGATTTCCTTGCGCACCATTTCTTCGGCTTCGTCGAATTCGGGCGTATCCGTGGGCACGGGACCCGCTTTGATATAATCGGCCAGGTAGTCGCCGATGGTGTAGGGGAGGATGAAGTAACCGTCGGCCAATCCTTGCATGAGGGCCGAAGCGCCCAAGCGGTTGGCACCGTGATCGGAGAAATTGGCCTCGCCGATGACGAACAGGCCCGGCAAATTGGAACGCAAATCGTAATCCACCCAGAGACCGCCCATGGTGTAGTGGTTGGCGGGGTAGATCATCATGGGCGTTTCGTAAGGATTTTGGGCGGTAATCTTTTCGTACATTTGGAAAAGGTTGCCGTACTTGGCTTCGATCACCTTTTTACCCAGCTCTTTGATCAATTCGGGCGTGGGATTTTGGATGCCCTGGAGGTTGGCCTGTTCGCGCCCGTAGCGTTCGATAGCCGAAGCAAAGTCAAGGAATACGGCTTCTCCCGTTTTGTTCACTCCGTATCCCGCATCACATCGCTCTTTGATGGCGCGGGAAGCCACGTCGCGGGGCACCAGGTTGCCGAAGGCCGGATAGCGGCGTTCGAGGAAGTAATCCCTATCTTCTTCGGGGATGTCGGTGGGTTTTTTGCGCCCTTCGCGAATGGCATGTACGTCTTCGAGTTTTTTGGGCACCCACACGCGTCCGTCGTTTCGCAAAGACTCCGACATCAGGGTGAGCTTGGATTGGTGCTCACTGCTTCGCGGAATACAGGTGGGGTGGATTTGGACGAATGCCGGATTGGCGAAATAAGCTCCCTTGCGATGGGCCCTCCATGCGGCGGTGGCGTTGCTTCCCATGGCGTTGGTGGAGAGGAAGTACACGTTGCTGTATCCGCCCGAGGCGATCACCACCGCGTGGGCCGAATGCCGCTCGATTTCGCCCGTGACCAGGTTGCGGGTGATGATGCCGCGGGCATGACCGTCCACCACCACCAGGTCGAGCATCACGTGGCGGTTATACATTTTGACCTTGCCCCGCGCGATTTGGCGGTTTAGCGCCCCGTATGCGCCCAACAGCAATTGTTGGCCCGTTTGACCTTTGGCGTAAAAAGTGCGGGATACCAGCACGCCGCCGAACGAGCGGTTGGCCAGCAATCCTCCGTATTCGCGGGCGAACGGCACCCCTTGCATGACGGCTTGGTCGATGATGTTGCCCGACACTTCGGCCAATCGATACACGTTGGCTTCGCGCGAGCGGTAATCGCCCCCTTTGATGGTGTCGTAAAAGAGGCGCCAATCGGAATCGCCGTCGTTTTGATAGTTTTTGGAGGCGTTGATCCCTCCCTGGGCGGCGATGGAATGGGCTCGCCGGGGCGAATCCTGAAAGGCAAAGGCCTTCACATTGTACCCCAATTCGGCCAAAGAGGCCGCCGCCGAAGCACCCGCCAGGCCGGTACCCACCACAATCACGTCCAGCTTGCGTTTATTGGCCGGACTCACCAGGCGGATTTGATCCTTAAAGCGGGTCCATTTTTCCGAAAGATGCCCTTCGGGGATGCGCGCCTTAAGCGGTTTGCCTTCTCGATATTGAATGGTCGTCATAATGCTTGTTTTTTAATTGAAGTAGAAATAAAGGGCAATGGCCGAAAAACCCAAAGCCACCGTCCATGCAATCACATATCCGCAAATTTTTACCCAGCGATAGCATTTTTCGCGCGGATAGCCCAAGCTCTGAAACGCCGATTGCACGCCGTGGCTCAAGTGTAATCCCAACGCAATGAATGCCAGGATGTAAAAGAGGGTGTAATACCACTTGTCGAATAAACTCGTCACCAGGGTGTAATGGTCCTCCACATGTCCGCTTTTGAAAGGAATGTAGTAGTTGTAAAAATGGACGATGAGGAAAAGGAGGATGAACAACCCCGTCCAAATCATGTTGCGCGATGCCCACGAAGCCACGGCCGCGCCGTCGTACATTTCGTATCCCACCGTCCGCTTGCTCCGATTGGTGAGTTCCAAATAGATGCCCATCAAAATATGATAAATAAAGGCAAAAAAGAGAATGGGCTCCATGATGCGGATGAAGGGATTGGTGGCCATGAAATGCACGGCTTTTTCAAAGGCCTCCTTGCCGGGATAAATGAGGGTGAGGTTGATGCCCAGGTGGATGAGGACAAACACCACCAGGAATAATCCCGACAAGGCCATGGTTATTTTTTTGGCAACGGATGTTTTTAACATAAGACTCTGCTTTTCTGTAAAATCAAAAGTACCTCACCACACGTTAAAGAAACATGACTTTTGTCAAAATCAACGCATTCTTTCCGCCTGTTTCGAACGGGGCGGATATCCGAAAAAATAAAAAAGAAGAGTTGAAAATAAAAAACCCGGAAATTGATTCCGGGCTTTTGAACGAACGAAATGCTCGAAGCGGTTAACGGCCGAAAAACTTGCGGCCCATATTGAACAGATCGTCGATAATGCTTCCGTCGCCGTCCTGGTCCAGGAGGCGTTCCACCAGGCTCATGTCTTCGCGGGCTTGTGAGTGGCCGCCCAGCATGCTTCCGATAATATTCGTTAAGTCGGTGGGTTGTTGTACTTGTTTTTCGCGGGCTTGCTTGCCCAGCATTCCCATCACGACCGGAGCCGCCATTTTGAGAAGGTTCATGGCCGAATTCATGTCGAGGCCGTGTTTTTTGCTCAGCGCCAAAGCGATGGTTTCTTTTTTCTCGCCCAGCACGTGGCCCAGGATTTTATCTCCGTCTTCCACCACTTCTTCGTTAACGAATCCGCCTCCGAAAATGTCGGCCGCTTGTTCCAGGATGCTGCCGTCGTGTTTGCTCATCAACGCTTCGAACAGGCCTGAGGCTTTGGACGGGTCGGAAGCGTTACGCTTGAGTGCCCCCATCAACATGGGGATTGCCGAGGATAAGGCCGATTGGGCTTTGGACTTGTCGGTGCCCAGCTGGGAGCTGATACCGTCCATAATCACTTCGCCCATAGGGCCTTGGAGTAAATCGAAAATTCCGGACATAAGACTAGGGTTTTTTAATATACGTTAGCAATTTACAAAAATTTCTCCAAACTCCCCCTCCGGGGAGTGGACGGAGGGCAGAGGACATTTTCCTTTCCCTTATATTTTTTCATATTTGCAACAAAGCAACTCTTATGGCAACCGACCAATTTCAACACCCCGATTATTATTTGGTGGATGATCTGTTAAGCGAAGAACATAAACTGGTCCGCGAAGCCACGCGCGAGTGGGTGAAGCGGGAAGTAACTCCCATTATCGAAGAATATGCCCAAAAGGCCGAATTTCCCATGCATCTGATCAAAGGGTTGGGCGAAATCGGCGCCTTCGGCCCTTTCATTCCCGAAGAATACGGGGGTGCGGGCATGGATTATATTTCCTACGGCCTGATCATGCAAGAATTGGAGCGCGGCGATTCGGGCATACGGTCCACCGCTTCGGTGCAATCTTCGCTGGTGATGTATCCGATTTGGAAATTCGGCACCGAAGAGCAAAAGCGCAAGTATCTTCCCAAATTGGCCACCGGCGAACTCATCGGCTGTTTCGGCCTTACCGAACCCAACCACGGCTCCGATCCCGGAAGCATGGAATCCCGATTTACGGACGAAGGGGATTATTACCTCCTTAACGGCGCCAAAATGTGGATTTCCAACGCCCCCTTCGCCGACATAGCCATCGTGTGGGCCAAGAACGAGCAAGGCCGCATTAAGGGACTCATCCTGGAGCGGGGCATGGAAGGATTTTCCACGCCCGAAACCAAAAACAAATGGTCGTTGCGCACTTCGGCCACGGGCGAACTTATTTTCGATAACGTGAAAGTGCCTAAAGAGAACCTGTTGCCCGGGACCGACGGATTGCGGTCGCCGCTGATGTGTTTGGATTCGGCCCGCTACGGCATTGCCTGGGGTACGCTGGGTGCCGCCATGGACGCATACGACACCGCCCTCCGCTATGCATTGCAACGCATTCAGTTCGGACGACCCATTGCCTCGTATCAGTTGCAACAGAAAAAATTGGCCGAAATGATTACCGAAATCACCAAAGGCCAGCTTCTGGCTTGGCGGCTGGGCACTCTCATGAACGAAGGCAAAGCCACGCCCGCTCAAATCTCCATGGCCAAACGCAACAATACCTACATCGCTTGGGACATCGTGCGTCAGGCGCGCCAAATCCTGGGCGCCATGGGAATAACGGGCGAATATCCCCTGATGCGGCACATGATGAACCTGGAGTCGGTGATCACCTACGAGGGTACACACGACATCCACCTCCTTATTACGGGACACGACATCACGGGGATTCAGGCATTTCGTTGCTACGATAAACCTAAAGATAAGAAAGACAAGAAGTAACGCGTGAGAGAAAACTATAGGGTGACTTCGTAATTCAAATTTTGTTTACGGAGGAGTCCGGCGATTTCTTTTTCCGACAAAAGTACGGGTTTCAATAATTGCCGTCCCCAGCTGATGCGTTTCATGTAAGCCTCGAGGGGTTCGTTTTTCCAGTCGTAATCTTTTTTCCAAAAATGATCGGGCGACACGTAAAAGAAGGTATAGTCGTACACCACACTGCTTTTGCTTTCCGAGGTTAATTCCCCGGCCGAAGCCGGAGCCATTAATACCACGCCACGGGATTCCGCTTCGCGGCGAAACCGGCGAATGAAATCGTCATATCGGGGAAGGATATTTCCCAAATCGAACCGACGGTAGGCGGTACGACCCAATTTTTGAATGGGACGAAGCTGGAGCACGTCCACCGCATATTTTCCGAACACGCGAAAAAAATCCTCCAGTTCGTCGAAATTATCTTCGTTAAAAGTGTAGTTGACGCGTAATACGAAATCAGGATAAATTTGTTTGAGGCGGGTGACCGCTTCGAGGGCACGATGAAAATGCTCGTACCGTGCCCCGTCCATAAAATAGGTGTAGGTAGGTTCTTTTACCCCGTGGAGCGATACGGTGATTTCGTCCAGTCCCGCTTCCGCCCAGCGGCGCAATCGATCGTAGGTGACCGTTTGGGCGTTGGTGGTGAGCGAAATATGGGGCACGCCGTAGGCTTTGCCCAATGCAATGACTTTGTCCAAGGCCGGATACAGGGTGGGCTCGGCACCGCATCCGATTTGTAATTTCAATGCCCGAGGCAAACTTCGTTCGGCCCAGAGGGCCAAATCCTTTTCGGGAAAAATTCCTTTAAGGGTTTTGGCTTTTTCTTTGTCCGAAAAATAGCACATCTTGCACCGGAGGTTGCATGCCAACACGGGGTCGAAATTCACCGCAAAATACCGGCGTCCCGTGACGTGCATCAGCCATAAAGCCAGAAATTTGAGGCGATGGTTGCGGATGCGGGCATTCCATTTCAACAGATGATAGACGAAGAACTTTTTCTTCTTCCGCCATTGCTTCGCCAAAAAATTTCGCCATTTTTTCACCGGTGCCCGTTCTAAACCCTCATTAAATTCCGATCCGAAACCCGGGGATTCGAATCGTAGCGGTTAATTTATAAAAAATGTAAGAGATCGCCTCGTATCGTCGGGCGAACGGGTGTCAGGATTTGAAGATTCCTTCGTCGGAAGGGGAGGATTTTTTCTTAACTCCGCTCCACAAGGCGTAAATCCGGCAAGCGAGACAAAACCCCGTCAATGCGTCGGCCGCCGCGGCCAGGAGGAATAGGGAAAGAATCACATAATAGGCCGTGTCCCATCCCGCCAACCGGGCCGCCAAAGCCAACAGGGTGAACGCCAGCCCCGTTTTGACCGCAAATTTTTTGGGTTCGGCATTCACCGGGCGCGGTTCCACCCCGAGTTTGGAGAGTAGGGTCGAAAGGGGGATGCAAAACAAACCCGCCCGGATGCCGCCCATGACCCGTAGCATAAAGTCCGCGGCCAAAATATAGAGAATCCATTGTCGGCCCGTTAGCATGACCGGAATTAACAACAATGCCGTTAAGCCCGCATAAGCGCGGGACAGGTGTTCGTCCGTTTGTCCGTATCCCACCGGACAACTTCGATTGTTTTTCATGTAAATGAATTTTCGGCACAAAGATAATGTAACAAAGGTTACAAATACTGATATTTGTCCTTTTTTCGCTCCGAAAGGTTTTTGTGTATCTTTGTAATCTATCAATTCCGCACCCATGGCCATAGTCGCTCCTTCCGTTTTGTCGGCCGATTTTTCGTGTTTACGCCAAGCGGTGGATTTATTGAACCGCAGTGAGGCCCAATGGATCCATTGGGACGTGATGGACGGCCGGTTTGTGCCCAACCTTACCTTCGGGATGCCGGTGGTGAAGGCATTGCGTCCTTATTCGGAGAAATTTTTCGACGTGCATTTAATGATCGTGGAACCCTCGCAATATACGGATGCTTTTGCCGCCGCCGGTGCCGATCAAATCACGGTCCATTGCGAAGCCGACGTCCATTTGCATCGCACGGTGCAACGCATACGGGACAAAGGCATCAAAGCGGGAGTGGCCCTTAATCCCGCCACGCCGGTTGCCTGTGTGGAAGAAATTATTCCTTTTGTGGATACCGTGCTCGTAATGTCGGTGAATCCGGGGTTCGGGGGTCAGGCGTTTATTCCCCAAGTGTTGGACAAAGTTCGCCGCCTCAAGGCCCTGATTCGGGAAAAGAATCCCGCCTGTTTGATTGAAATCGACGGGGGAATCAATGCCGAGACGGCTTCGGTGGCCGTGCAAGCCGGTGCCGACGTATTGGTGGCGGGAAGCTATGTGTTCGGGCACCCTTCGCCTCTCGAAGCCATCCGCATTCTCAATCGGGCGGGGCAATGAATAAAATTCTTGGCCGGGGCATTTTGGCCCTGATTTTTCTTATGGCGGGAGCATGTCAAACCGGGTTTCGTTACCGCACGGGCGATTTGATTTTTCAGGATTTGGATTGCCCGCTGTGTGAGGCCATCGAAGGATCCACCCGGGGGTACCAAGGAAAACCCGTATCGCATATGGGCATCATTTACCGTCGCGGGCGAAACATTTACGTGATCGAAGCCTACGACGGGGTCACCCTCACGCCCTTGGACACCTTCCTGGCCCGCAGTCCGCGCATTTTGGTGGGCCGCCTCCGCCGCCCCTATCGCCAACATATACCTTCGGCCGTTGAAAGGGCTCTTTCGCTCAAAGGCAAACCTTATGACGAAAGTTTTCTCCCCCGTAACGACAAATATTATTGTTCCGAATTGGTCCATGACGTATTCCTGGATTCGGAGGGGAAACCTCTTTTTCCTTTGGAGCCCATGAATTTCAAAAACTTGCGCACCGGCCGCTACGATTCCGTATGGGTCGAGTATTTCCGCCGTTTGGGTAGGGACATTCCCCAGGGTGTGCCGGGAAGCAATCCCGCCGCCTATTCCCGAAGTCCTCTTCTGAAAATAAAGTACGCCACCTATTGAGGAGCCGAAGCGGTCATTTTTTAATCCGTCTTTTTTTTCTAATTTGGGAAAAACGCCGTTATGGAAAAAATCCGCGTGGGCGTGCTCGGCAACGGTAGCTGGGCCACCGCCATCGTGAAAATGTTGTCGGAAAATACGGACGAAATCGGTTGGTATATCCGCACGCCCTATACCTTGGGATATATTCTGGAGCATAAGCATAATCCCAAATACATCCCCCAAATCGAGTTCGACATTTCCAAGCTCAAACTCAGCAACGACATCAATGAGATTGTTCGCCATGCCGATTATTTGATCGTGGCCATTCCGTCGGCTTTTCTCAAGCCCGAATTGGACAAAATCACCGAACCTCTGGAAGATAAAGTGGTGTTTTCGGCCGTCAAAGGCATTATTCCCGAAAACCTCATGATCCTGGGTGAATATTTGGAAGCCCGCTACGGCATGCCCCCCGAGCGGCTGGGCGTGATTGCAGGACCGTGCCATGCCGAAGAGGTAGCCATGGAGCGGCTTTCCTATCTGACCGTGGCGGCGGGAAAGAAGGAACATGCCCGGCGGTTGGCTTCGCTCCTGGAATCTCATTACATCAAAACCACTCTTAGCAAAGACGTGCACGGCATCGAGTGGGCGGCTGTGCTTAAAAATATTTATGCCATTGCGGCGGGCGTGGCCCACGGCTTGGGATACGGAGACAACTTTCAGGCGGTTCTGGTGTCCAACGCCATTCGCGAGATGAGAAGGTTTATCAAAAAAAACGTGGACAAAAAAAAGCGTAACATCATGCGGTCGGCCTACCTGGGCGATTTATTGGTAACCGCTTATTCCACCTTCAGCCGCAACCGGCTGTTCGGCAACATGATCGGCAAAGGCTACACCGTCAAATCGGCCATGATGGAAATGACCATGGTGGCCGAAGGGTATTACGCCACCAAAAGCGCCTATTTGATTAACGAAAAAAAAGGCAAGGCGCGCATTCCCATCATAGCGGCCATGTACGATATTTTGTACCGCCAAAAGCCCGCCAAGGAAGTCATGCGCGCCCTGACCGCCGAATTGGATTGATGGCGTCAGAGTTTTTGCCCTTTGACGCTTCGGTCGATGCGGCGGAGGAGGCCCAACAGCACGTTGCCCGGGCCCACTTCGTAAAATTCGGAGGCTCCGTCGGCAATCATGCGGCGAACGGTTTGGGTCCACCGCACGGGCGAAGTAAGCTGGGCGATGAGGTTGCGTTTGATTTTTTCGGGATCGGTTTCGGGAGTGGCGGTCACGTTTTGATACACGGGAGCCACCGGCGTATGAAAAGGGGTTTGCTCGATGGCTTCGGCCAGCTCCTTTCGAGCGGGTTCCATGAGGGGAGAATGAAACGCGCCGCCCACGTTCAGCATGACCACCCGCCGGGCGCCGGCTTCTTTAAGCTTTTCGGCCGCCCGTTCCACCGCTTCTTTTTCGCCCGAAATCACGAGTTGTCCCGGAGCGTTGTAATTGGCGGGAACCACCACGCCCGGGGTTTCGGCACATATTTTTTCCACCGTTTCATCGTCCAGCCCGATGACGGCCGCCATGGTGGAGGGTTGCATTTCGGTGGCTTTTTGCATGGCCAATGCCCGCCGCAATACCAGACGCAATCCGTCTTCAAAACTCAGGGCCCCTCCCGCCGTGAGGGCCGAAAATTCTCCCAACGAATGTCCGGCCAACATATCGGGGCGGAAAGCATCGCCCGCCGTGCGGGCGGCCACCACGCTGTGAACGAAAATGGCCGGTTGGGTGATTTTGGTTTGGCGCAAATCTTCGTCGCTTCCTTCGAACATGATTTCCGTCAGGGGGAATCCCAATATCTCGTCGGCCCGGCGAAAGAGCTCCCGCGCTTCGGCCGATTGTTCGTACAAATCCTTGCCCATGCCGGGAAATTGGGATCCCTGGCCGGGAAAGAGGTATGCCTTTTTCATAAGCCCGTTTTGGTCGCAAGATAATATTTTTGGCGCGTTCGCGTTTTACGGAAGAACCGCCTCTTCCCTGTTTGGCGGCCGAAACCGGCGGCGGTGGGATTTGAGCGGCGGAAAACGTAACTTTGCCCTAAAAACCGGATTTCCCATGAAACGATTTGTGTGGTTGTTGATGGCGACGGTGCTGGTGGCCGGCACCTCCTCGTGCGTATCCAAGAAAAAATACCGCGAAGCACTGGCCCGCTACGAACAAGCGGATAAGAATTACAAGAAGTTCCGCCAAAATTACATGGAATGTAAAGTGGACAACGAAAAGCTCCGCTCCCGCATCAAAGCGTTGGAGAGCAGTAATGCCGGGCTCCAAAAGGCGCTGGACAAATGTATCAGCCTCAACCAGCAAGGCAATGTGAACATCCAAAACCTGATCGAAAAAATCAACAGCGCCAACGAATATATCCGCTCTTTGGTGGAAATTTACCACCGCCAGGATTCACTCAACCGCGTATTAAAAGAACAACTCACCAAATCGGTGGCCGACGTGAATCCCGACGACGAGGATTTGGACATCAAAGTGCAAAAAGGTGTGGTGTTTATTTCCCTCTCGGATAAGATGCTGTTCAAATCGGGCAGTACGCGGATCAATCCCCAAGCCGACAAAGTATTGGCCAAAATCGCCAAAATCATCAACGCCCATCCCGATTACGAAATCCTCATCGTGGGCAATACGGACAACGTGCCCATTCGTACCAATTGTATCAAAGACAACTGGGACTTGAGTGTCCTTCGGGCAACGGCCATCACGCGCCGCCTTCAACATAAATTCGGCGTGGATCCCAAACGGATGACGGCCGGCGGTCGGGGCGAGTGGAATCCCAAAGCGCCCAACGATACCGAAGAAGGGCGTCGCCTCAACCGCCGTACCGAAATCATCCTCATGCCCGATTTGGACCAATTCCTCAGCCTGATGAAGCAAGTGGAGGAATAACTCTCATCCTTCATCCCGCAGGATACGGGGGAAGGCCCTACGGCTTTCCCCCTTTTTGTTCAGGCTTCTTTGCGGTCGAGCAATTGGAGGTTTTCCACCCGGATTTCGGCTATGCGCCGTTTTTCGCCTTCGGGCGTGGTGTATTCCCGGTAGGCCAGTTTGCCGTCCACACCCAACAGTCGCCCTTTGCGCACGTAGCGGTCGATGATTTCGGCATGGCGGCCCCAAGCCACCACCTTATGCCAGGCGGTATGCTCGGTGCGTTCGCCTTCGCGATTATAATACACCTCTTTGGTGGCCAGGTTCAAGCGGGCCATTTTTTGGCCGTTGCTCATTTTGCGGATCTCGGGATCCAAACCTACGTAACCGATCAAACTCACTTGATTTTTCATATCGCACGATTTTTAAAAATTTTTCATCTCATAAAACCGCCGGAGAGATTCGCCCCCGTTCGGCGATTTACACCGCAAAGGTATGACGCCCTTTTCGCCCCAGTCGGTTCATAAGCGTTTATTTACGCACATAAATGCATCTAAACATTTAAAAACGGGTATATCCTTACAAATCAAATATGTTTGAAAATATGAAAATTGGTTGTAAAAAACGTTTTTTCCTGCGTGTGAACCCCGGGAGATTTTTATGAATACATCAAAATGGACGTGTAATGAATTTTATTCGCGCTTTCCAAAAATTTTTTCCAAAAAAACGCCCTCGGCCGGAACCGAAGGCATTTAATTTTTACCCAATCGGGCGCTTTGGGAATACTCGTCCGCACTTGAGGTGACAGAATTCCTCAAAAATCCTTGCGCATGCTCTTGCCGTAACGCCTTTGCGCATCGAAATAATAGGGGCACCCATCACTGAATATTTCGTAAAAATGACTTTTGCGGGCGAAGCGGCGTTGCTATTCCGAATTCCCAACCCGGTGGATCGGCTGTTCCACAGGCTCACAACAAACTGGTTCACCGACCGGTGCCAGAACTTGCCTCTTATGAGCTTGTCGAATAACCGAAGGCCCGGCGTGATTTTTTGGTTCTTTTTTTAAAATTGCCCAAAAGGGAAAACTTCGAACTTATTTGCGTTTGAAAACGATTTGGTCGGTTTCGGCTTGTACCATTTTATGCCAAAAATCCCGTAAGGCCGGGTACCGATTCGCGGGAATCACGGGCAAGCGGTTTTCGAAATAGGTTTTCATCACCACCTTGTCTCCTTGGCGTTCGACCGTCATCTTGTATGATAATCCCGCCTCTTTGGATTCGAAATTTGTTTCCGGCGGCAAGTGCTCTATTTCGTATCCGGGAGGTACGGGAATTTCCGATTGTTTGGTCACGATGAACGGATAGTGGAAAATGACGGGGATCATCCGTTCGGGCGAAGTAAAGGGCGATTCCGACACCGCTTCGCTCAAAAAGGGATTAACGAACAGACGGTCTCCGGCTTGGCGTATATACACGTCGGTTTTGAATTGAAACATTTCGCGCAACGGAAGGTGGTATTTGTCGGCTGCGTTGATGCGCGAGCGTTCGATATCGAGTTCGGAGTATTTTTGTCGGATAAATTTTTCCCGGTCGGTGGCATCGGCCAGGCTTTCCCGCTCGGCTCGGGCGAAATGGCGGGTGAGTACGGCGGTGCCCAATCCTTTCAGCATCCCCTCGCCTTCCCATTGCAATTTCCACTGCGTATGATACAAGGCGGGTTTGGACGGAAAGAGCTCCACCATTTCGGCTTTTCCTTCATCTTTAAATACTTGCCCGTAAAAATTGAGATCTTCGTCGGGCAATACGTCGGGGGCTCCGAACCGGTCGGTAGCATCCAGGAGGACGTATCGGTCTCCTTTTTTGACGCCCGCCAGCACGTGGTTGATCATCCGCCACCCGGGAAAGAGCATAATGCCGTGGGATTCGGTGGAAATAAATACGGGATAGGCTTCATATCCGGCCGCCCGCAACATGTTGACCAAATTCAAATTCACTTCGAAAGCATTGCCGGATCCTTTTTTAAAGGCGTGTTTTACGTCGATTTTGCCCCGGCGTTTCCCGTTCCAGCGGATGTTGTTTTTAACCCATTCGAGTATGGCTACCAAGGTGTCGCGGGGCTGACGGGCCAGCACGGCGCGAAGGCTGTCTTGCAAATACTTTTGTTTTTTCAGGGATTTTCCCGTTTCGCTCTCGTAAAATTTCTCCGCCATTTGATCCCAGCTCAACGTCACGGGGATGATGCGTTGGTCGTATTTAAAAAATTTCAATTCCGGCACCACTCCCGATTTAAAATTATCGGGATTGCCCGAATAAGGTTCGCGCCGCATGGCGGGTACGTTCTTTTTGCGAAGCGAATACCGGGTTTCTTCGTAATCCAGGGTAACGGGCTGGGGCGAGCTCATGCGCGGTTGATATTCTTGCATTAATCCCCCTATTTTTACGTAAGCGGCATCGGCATCCGAATAATTCAATCGGCGGATCAAATCCATGGGGCTGATAAAGAGCGTGGCACTTTTGGTTTTTTTGGCGGTGCTAAAGTGAACGGGTAAATAACCTTTGGTATAAAATTGATAATGTACGTATTCGGGAATGTACAGATCCACCTCCAGATTTTGAAGGGGAATGTATTCCTGCAATTCGATTTCGTCCAACAAATTCAGGAAAGGCGTTACGAGCTTATAGGACCATTCCACGATACTTCCTTCTCGGACGCCGGGCATGGAAAATTTGACGGTTTCGAGATTGTCGTCCGTTTGTTCGCGGTAGATGTCTTTTTTGTCCAGCTTGATTTTTTGGATTTTTCCGTTTTCCAAACGGTAAGTAAAACCTTTGAGCCCGGTAACTTTTTCTCTTTGGTCCCTGGTATGATAAAGGAGGATGTGTTTTTCGGCATGGTCGAATCCTTCGCGGTTTTGGATACGAATGCGTTCGTGCACTTGGATTCGGGCGATTAATCCCTCTTTTTCGTCGGGTTCGATTTTGAGCTCGTATTTTTTGTGTAACATCACCGCCGGATGATCACCGACTCCGGAAGTATCGAAATCGGTGCGGCTCACTTTGCCGAATTCCACGGTTTGTGCGTGGAGGAACCAACCGGTCGTCAGGGCAAGCCAAAAGAAGATTCGTTTCATGGCGAAAGGGGTTTTATGATCACGGGATTTCGGTCTTCTTTGCGTATTTTTTTGAGAAAACGGCGGAAGTCCTCATACATGGAGGGCGGAAACATGCCGGGACGGAGTAGGAGCGAACGTTCGAAAATGATTTTTCCGTCGGGGTGATAGGTAAATTTTCGCGTATAACGGCCGAAAGGCGTTTCCAACTCCACGGGCGCGGGGAGGAATTCGATTTTCCAATCCCGGGGCAAGCGGTAAGTTTCGGTCAGCATGCGGACCCGTCCCCATGGAATATAAACGGAGTCGCGGCGTTCTTCGTCTTTGGGAGGTATTTCGGGCGACCGGGCCAAAAGGGGAGTCAGGAGATAGGAATTTCCCGCCCGTCGTAAAATGCGGGGCAATTCGGCTTGAAAATCTTCGTCGAATACGGGGCGGAGGGTATCCCGTTTTTGGCGGATGTTCGAGATTTTTAATCCCGGTAAGTCATAAAATTCCATGTAGGCGCGGAGCCTGTCATCCGGTTTGAGCTTGTAAAAGCGGGCCATGCGGTTTTCCATTTCGAGGCCTTGGGAGTGTATGTGCACCCGCCCGCGGGCGGATAAGTCTTCGGAAATATGCCAAACGGCGCGGGTTTCTTCCCGGTTGTTTTCCGTCTTCAGGGAAGGGGTGCGTACGATGCGTGCGCCGTCGGGTTCGATTACGATCACCTTACGGTCCGAAGTGAAATCGCCCAAATATCCCGCGGGCAAATAAGCGGAGGTGGTTTCCAGCCAAATGGTGTCCTTTTCCGAAGGGACGCATAGAATCGTATGGTTACCTTGGAAGCCGGGCAGGCGTTCGTTCACATCCCGGGGATAAGAGGAGTGGGCATAAACCAAGGTGACGTATGAAGGAATGCCCGCGGCTTTGAGCAATGCGCGCGTATAAGCGGTCAGGCCCTTGCAATCGCCGTATTTGAGGCGGTGAACTTCCGCGGCCGGCATGGGTTTCCATCCGCCCAAATCCACTTGGATGCTCACGTAGCGCATATTTTTTTGCACGTAATCGTAAATGGCGCGCACTTTGTCTTCGGTTCGGGAATAAGGGCGGGTGAGTTGCCGCGCGATGCGGGCGATTTCTTCCGTGGGTTCCGACGGCGGGTCGAACAGGGTGTTGTATGCCCAGCGGCCGAAATCCGTCCAAGTACGGGCCGTCCCGTGGAGTCCCGCCAAATAAAATTCGGCGGGCCGGAAGTTCGCTCGGGGCAACCGCTTATGAGGAGGCAATCCGTAAGGTTCGGGAGGCATGGGAGGAGCGTTTCGTAGCGCCAACTTCACCCGGCCGGGTTCGCGGGTTTGCGTAACCGTAAAAGAGGAGGGTATGTGGATCGAAAAATGAATGGAATCTTCGGGCGGAAAATTCAATACATATTCCGATGAGACTACCGGAAATCGGGACCGGGCATAGGGATGCCACGACGGAATGAAGGCCGTGTTTTCCGACACGATTTCGGTTTCCAATTCCATCAAATAGGGATAATCGGGAGGAGTATAGCGGTAATATTTGACACGGTCGTCGGTATAAAGGGTGTGGGTGCCCGAAGCGGCCAGATCGTCGAAGTCTTTGAGCGGAATGCGGCGTTTGCTGTTGCGATGATAAAATACCAGGTTTACTTTTTTGATCTTCACGCGGGGGTTGTAAAAAAGAACCACCCGGGCCAATCGGTCGCCGTCGCGTCGCCGGATGAGGACACGGAATTTGCGGCGGACGGTCATTTTGCGGGGCGCCCAATCCACTTCGGTATGATGCTCCAATACCACCGCATCGGCTTGGGGAAAAAGGGTATCGGCTTCAAGCGGAAGTTGGGCGAAGGTTCCGGCCGTGCCCCAAAGGAATCCGATGATCCATCCGAACAAAAGGCGGGTTTTCATATTCAAAAATAATAATTAATTATGAAAAAGCCCGGCCTTAATTGGAAAATTTTATGATTTCCCTCCTTCAACGGAAACTCCCGGCTTATCGGAATCCGCTTTTTTCGAAAGAATTTATTTGCTTAACTTCCCTTTTGAAATGAGACCTGTATTTTTGTTTCTTTTCCTCCCGGTATTTATTCTGACCTCATGCGCACCGGATCGCGGGCGCCGCACGCTGTCCGTTTGTATGGAGAAAGAATTGCCCCGCTCGGCCTATGCCTTGCCTGTGGCGGGCACGCGAGAGATGTCGTTTGCGGAAGTCATCAAGCGAACGGAAGATTTATTGATAGAAGAAGGTTATTTGACCGGCACATCCAAAGAGGATTATGTCCGGTTGGTCCGTCTTCCGGATTCCTCCCGAGAGGAAATAATCCGCTTTTTGAAAACCCGCTTGTCGCCGGAAGAGCGGGAATATCTTCTGTCCCCCAAGCTCCAATTGGCCCTGTTGTCCTGCATGCGCCGCGCTTATTTCGAATCCCGCGGGAGGATACGTCGGTTTGCGGAGCGTTATATTTCCGCTGTGGATACCCTTATAACGGGTAAAGAGCCGCCGGAAGCCGTATGGCGCCGCTTAATCGATCACACTTCCGAAGCGGATTTCAAAGACCCCCGCATTCGCGCGTCCGTTTTATACCTTATTATTTTCTCGCTTTTACACTCCGATCGGGTTTGAAGCCCGTCAATGATACAACACCGCTTCGGCCGTTTCGAACCGGATGGAATCCGGGCCGGCGGGTTCGTATTTGATAAGCATTTCGCCCCGGGCTTTGCCGTCGGTGAAGGTGGCCATAATCCACTTATGATTCACCACCCGGGCGTGGTGATGGAGGAGCGGGAATTTATATATAATATATATGGTATGACATTTTCGATTAAAATTGCCATATCCTCTCCTCCGGAACCCTGGCTTTTAAACTTAGCGAACCTGAAAAAATGAATTGATTATTCAAAAAAACGCTCACTCCCCCTTCCCTTCTGCTTTGGAGATGGCCGAGGTAATGGGATCTTTGGACAAATCCCATTGGCGGGCGGGGGAATATTCGCGTCCGTAGTGGACCATCTGGAGGTGGAGCTT
>JAADED010000081.1 GCA_013153605.1 Chlorobiota bacterium | reverse complement strand
TGGGCGGGGAGGAGGCCGGCCGTGCCCAACAAAAGGGCTTCCAATGTAGGGAGGTCGTGAAGATATTTCCTAAACACGCGGAAACCTATTCGCTCGGCCACCCGCTCGAAAGCCTCGGTATTGCGAACCATGCCGAAATACCGGAGCATCCGCCTAAACAACACTTCTTCCCAATCGTTCACCGTTTCGCGGAGGAGCGTTTCGGTACGCCGGGCTTTGTCTTCCAACCGGTCCACATACAGACGTTCGGTCCATTTTTCCCATTCGGCCCCGGGAATCGGAAGAAAAGGCGCACATTTGAGCGGCGAAGCGGCCGACGCCAATTGAACGTAATTGTCGCGCACGCCGGGCAAGACTTTATCTTTCAACTCCAAAGCGGGAACCGGAGCGCCCGCCGCATTGAACACCGGCATGTCGTCTTCCCACACCACGTGCAAAATCACCGCATTGTATGCCGGATCCCGCTCGTGATGATGGGCATACCAATCCGAAGCGCGCAAATGCACCTCCACATGTCCGGCCCACAATTGACCGCCGATACGTAGGCGCGCATCCCAAAAATCGGGACCCGCCGAAGGATTGCGAAATCCGGGAGAAAGAATTTCCACCGGCTCACCCTCCGTGGTATGCAATTTGCTTTGGTCTAATAATCGGTGTTGCCAAACAAAATGAAGAAACGATTCCCGGAAAAACATCCCCGGCGAATTTTATTAAATTTGTCGCGTAAATTACATAAAATCTTGCAATTATAAAACTATTTTAATAAAAACCAATAAAATGAAAAAAACCTTGTGGCTTTTGGTTATGATTGCCTCCCTGGTCGGATGCAAAAAATTGGACGAACTCACCCAATTCGAAGTGGTGTATCATTCCGAAGCGGTGATCCCGGCCACCATTCCCTTGCAATCTCCGGTGGACATCCCCTTGCCGCCCGTCACCACCAACACTCAACAAACTTTCGAAAACCACAATACGCATAAGGATTTGATCGAAGAAATCAAATTGCGGGAAGTGGATTTGAAAATTACCGATCCGGTCAACAGCGATTTCTCGTTTCTGGAAGATATCGAAATCTACATGTCGGCCGACGGATTGCCCGAAATCAAAATCGCCTGGAAATACGACATCCCCGACTCGGTGGGCAACGAATTGGAGTTGGAAACCACCGACGAAGAATTAAAAGAATACCTCAAAGCCGATTCGTTCGACTTGCGCGTAAGGGTGACGGTGGACGAACTGATTACCCGGGACCATACGGTGGATGTGAAAACCGTATTTTTTGTCAACGCCAAAGTATTGGGAATTTGACATAAAGTGAAACCGAGGCGGTGGTTAAAGCTCTTTGTCGGTAGCGCGGCCGTCGCACTGCTTTTGGTGGCGGCCAATTATTTTTATGTGGAATATTATGCCGCTCCTTACGTACA
The DNA here is from genome assembly GCA_013153605.1 of Chlorobiota bacterium. Taxonomy (GTDB): domain Bacteria; phylum Bacteroidota; class Bacteroidia; order Flavobacteriales; family Flavobacteriaceae; genus JAADED01. The sequence continues at coordinate 10,817 of JAADED010000081.1, read as the reverse complement.
CGACCCCGATGAAGCTCCGCCCTACCGGGTGGCCCTGCTGTTGGGCACCGCCAAATATACGCGCGGCAAAAAAGCCAATCCTTTTTATGAATATCGAATCCACACGGCTTTGAATTTGTGGAAAAACAAAAAAACTCGCTATTTCCTCATCAGCGGAGACAATTCGAGCAAATACTATAACGAGCCCTTGCAAATGAAAAAAGACCTGGTGGCCGGCGGGGTGCCGCCCGACCGAATTTTTTTGGATTATGCGGGCTTCAGCACGTATGACAGCATGGTCAGGGCCAAAGAAATTTTCGGGTTGGACAGCCTTCTGGTGATCTCACAGGATTTTCACGTAAAAAGGGCTATCTTTATCGGTCGCCATAAAGGAATGACGGTCGAGGGCGTACGCACCCGCAACGTGTCGGGACATTCCCACCGGCGCATGCTGGTTCGCGAAGCGGGAGCCCGGCTCAAAGCCACTTGGGACCTCCTCACGGGAACTCGGCCCAAGTTCCTGGGCGAAAAAATTCGAATCCGGTGAAGACAAAACGAGAAGAACCCTTCAAAATGGTAGCCACCACCTTTAAAGGATTGGAAAAGGTGTTGGCCCGCGAAATTCGGGAATTGGGCGGCCAAAAGGTCCGCCCGTTGGTTCGTGCGGTGGAATTTTACGGCGACACTCCCCTGTTATACAAAACCAACTTGGCGGCAGCCACCGCCCTTCGCATCCTCAAACCGACGGCCCACTTGCGCAACATCCGCTCGGTGGCGGTATTGTACAACAAAATATACGAAATCCCTTGGGAAACTTTCTTCCATTCGCGCAAGCGCTTATGGTTTAACGTCTCGGGCATGCTCGACACCATTCCCGACACGCTGTTCGTAAGCCAAAAAACCAAAGACGCCATCGTGGACCGCTTTCGCGACCGGTTCGGCCACCGTCCCGACGTGGATAAGGAAAATCCCGAAGTGGTCATCAACCTGCATTTGTTTCGCAACCAAATTACGGTCTCGCTGGATGCGTCGGGGGTTCCCCTTTTTAAACGGGGATATCGCACGGGTGCGGGAGAAGCTCCGCTGAATGAAGTGATGGCCGCGGGCTTGGTACGTCTCGCCAAGTGGCGCAACGACACCCACCTGATCGACCCCATGACCGGCTCCGGGACCATTCCCATCGAAGCGGCCCTGTTGGCCTCCCGTACGGCACCCAACCTCGGGCGTTCGTTCTTTTCGTTTATGCATTGGCGCGATTTCCGCCCCCGCCTACTTGAAGAAATACAAAAAGAATTGGAATCCCGTCGGGTGCGGCCCGTGGAATTTTTACGCATTGCCGGCTACGACCGCGACCCCGCCATGATCGATATCGCCCGGCAAAACGCCCGAGAAGCGGGAGTGGATGAATTTGTGGATTGGGAAGTCAAAAACTTTTTCGAAACCCGCAAAATTCCGGGACCGGTTACCCTGATTTTCAATCCGCCCTATGACAAACGTCTCGGCCTCAAAAGCCGCGAAGGATTTTACCGCCGCATGGCCGCTCATCTCAACGACGCCTACCGATGGGCCACGGCTTGGATCCTTTCCCCGGGCGACCTGTCCTCCTATATGGGGCGCAAACCCCTTGCCCGCTACCGATTGCTCAACGGCAAAATTCCCGTCACCTTTGCGGGTTATTCCTTGGATTGAAGGGTGAGATGAAGAGAAGTGGCGTCCTCGAAAATTCGCGCCCACGCAAAAGGGCGTGTTTTCAGATATTCGGGTACGCTCTTGATGTGGTAGATCGAAGGGTCTCCCAACTCCGCCAATTCCTCGCGGGATACGGGCATGGACACCGTGGCGCGGGGAGTGGCCCGCGTACCCAGCGGCATGCTGAAAGTCTGGTAGGCGCGGTTTCGGAAAATGTCGATCAAAAATTTGTCGCCCCGCTTGGCTTTGCGCACCTCCAACGTGGCCCGGTCGGGAAAACGTTCGATAATACGGCGGGCGGCATCTTCGGCGGCGCGGAACACTTCGTCCACCGTATGCTCTTGCCGCAACGGGCACACTATATGCATTCCGGCCTTGCCCGAGGTTTTAAAATAGGGTTTGTATCCCAACTCTTCCAACACGGGCGCCGCTTTCAAGGTAAAATCCCGCACTTCGGGAAAAGGCGTGCCCGGCGGAGGGTCGATGTCGAACACCATCAAATCGGGATAATCCCAGGCCGGCTTGCGGATATTGATGATGTGGAATTCCAATGCATGGAGCTGAACGAACCAAATAAGGTCGGCAATTTTGTTGAGCACCAAATACCGAACGGGCTTGTATTTGCCCATTTCCACCACTTCCATCCATTCGGGATGATTGGGCGGCACGTTTTTTTGGAAGAACGAATAGCTTCCCGCCCCGTGGGGGTAACGGATAAACACCACCGGCCGCCCCTTATTGACCGCCAGCAAGGGGTCGCGCACGGCCAGGTAATAGTCGATCACGTCGCGCTTGGTATATCCCGCTTCGGGATACAACACTTTGTCGGGATTGGTGATGCGCACGCGCACCCCGTCGATGTCCAGGTAAATTTCCATGCCTGCGGTGACGGATGATACCCAAAATTAAGGCACCGGTCGCGGAATTCCAAACCCGCTTAGTTTTCGGCTTCCAAAAATTCTTTCACCCGGCGGGCGGTTTTGGGTCCCACCACGGCTGCCACTTCCTCAATCGGGGCCTCGCGTATGCGTTTGACCGATTTGAAATGTTTGAGCAATTTCACGGCCGTCTTTTCGCCGACGCCCGGAATGCGGGTCAGCACTCCGCCCACGCTCCGCTTTTGACGCCGCTTCCGGTGGAGGCGCAATCCGAACCGGTGGGCTTCGTCCCGTATGTGGCGAATGACACGCAAAGTTTCGGACAATTTGTCGATATGCAAAGGAATCGGGTCGCCGGGACGGTAAATTTCTTCCAACCTTTTGGCAATGCTGATCACGGGCAAATCGGCTAGGCCCAAATCTTCCAATGCTTTGCGGGCGGCCGACAATTGGCCCTTACCTCCGTCGATCACCACCAAATCGGGAAGGGATCGGCCTTCTTCTTTCAAGCGATGATACCGCCGATACACAGCTTCGTACAAGGAGGCGTAGTCGTCGTTGCCTTCCACGCTTTTGATGGTAAAATGCCGGTAGGACTTTTTGTCGGGTTTTCCGTCTTTGAACACCACGCATGCGGCGGTTTTTTCCACCCCCTGGGTGTGGGAAATGTCAAAACATTCGATGTGTCGCGGCGGGCGGGGAAGAAAAAGGTCCTCCTTCATACGTTCCAACAGGCGTTCGGTGTGCCGTGCCGGATCGGTTTGCATGAGGTGTTTCCGTCGTTCAAGCCGGTAGTAGCGCGCATTCTTTTCGGACAGCTCCAATAATTTGCGCTTGTCGCCCCGCTTGGGTACGGTTTGTTTGATATCATCGGGCAAATCCAACATAAAGGGAACGATGATTTCCCGGGCTCCCGTCGGAAAACGACGGCGCCATTCGCGCACCGCATATCCCAATATTTCTTCCGGCGATTCGTCCAACCGCCGTTTGACTTCGGTATTCCACACCCGGATTACGGTGCCGTTGGCTACCTCCATAAAATTCACATAGGCGGTATCGCCGTCTTCCACCAACGAATACACTTCCACGTTTCCCAATTTGGGATTCACCACCGTGGACCGCGCCTGATAGCGCTCGAGGGCTTCCAATTTTTCTTTGAATTCCTGGGCTTTTTCAAATTGATACCGGGCGGCGGCTTCCGTCATTTGCCGGCGAAAATATTCCAGCGCCGATCGGAAATTGCCTCTTAAAATTTTTCGTATTTCCTTTAAATAAGACCGGTATGTGTGTTCGTCTTCCCGCCCCACGCACGGCGCGTTACACCGACCCAAATGGTATTCCAGACAGACCTTGAATTTGCCTTGGCGGATTTTTTCGGGACTCAAATCGTACCTGCATGTGCGTATGGGAAAAAGGTCGTGAATCAAATCCAGCAAAACGCGTACGGTGCGCACGGAAGTGTAGGGTCCGAAATATTCGGAACCGTCGTCCACCCAATCGCGGGTCATCTCCACACGCGGGAAAGGCTCGTTTCGAATAACGATCCAGGGATACGTTTTATCGTCTTTGAGAAGGATGTTGAATTTGGGCTGATGTTTTTTGATGAGCACGTTTTCCAATAAATACGCTTCGGTCTCATTGGCCGTGACGATATAATGCAAATCGACCGCGCGGCGCAACATCAGGCCCGTTTTGCGGGTAACGTGTTTGGAAAAATAAGACGACACCCGGTTTTTCAGATTTTTGGCCTTACCCACATAGAGCACGTTGCCGGCCTTGTCGAGAAATTGGTAAATGCCGGGTTGGGCGGGCAATTCGGCCAGTTTTTCTTTGATCCTCTCGGACATGGGCGGCGGTTGTCGGCAAATATACGCTTTGCGTTCGGGTTTATTGTGTCGGGGCATGGAGCAATCGGGTCAAGCGAATGGACAAATCCATAAAAGTGGTTTTGGGATTGGCATTACGGGCCAAATGATAGACCGCATCGCCGAGCTCGCGATAGAATCCTTCGATATTGCCCGTATGAACGAAAGGAGTGAATTTTTCCTGGCGGAAACCTTGGGCATCGAAATCAAAGTAAGGGAGTTCGGCACCGAATCGGTTGAGGTAAGAACGGCGAACGGTTTCGAGGGCGAATCGGAGAAATTCCATTTGAAAATTGCGGGATTCGCCGCTGATAGCCGCCGTCCATTCGGCCAGCCGGTTTACGGCCGACGGATTACGCTTGGCGGAATAGGCGATACGCACCCAGCGAACAAAATAATCTTTGTGAAGGGCAAAAGGGTCGCTTCCCCTTACCATTCCCCAAGCTTTGTTCCAATCCCCCGAAGCGGCTTGTACGGCTTGCTCGATACGGGCCGAATCGGCACCCGAAGCGGCCAACGCTTCCCGCATGGCGGAAGCCGGAACCGGAGGGACCCTGAAATGCTGGGCCCGCGAACGAATGGTGGACAATATTTGAAGCGGCGCCGGCGTAAGAAGCAAAAAATAAGTGCCTTCGGGCGGTTCTTCAAGCAACTTGAGCAATTTGTTGGCCGTTCCCGTATTCATTTTTTCGGCATGCCATACGATAAACACTTTGCGATCGCCCGCCACCGGATAACGATGGGCTTCGCGCGTAATCCAGGCGGCATCCTGTACCCGGATCATGCCCTGCTTGTTACCGGCATCCAGGCGGTTCATCCACTCCTCATAGGTGCCGAAAGGATTGTCCTTCACAAAAGCCTGCCATTCCTCCCCGTAGTGGCGGGAGGTGGTGGAAGCACCTTCTTTGGGATGAGGCACGGTGGGAAATACGTAATGCACGTCGGGATGGGCGAGCCGGAACACTTTGTCGCGGCAAGCGGGATCGTCGCCGCACAGGAGCGAAGCGGCCGCCCCGACGGCCACCGGCAAGGTGCCGTATCCGTCGGCCCCCTCCAAAAGGACGGTATGGGGAAACCGCCCGGCACCCGCCATGCGGGCAAAGGCCTCGCGCAATTGCCTATGAAACCGAATATCTTTAAATTGCATGGCATAAAAATACGCATTTTATGGCGAGACGCCATATTCGCATCTCCCGCGACCGCCACGGATTGGCGGTTTTGGTGGATCCCGACAAATTCGACCCTGAAGCGGCGGGCCGCCTGGCCCTCGCGGTGGACCGTTATCGTCCTTCCTGGTTGTTCGTGGGCGGAAGTTTCACTACCAAAGAAGCCGTAGCCGACACAATAACCGCCCTTCAAACCCGCTTCGACTTGCCCGTGATTCTCTTTCCCGGCGATTACGCCCAACTGGTTCCCCATGCCGACGCGGTGCTGTTTCTCACCCTTCTGTCGGGGCGCAATCCCGAATACCTGGCGGGGCAACAGGTAAAGGCCGCTCCTCTCATCGCGCGGTGGAATATACCCGTGCTTCCCACGGCTTATTTATTGGTGGAAAGCGGCAATCTCACCACCGTCCGCTACGTGACCCAGACCCTTCCCATCCCGCGGGACAAACCCGAACTGGCGGTGGCCACCGCTTTGGCCGCCCGGTACATGGGCATGCAATACGTGTATTTGGAAGCCGGTAGCGGGGCCAGCCTTCCCGTGCCCTTGGAAATGGTGGAGGCCGTCAGCCGTTCCTCGGGCTTGCCCGTGATCGTGGGGGGCGGCATCAAACCCGAACGGATCGAGGATTACTACCGCGCGGGAGCTCATGTGGTGGTGATCGGCACGCATTTTGAAACATCCGGCATATAAGAACCCGTCCGGTTTGACCGAAATTCCTTATTTTTGACAAAAAATCATTGTATATGAAACGCTTGCGTCTTTTTGTGTGGGCACTTCCCTTTCTTTTGATCCTTCATTCGTGCGGTTCGGCCAAAAAAGCGCCCAAAACCGGCGATACGGGCGGCACCACCCGTCAAACGGACGTGCAAACGCTCAAATATATCGCGCGGTACAAACAAATCGCCCAACGGGAAATGCAACAATACGGCATTCCGGCCAGCATCACCATGGCCCAAGGCATACTGGAATCGGCTTCGGGCACCAGCTACCTGGCTCGCACGGCCAACAACCATTTCGGCATCAAATGCGGCGACGACTGGGAAGGCCCCCGCGTATATAAAGACGACGACCATAAAAACGAATGCTTCCGCAAATACAAGGACCCCGAAGAATCATTCAGGGACCATTCCGAATTTTTGGCCACCCGCAAGCGTTACGCCTTCCTCTTCCGGTTCTCGCCCTCCGATTACGAAGCGTGGGCCAAAGGACTCAAAAAAGCGGGATACGCCACCGACCCCAGCTATCCTTCCAAACTTATCTATTTGATCGAAAAATACAACCTTCACGAACTGGACAAGGAAGTATTGGCTAGGATGAAGGTCAAAACCAAAGAACCCGAAACCAAAGACCGCCGCGACGACGGCCGTAAAATCATCTATGAAGTAAAAGCGGGCGAAACCTTATATACCATTGCCAAAAAATTCGGGATTCCCGTAAGCGAAATCAAAGAAATGAACAACCTGGTGGATTACGACATTTACGAAGGCCAAATCCTGGTGCTCCTCTTGCCCGCCGGCCAAGCCGAACCGGCGGAATCAGCCACCGAAACCGAAGAGGCTGTAGCCGAAACTCCGCAATCCGAAGCCCCCGAGGTACAAATTCCCCAACCGGCCGCTCCCCAACCTTCGGAAACCGCCGAAACACCCCAACCGGCCGCCACCCCCGCTCCGAGCGAACCCGAAAATTACGTGCTCCACACGGTGCAACCCAAAGAAACTCTCTATGCCATCTCACGTAAGTACGGCGTATCCGTGGAAGCCATCAAAGCGGCCAACGCCTTGCGCGATAACACCCTCACGGTGGGTCAAACCCTTAAAATTCCCGTCCGAGGAAATACCACCACATCGACCGCCGACGACGGAATACCCGCCTACCACATCGTGCAACCGGGCGAAACCCTCTATCGCATTCACGTGAAATACGGTATTCCTCTCGAAAAATTGCGCGAGCTGAACAATTTGAAAGACAACACCATTTATCCGGGTCAAAAATTGCGATTGAAATGAATCTTAGACACTGGCTCCTTTTGGGAATCCTTATGCCGGCCATGCTTCGGGCTCAAGAACCGGCCCCTTTTAAAATTTACACCGCGGACGGAAAGAAAACTTCATGGAAAAAGCTGGTCAAAAAAGCCGCCAAAGCCGACGTGGTCTTCTTCGGAGAAGAACATAACAACGCCGTGGCCCATTGGTTGGAGCTCCGGTTGGCCCAAGACCTTTATAAAGCCAAAGACGGAAAACTCATCCTGGGAGCCGAAATGTTCGAACGGGACAACCAGGAGGCGGTGACCCGTTACGTGAAAGGCGAAATCGACGAAAAGACATTGGACAGCCTCGCCCGACTATGGCCCAATTTCAAGCGCGACTATAAACCTTTGTTGGACTTCGCAAGAGAACACGGACTCCCCTTTATCGCCACCAACATTCCTCGCCGGTATGCTTCGATGGTGTATAAAAAGGGTTTTGAAAGTTTGGACAGCCTGTCGGCCAAAGAAAAAGAATGGATAGCGCCTTTGCCCATCGCATACGACCCCGAACTTTCGCAATACAAAAAAATGGTGGAAATGATGGGCGGCCACGGTCACGGCGGCGAAAATTTGCCCAAAGCACAAGCCGTGAAAGATGCCACCATGGCCTATTTTATCGCCCGACACCTCCGCCCGGGATATACCTTCCTCCACTTTAACGGAAGCTACCACTCCGCCTTCGACCAAGGCATCCTTTGGTACCTGAGGCGCTACAAGCCGGACGTAAAAATCGTTACGGTGCAAACCGTGTCCCAAGAAGACATTTCCCGCCTCGAAGACGAGCATAAAGGTACCGCGGATTTTATCATCCTGGTGGACGACCGTTTTCCCAAGTCTTACTGAAAGTGAACTTTATTTCAAAATTTTTTATTATTTTCATCTAAAAAAGAAGGTGAAAAAGGGATTTCTTCCGTTTTTTCTTTTTCTCTTTTTCCCTCTATTCGGACAATTACCGCCGGGATATGTCGCTTATTTTCCTCTGGACGGCCACACCCGCGATTTAAGTCCTTTCCATTTGGACGGATTTGGTTATCAAATCATCCCCGCTTTCGGTATTGTAAACGGCGCGTTTTTATTCAACGGATTTAATTCGACCATTACAAGCTCTACATTCAACCGCCATATTATTGACACGGTAACCATTGCCGCATGGTTTAAAACCAACGCCTCCAATCATTACGGGTTCATTGCGGCCAAATATAATTGGGTCGAAGACCGCGGTTATCACTTATCGGTGTATTGGGACGGCTACGGTTTTTTAGGAGGGCGCAACAACGGAGGACAATATCAAATAATTAGAACATTAAAAAGAGTAAACGACGGGCAATGGCATCACTTGGCGGGAGTGGTGGAAGGAAATACATGGAAACTTTATTTGGACGGACGCCTTCAGGGAGTGGTCCACAGTTCCAGCATCCGCCCCGATTTGCAAAACTCCGACCCGTTTACCATCGGATATTATTATCGCGGAGACAACGGATGTCATTGCTATTTTAACGGAATAATCGACGAAGTGATTTTGTATAATCGGGCATTAACGGACCGGGAAATCCGGGTGTTGGCCAATCCGTACTTTTACGGAATTTCCGATCAATCCGCCGAAGGTTTCGCCGTTTTTCCCAATCCTATTAAAAAAGAGGAGAAAATCCGGGTAACTTCGGCTTACCCCCTTTCTTCCATCCGCATTTACGATTTAACGGGGCGGTTAATTTTTGAATACCGAATAAATCCTCCCTCCACAATCTGGGAGGAGGAATTTCCGGCTCGCAAAAAAGGGGTGTATCTCCTACAAGCGGAAACGAATCATCAAATTATTACGCGCAAAATCTTGGTGGAGTAAAGGAAATCCAAAAATATATTCCGAAGATATTGATACTCTTGTTCTTGCTCAAGCATGATTCCACGCAATCCGGCAATAAGGTGATCCGAATTCGGCACGGGACGGTTTAACCTCATTCATTTCCCTTTTTAATAAAATTACTCCTTCACAAAAGTCCCGTACCATTTCCCCTTTTCATCCGATTCCAATATAATGGTATATAACCCGGAGGAAAGACGATCTACGGGTATCACGACTTCCCCGTCCGACTTTAAATTCTTGCCGGACATAACCATCTTGCCCGACAAATCCGAAATTTTAAACTCATATTCTCCTTTTTCGATTTTGATTTTCAGGAAATCCCTCGCGGGATTGGGATAAAGGAAAACACGGCGTGTATTTTGGGCCTTGGGAGAAGATAAATACATCTGACACAGCTCGTCCGGGGATAAAGCCGTATTGTATACCCGGACTTCATCGATATCTCCCTGAAACAACATGGGATCTCCCTGATTTAATTGAGGGTATTTGGCGATACTAAAGGGTTGGGTATCCACATAATAAGAGGGATTCCGGGCTCCCGAGGTCAAAGAAGTAAAACTGGCACTACAATCTACCAAGAGTCTCCATTTGTTTCGATCGAAAACGGCCCCGATATGATGCCACCGACCGTCATTAAAAACGACGGAAGAAGGTAACCGATAAAAAGACCCCGAACCGTCTCTTCCCCGCATTTCCACATATCCGTTTGCCATTACTACTTGAAAACCGCGATCCGCCGTCCAATCGTAATGTCCCACAATCCATTGCCATCGATCGGATAAAGTTCGTATCCACACGCTCACCGTCACTTGATCGGTTATGTTTCTTGAGTGATTGCCGGCATATATATAGGCATTAATTCCGTTGAAATAAAAATATTGCCTGTCGAGGGTGAAGACGGGTACTCCGTTATGATTTATTCCGTGAATATGCAAAGGGGAATAATCGTTGGCGTTAGAATCCAACGGGAAATAGGCCACCAACCCGGTTTGGGCATAAAGGGCGAACCCATAAATGAAGAAAAGAACAAAAAGTTGTTTTTTCACCTTTCAATCATTTAATAAAAAATGAAAAAAAATTTATTCCACCAAATCCCAACTCAAGCGAGTACCTTTTTCGATATCCGTTCCGGCTTTTCGTCCTAAAATTTGCGGCAAGTATTTGGGCGGCATGCCGTATCCCGGACGGATGGATCGCACGTTTTCTTCCGTAAACACTTCGCCTTTTTTCATGTCCTTGACCACATAAAGCGATCGCGCAAAAACGCGGCTTTTTTTAGCTTTTTCCGATAGGGAATAATCTACCTTGCCGTATATTTTTTCGGCTTCGCGCACCTTACGGACCATTTCGGC
>JAADED010000094.1 GCA_013153605.1 Chlorobiota bacterium | reverse complement strand
GTCTGTTCTAAAAAATGCAGACATATTTCATTTTGATAATTTTCTAAGAGCTGTAGATTTATTAATATTAGAAGGTTATATAGAAATTACAAATGAGGGATTTTACAGGTTAACACAAAAGGGATATAATAAAATTTATTAGAACATTTCCACCAATTAACCCTCTTTAGTAATAATTAAAAACTGGGTAAATAACTTTATACGTCAATCCAAAAAACCCAATCCCCCACAAGGGAACAACCTTCCCGTATTCGCTTTATCAATCATCCTTCACCAAATAAACATTCGGCAAACCTTCGGTTTGTTTATGCTTATGTTCTCCCCAAAGTCTCCTATTTGAAAATTTTTAAATTTGTTCAAAATAAAATTCTATTTGGTACTTAAATCTGAGAAATAATAATGAAAAAACTAACTTTCAACAAATTCATTTCCCTCTTAAGCCCGGTTTTGATCATTATCAACTTCGGCGTTGTGCTTTATTATTTTCCATCCTTGCCGGAGCACATTCATTCTCATTTCAACTTTTTAGGTCGGGCCGATGATAAAGCCAACCGTTTTGTCATTTTTCTGTTTCCGGTCTTATCTCTTATTATATATTTTTCATTGGGCTACATTATAAGAAAACCCGAAAGGATGAATTTTCCCGTTAGGGTCACGGAAGAATACAGGAAAGAATTGTATTCCGTCGGGATAACTATGACAAATATTATAAGATTTTTACTGGTATCGCTTTTCCTATTTCTTTCCGGGGCCGTTGTTTATAGTGAAATGAAAGGAGTCAACCAAATAAACATATCGATTGTCTATTTGTTCATCATTTTTATTCTTTTGACTCTTTTTGCGGGCATTAAAAAAATGTATGACGCGGGTTCTTGAACATTAAAAGAGTTCATCATTTACATCTCGCGCCCTTATGTCTTCTTCATGGTTCCGCTCGAGTCAAAACCGACTTCTCTCAGCTTTTGGCTCGCTTGAATTGGTTATTTTTGGGTCTCAACGAATTGCCAAAATGAAGATTTCCGAACAGGCATTGGACATCGTACGGCGGGCCGGAGCCATGGTCAAGCAACATCACGGCAAACTGTCCTCGCGGCAAATCGCCCGAAAAGGAGTGCACGATTACGTCACCGAGATCGACAAAAGGGTGGAGGAATTCCTGGTAGAGCAACTGGGGGCCCTTATTCCGGGAAGCGGCTTTTTGACGGAAGAAAAAACGGCCGAAGACCTCCGCGCCGATTACATTTGGATCATCGACCCCATCGACGGAACCACCAATTTTATCCACGGCCTGTATCCGGTGGCGGTGAGCGTGGCCCTTCAGCATAAAGGGCAAACTATATGGGGCATGGTGTACGAACCGGGATTGGACGAATTGTTTTATGCCGACGAAACGGGGGCTTACCTGAACGGGCGGCCGATATCCGTATCGGAAGAAACGGCGTTGGACCGAAGCCTGATTGCCACGGGTTTTCCCTATAAAAATTACGACAAGCTGGACGCTTATTTGAACAGCTTCCGGTACCTGATGTTTCATACGGCGGGCATTCGGCGCCTGGGCTCGGCGGCGGCGGATTTGGTGTATGTGGCATGCGGACGAATGGACGGCTTCTACGAATACGGCCTCAGCCCCTGGGACGTGGCGGCGGGCGCCTACATCGTGCAACAAGCGGGAGGTCGGGTCACGGACTTTACGGGAGGCGACGATTGGATGTACGGAGGTGAAATCCTGGCCACCAACGGTCATATCCACCGGGAATTTTTGGAAACGTTAAGGAAAACCATGCAATTGTAAAACCTTGGGAATGATTTTTGTTATAATTAATTAAAACATTAGTCCCATGAAAAAGCTCGTTTGGTTCTTCCTTCTCACGGCCTTTCCTCTCATCGGCCATGCACAGGACATCCTGATTACCAAGGACGGAAAAGAGCACAAGGTGATCATTAAAGAAATCACCGACAACCAAATCAAATATGTGGATTACAAAGATCCCGACGGGGTGGTATTTACCATCGACAAGGTGCTGGTGAAGGAAATTCGTTTCCACACGGGCAATCGCATGAAAATGCAAAATCCGGAGGAAAACGAATGGTATTTTGCCGACGATAAAATCAACAATCTGATGTTCAACTTCAGCGCTTTCGGGGGCAACACTTTTGCCGTGGCCTACGAGCGGGCATTGGCGCCGGGGCAATCGATCATGGCGGAATTGAAATTTTACGGCATGGGATTGCGGAGAGAATACACCATGTACAAAAAAATCGACGGATTCGGCATAACGGTCGATTACCGGGTGCGCCTCCAATCTTTCTTTAAAAACCGCGACCAATATCGCCCTCCTCACGTGTTGCACGGCGCCTATTTCGCTCCCGGCATCGGCTTCAGCACCGGCACCATTGACGCATTGGATTATCAGCATTACTGGGACGGCACGAGCTATTACGAAGAGATCATTTATTACCGATATTCCCACACGATTCTCCATTTCGGGGTAATGGCCGGCAAGGAATTCGTCTTTCGAAACTCGCTCACGGTGGACGGCAACATCGGCATGCATTATTACATCGGCGATGATGACAGGGGCCCCATACGCATAGGAAATTTCGCCGGCGCCGACGGACTCCTTTTCGGATTTAACATTCGCATCGGATTCCTTTTCGGTAAAGACCGGCTGGTGGACAAATATACCCGTCAAAACACCCAACCCACCCAATATCGCGGTAAAGGTAATCCGAAGGGGAAATTTTTCTAAACTTCGGAAGGCTCGCCGGATTCCACCAGTTTGAACAATTTGTCCGAAGGGCGGATTTTATAATCCAATTTGAGGGCCATAATATCGCCCCGCTTGGCCACCGTGCCGGGGGCGTCGTTGACGTACATTTCGCCGATTACCAACTCTTTGGCTCCCAACGAAGGGCCGGTAATCAAAATTTTGTCGCCCGGTTTGAGCTCGAAATTTTCGATGGTGAATTCGCCTACTTTGGCTTTGGGATAATATTTTTTGCCGCGACCGATATAAATCTTTTTGACGGTGGCTTGGTTGCCGGGTTCGGCCCACTCGCCCAATTTGCGTCCCAGGTAATAGCCGTCCCAAAATCCGCGGTTATACACCCTTGCCAGCCGCCGCACCCAATCGGACACTTTTTCGCGGGTGTAACTCCCTTCGGCCAGGGCGTCGATGGCTTCGCGATACACGCGTGTAGTGACGGCCACATAGTCGGCCGATCGGGCGCGCCCTTCGATTTTGAGCACGCTCACGCCCGCATCCGCTATTTTGTCCAGAAAATCCACCGTCATCAAATCTTTGGGCGACATGATGTATTCGTTGTCGATCTCCAGTTCGATCCCCGTCTCTTTGTCGATCACCAGATAAGGATGGCGGCAATTTTGCTTGCATGCCCCCCGGTTGGCGGACGAATTGTAGGTATGCAAACTCAAATGGCACATTCCGGATACCGCCATGCATAGGGCGCCGTGACCGAAAATTTCGATTTTGACCGGCTCGCCCGAAGGACCCGTAATATGTTGGCGTTCGATTTGGTCGGTGATATATTTCACTTGACGCAGGCTCAATTCGCGGCTCAGCACCATGGTGTCGGCAAAGCGGGAGAAAAACTTTACGGTTTCCACATTGGTAATATTGAGCTGGGTGGAGATATGCACCTCCATACCCGCTTCTCTCGCCATGAAAATGGCCGCCTGGTCGGTGGCGATAATGGCATCCACACCCGCTTCTCGAGCCGCGGCAATCAGCCGTTTGGCCACCGGAATATCGTGATCGTATAAAATGGTGTTGAGGGTTAAATAAGTGCGCACGCCCTTTTCCCGGGCCCGGCGAACCACTTCGGGCAAATCGTCCGCGGTAAAATTTACGGACGAGCGCGCCCGCATATTGAGTTGTTCCACGCCGAAATAAACCGAGTCCGCCCCGTTATCCAAGGCGGCTTGAAGGGCTTCGAAATTGCCCGCCGGCGCCATCAATTCCATCTTGCGCATCTCCGATTATACCTCTCGAATGCAAAAATACGTTTAATTTCCGGGTCGAACCGAAAATATGTTACTCCCTTTATCCCCTTATGCGTAACAAAATTCAGTTTCCTTCGTCTTATGGATAAAAGGCGGATTCCCATGTTGAAAAAAATTTTTCTTTTCCTTCTCTCGATAATCGTTGTTTCATGTAAAAGTCCCCGACAACCGGCATTCCGCCCGCCGGAAGGGGCTCCAAAAATCCGCGTTTTGACCCTGGGCACTTTTCATTTTGCCTTTCCCAACCGAGATGTGGTCAAGAAAGAGGGGATCGACGTGCTGGAACCGCAGTATCAACGGGAAATCCAACAATTGGTTAACCGCCTGGCCGCATTTCGGCCCACCCACATCGTGGTCGAACACCCGGCGGAACAACAGGCTTCCTACGATTCCTTATACCATGCCTATTTGGCCGGCCGCCACACATTGGACCGAAGCGAAGACCAACAAATCGGATTCCGCCTGGCCGCACGCCTGGGATTGAAAAGGTTACATTGCGTGGACACGTGGGGAAGGGCCTACCCCGATACGGAAGAGCTTTTGAACGGGGACGGTCCCGAGAAAGAAAAATTCCTCCGCTATTTTTACCATCATCCCGATACCGCACTCAGCCCCTACCGCCATCAAAAACCCCTTTACAAAACCCTTGGAATTACGGCCGAATTGAGAAGGTTAAACTCCCCCGATTATCAAAAAAGAGACCTGGGCGGATATTTGATCGGGATTTTTAAATACGAAACCGAAGATAATCCCTATTTCGGCCCCGATTTTGTAACGGGCTGGTGGTTCAATCGCAATTTGCGGATTTTCAGAAACATCCAACGCATCGGCGCCAAGCCGGGAGACAGAATTCTGGTAATATACGGGTCGGGACACATGAATTTGCTTCGTCTTTTCTTCGAAGCCTCTCCCGAATACCAATGGGAAGACGTCCGGCAGTATTTGGAGTGAGGTGGGCAATCCTTAAAGTTATCAAGAAAAATACGCCTTTTTATGAAAGCGAAGCATCGTTCCCCTCGAATATCCTCCACTTTCCGCCCGTTTCGGCGGACACGCCCTTCAGGCGGGGGATGAGGAGGCGGTCCAAGCTGTCGTTTTCGTTATTGGACACCAGGATGCACGAGAGTTTTTCGCCCGATTCGCGATTCCATTCCATGACGGCGTGGCCGGTGGATCCCGTGCCGGCAAAAAAGTCCAATACGATATCGCCGGGCGATGCGGCCGTTTCTAGCAAATAGCGAATTAAGCGCACGGGTTTGGGATTGTAAAATCCGGCATCGGCCACGTATTTTTCCAAATCATGCTTACCCTCGGTTTGGGAGATATTGCGGATGATGGATCCCGGCGTGGCGGGATAGGGTTCGCGTATAAATTTTTTGAGGCGGGGAATGATCCGGCCGTTTCCCCACCAGATGCGGCCTTCGCGGTCGAGACGTTCGAATTCCTCGCGACTCACATGCCATTGACGCGTGATCCGGCGGCCGCCGGGGGTCACGACGGTGTAATAATTTTTTCGTCCCGGCAAGGATTTGGCCTCCGATTTGCACAATTCGGCACTCACCCACGGCCCGCGGGGATCGTTGTCGGGATTGCCGTAATGTTTTTGCACGGGCATCAGCCGCTTGACCTTGCGAAACCGGACGGCATCCCTGTTTTTGTACGCCGCCAAAATATACTCGTGTTCGATGCGAAACCGCTTGACCCGCTTCATTTTTCCCTGACCCGCCGAACCGCCGCCCGGAATTTTGTCCCAAATCATGGTTTCCACCGCATCTTTGCCGAACAATTCCCGCAACAACAGGGTCAAATGGGGCATTTCGGCATCGTCGATGGACACAAACACCCGTGCATCGGGAGCCAGCAACGGCATCATCCGCTCCAGGCGGGTGCGCATAAAAGCCAGCCAATTGCCGTGCCGGTCACGGGAGTAATGATCCCAAAATCGGTCGCGAAAACTCCGGTATTGAAGCCGCCCGGTATTGTAGGGCGGGTCGATGTACACGAAGCGGATTTTCCCTTCGAATTCTTGGCGCAAGGCTTCCAATACTTCGGCATTGTCGCCCCGGTATATGCGGTAATCCCCATGGGCGGGATCGGAAGAGCCGAACGTGCCGATCGGTTTAAAAGTCATGATCCTCGGCTTGGCGGGCAATGCGCAATCCTTCCTCCAAGTACACGAAAATATCGTCCGAAAACGTGCCCATGGGCGCGCGGGGTTTCTTCTCGCCCAACCGGACCACGATCACCCGTTCGTCGGGTATTACCATCACGTATTGACCCAAATGGCCTCGCATCATAAATCCTTTGACCCCTCCCCGGTCGAAGAGCCACCATTGCAATCCGTATCGCGGCATGGAACTCAAATAAGGAGTCAGCGCTTGGCGAACAAAAGCCGAATCGATCAACGGGCGGCCTTCCCAGTTTCCGGCGTGCATGTAGAGCTTGCCGAATCGGGCGAAATCGCGGGCGGTGGCATTGAGGCAACAAAAAGCCTTCTCGGTCCCCCCTTCGCGGTCGGTATTCCACCAGGCGTGTTTACGCATACCCATGGGTTTCCAAAAACTTTCCGACAAATAATCGGCCAGGTTTTTTCCGGTGGCCTTGCGGATGACCATCCCCAAAATTTGGGTATCTCCGCTGGAATAATACCATTTTTGACCCGGCGGGCGGTCGAAACGCACCTTCTCGAGCATCAAACGATCCAAATCTTCGGTAAAATAGGATTCGGCCGTTATGCTGAAAGGGCTGTAATAATTTTCGTCCCAATTGCTTCCGCTCGCCATGGCCGCCAAATGGCGGAGCGTAACACTGTCGGCGTATTTTCCTTTGAATTGAGGAAAGAAATCCTTCAGCTTTTGATCCAACGAATCGATGTACCCCTCTTGTATGGCCTTAAATAAAAGGCTGACGGTAATGCTTTTGGCCATGGAAAACGAGTTGGACAGGCTGTCGGCCCGGTATCCTCGGTAATATTTTTCGAACAGGATGCTGTCGTTCTTTATCACCAAAAAAGCCACCGTGCCGTACCGTTCGTTCCATTGCTTGAGCCGTTCCGACTCCGAGATCCGATTATACGATTTATGCAAGGGCCAGGGTTGAGCCGTGCCGGCCGCTACCAACCGGCGCGGATAATGCACGAAATCGCTGATATAGGAAGTTTTGTGCCCTTTCAAGTAAATATTTCGAACTCCCTTGAGTAGGTAAGGATATTTCCATAAGAGGAAGCCCGCTCCCGCCAACGGAAGAAGAACCAGCGCAAGCCGAACACCTCGTTTCACATTCATTTCGAAAAGAAACACGGCCGATCAGCCGTTCTTTTTCTTTTTCTTCTTGCGTTTTTTCTTTTTGGCGGTATCCCGGTTGTTCCGTTTCGAAAAATCGTCCGCCAATTCAAACGTAACTTGTTTTTTCACCAAATCCACGTCCACCACTTTGACGCGCACGTCGTCGCCCAATTGGTAACGTTTGCCCGTACGCTGGCCCACGAAGGCCTTATCTTCTTCGTCATAAATAAAATAGTCGTTGGACATCTCGGTGCGGCGCACCATTCCTTCCACCATGGTATCGGCCAATTCCACGTACAATCCCCATTCGGTTACGCCCGAAATAATTCCCTCGAATTCCTCGCCGATATAATCTTTGATGTATTTGGCTTGCATGTATGCAATACTGTCCCATTCGGCATGTTGGGCATTGATTTCCATATCGGTGGCGTGAATACATTTTTTCTCGTAAAACATTTTGTTGCGCGGCCGTTTGCCTTCCAAATATTTTTGGAGGAGGCGGTGCACCATCACGTCGGGATAGCGGCGGATGGGAGAGGTAAAATGCGTGTAATATTCGAACGCCAATCCGTAGTGACCCCGGTTTTCGGTGGTGTACACCGCCTTACTCATGGTACGCAATACCATCAATTCCACCAGCGTCCGTTCTTTTTTATGCTTGACGTCCTCCAACAGTTGGTTGATGGCTTGGGCCAATTTCTTATCGTCGTCGATATCGATGCGGTGGCCGAACTTCATGATCACGCGCTTGAGTTCTTCCAATTTGTCGCGTTTGGGTTTGTCGTGCACACGATATACGAAGACCTTTCCTTTTTTCTCTTTACCCACGAATTCGGCCACGCTCCGGTTGGCCAGCAACATGAATTCTTCGATCAGTTTATTGGTATCCATGGGAATTTTTACGTACACTTCCACCGGGTTTTTATCTTCATCCAGGCGAAAGCGCACTTCCGAGCGTTCAAAACTGATGGCCCCCTTTTCGAAACGTTTTTTTCGCAAGCTTTTGGCCATTTTGTTCAGCACGGCCAGCTGTTCGTGAAACAGGCCTTTGCCTTTATCCAATATTTCCTGTGCCTCTTCGTAGGTAAACCGTTTGTCGGAGTGGATGACGGTGCGTCCGAACCAGCGGTCGTACACTTTGCCTTCCTCGTCCATTTCGAATACCACCGAAAAGGTGAGCTTGTCTTCATTGGGGCGGAGCGAACACAATTGGTTGGACAATACTTCGGGCAACATGGGAATCACGCGGTCCACCAAATATACCGAAGTGGAACGTTCGAACGCTTCGCGGTCGATCACGTCGCCGGGTTTGACGTAATGGGTCACGTCGGCAATGTGCACTCCTATTTCCCAGCGCCCGTTAGGCAATTTTTTGACCGAGAGGGCGTCGTCGAAATCTTTGGCGTCCATCGGGTCGATGGTAAAGGTGACGCGGTCACGCATGTCGCGGCGTCGGGCGATCTCCTCCGGTTCGATGGTCGAAGGCAATTGCTTGGCCGCTTCCTCCACTTCGGGGTCAAATTCATAGGGGAGGTTATATTCGTCAAGGATGGAATGAATTTCCGTTTCGTGTTCCCCGGGCTGACCCAACACTTTGACCACCCGTCCGAACGGGCTTCCGGCCTTGGGAGGCCAGTCGATCATTTCCACCACCACCTTGTCGCCGTGTTCGGCCCCGTTGAGGTCCTCTTCGTCCACGTAAAAACTTTTGTACATTTTCGGGTCGTCGGGGTCCACGAACGCGAATCCCTTTTTCATGCGCACTACGCCCGTAAAATGGGTCTTGGCACGTTCCAATACCCTTAAAATTTCCCCTTCGGGATTCCGACCGGGAGGCGTGCGCAAAACCAATACTTCCACCAAATCGCCGTGCAATGCTTTATTCAAAAATGCATGGGGTACGAACACGTCTTTTTCCAAAGTATCCGTCACCACGAATCCCGTCTTGTTGTTGGTCATGTCCAATACCCCGATATGGACGTTTTTTTGTTTAAACCGGTATTTTCCGCGGGAGGTTTCCTCGATTTTATCCTGTTTGAGCAAATCTTCGAGTCCTTCGCGCACCCGCCGCCGTTCCTCTTCGCTGTATAACTCCAAGAGGGAAGCGATTTGTTTGTAATTAAAGCTCTTGCGGGGTTGTTCGCTCAGGATTTGAAGAATGCGGATCAAAAGGTTCTTATACTCTTTCTTCGTCATAACCGACTCGATTTGATTATACAAAGGTAACGAAAATATAAGGCAATCGGGATAAGGCCTCCCGTGGGCGGGGCCGGAGGTGCAAAATAAAAAACCCGTCTTGGGTAAGACGGGCCGAAGTGGTACCCCGCAGAATCGAACTGCGGACACCAGGATTTTCAGTCCTGTGCTCTACCAACTGAGCTAGGGTACCGTTTTTTTGCGCATGCAAATATACATATTTTTTATTGTGGTGTCAATATTCGGATACCGCAAAAATTTTTCGATTTTATCTTCCCCATTTGTTTCGTCCGCATTGCCGGCAAAGATTCGCCCTATTTTCGGCACGGCTTGGGGTTTTCCAAATTTTCATATCTTTAGCGGTTAGTTAAAATTCCGTTCATATGGGCCGAAAATACCTTCTCCCGGTGTGGATGATGTGGTTGATTCCTCTCTTTTCCGCGTATGCCGCCCCTCCGCCTTCTTCCGAAGAAAAGTTATCCTTGGCCGACAAAATCGATTTGGCTTTCAAACCCTATGCCGACGGATGGAGCAAAATCGTGTTTTACGAAATTCCCCTCGGCGGCGTACGCATCCCGCTGGTATTGGTCATTCTCATTTTGGCGGGATTGTATTTCACGGTGTATTTCGGTTTGCCTCAAATCAAGCTGTTCAAAACCTCGCTGGAAGTGGTGGCGGGCAAATACGACGAAATCGACGCCCATGAGCCCATGACGCTTTACGGCGATCCCACTCCCAACGAAGACGACATTCCAGAAACCATCAAAATCGAAGGGCATCACGGCGAAGTGTCCCATTTTCAAGCCCTATCGGCGGCATTGTCGGCCACGGTGGGGCTGGGGAATATTGCGGGAGTGGCGGTAGCCATTTCGGTGGGCGGCCCGGGCGCCACGTTTTGGATGATCCTGGCGGGATTGCTCGGCATGGCCACCAAATTCACCGAATGTACGCTGGGCGTCAAATACCGCGATATCGGCCCCGACGGCACCGTGTACGGCGGACCCATGTATTATCTCAAAAAAGGACTATCCAAACTGGGATACGGCGCTTTGGGTAAATTTCTGGCCGTATTTTTTGCCGTAATGGTGATCGGCGGCTCCTTCGGAGGCGGCAACATGTTCCAAGCCAACCAGGCCACGGCCCAATTCATGGAGTTGTTCCGAATCGAAAATCCCAACGTCAAAATCGTATTCGGCGCGGTATTGGCCTTGCTGGTGGGTATCGTGATCATCGGAGGAATTAAACGAATCGGAAAAGTGGCGGAAAAAATCGTGCCTTTCATGGCCGTGCTCTATGTGGGTGCCGCCATTTTGATTTTGGTAATGAATTTCAAGCTGATTCCCGACGCCTTCGCTCTGATCGTGAAGGAAGCATTTACGCCCCGCGCGGGCTTGGGCGGATTTATGGGCGTGATGATTATGGGATTCCGCCGGGGAACGTTTTCCAACGAAGCGGGTGTGGGATCGGCGGCCATCGCCCACTCGGCGGTTAAGACCAAGTTCCCCGCCAGCGAAGGGATCGTAGCCCTCCTCGAACCTTTTATCGATACGGTGGTCATCTGTACCATGACGGCCTTGGTGCTGGTGATTACCAATATGAAATATAATCTCTTCGAATACGGCCAGGAAATCAAACACGGCGTGGAACTTACGGCACGCGCCTTCGACTCGGTGCTCCCCCATTTTTCGGTTATTCTTACCATTGCGGTGATTCTCTTTGCCTTCTCCACCATGCTGTCATGGTCCTACTACGGATTGCAAGGATGGAAATTCATCTTCGGCCGAAGCAAACGCGCCGATTTGGTGTACAAAACGCTTTTCCTCCTCTTCGTGGTATTGGGCGCTTCGGTTCAATTGGGTTCGGTTCTCGAATTCTCCGACGCCATGATTTTCGCCATGGTATTCCCCAACATAATCGGGGTGATGATCCTGGCACCCGAAGTTAAAAAGGAATTGCACCGTTACCTGGAAGCCATCAGGGAATACAAGGCCAAAAAGCAAAGGAAAGAATAATTATTTGAGCCATTGCTCGCCGGCGCGCTTGAGCTTTTCGGTATTGTCCGCCAGTTTGAGCGCGTCGATGAGTTTATCCAACCGGCCGTCCAGTACTTGATCCAATTCGTAGAGGGTCAATCCGATGCGGTGGTCGGTGACCCTTCCTTGCGGAAAATTATAAGTGCGGATCTTGGCCGAACGGTCGCCGCTGGACACCATGGACCGCCTGAGTTTGGCCTCTTCTTCCTTCTTTTTGCGCAATTCCATTTCGTATATGCGCGAGCGCAAGACGCGTAATGCTTTTTCGAAATTTTTATGTTGGGATTTTTCGTCCTGGCATTGAGCCACGATACCGGTGGGGATATGGGTTAACCGAACGGCCGAATAAGTAGTGTTTACCGATTGTCCGCCCGGCCCCGAGGACATAAACAAATCTTTGCGAATGTCTTTCATGTCGATTTGTACGTCAAATTCTTCGGCTTCGGGCAACACCATGACCGTGGCCGCCGAAGTATGGATACGCCCCTGGGTTTCGGTTTGCGGTACCCTTTGTACGCGATGCACGCCGGCTTCATATTTGAGAGTACCGTACACGTCGTCGCCTTTTACGTTAAAAATTACTTCTTTAAAACCCCCGGCCGTACCTTCGTTATAATCCACCATTTCCACTTTCCACCCTTTTCGTTCCGCAAAGCGGGTGTACATGCGAAACAGATCGCCGGCAAACAGGGAGGCTTCGTCCCCTCCGGTTCCCGCCCGAATTTCCACGATGGCGTTTTTGCGGTCTTCTTCGGCTTTGGGAATCATGAGGAATTTGATTTCTTCTTCCAATCGGGCCAAACGGTCTTCCGCTTCGGCGGCTTCGCTCTTGGCCAATTCGCGCATTTCCTTATCATCCTCTTCGCGCATCACGGTGCGTGCCTCTTCCAGCCGGGCTTTGGTCAATTCGTATTCGTCGATTTTTTCAATCAATTGCCGCAATTCTTTATACTCGCGGTTGAGCCGGGCATATTTTTCTCTGTCCCGCATCACGGCGGGATTGACCAACTCCTCCGATAATTCGCGAAAACGTTGCTTGACAGCTTCGAATTTATCTTCGATCACAGACCGGCTATTTGAGCAAAAATAAAAAAAGACCGCCACTCGAAAGCGGCGGCCTTTATGGGGATAGGAAAATCAGCTTAGTAATT
>JAADED010000056.1 GCA_013153605.1 Chlorobiota bacterium | reverse complement strand
ATACGACCCTAAGTCGCAGTCCTTCTTCTGGTCGGAGTTAGGTTCCTAGAGTACTACGTCGTCCTTCCGAAATTGAGCGATACGTCGCAGTCCTTCTTCTGGTCGGAGTTAGGTTCCTAGAGCATTTTTTCAAATACGTGTTGACAATCACCCGTTTAAGTCAATCCTATTCCGAGTTTATTAGGTTAATTTTATGTTAATCTACCATTAAATCCCAAACTTTGTTAATCTCTTTATCACCGCTACGTCAAAGAACTACTCCTCCGCCATGAGATACTCTACAAATATAAAGATTTTATCAAAAAAATACAATCAATTTTTGGCCCAAATAAAAATCCAGGTCGAATTTCAGCTCTTTTTCATACACCTTGAGGTGGTGAAGGTTAAACCGAGTGAGGGGCACGATGATGTAACTGTCGTCGGGGCCGCTTCGGGGGCTGTCGAGGTAGTCGGTAAAGAGTTCTTCGAGTTCGGCCAGGTTTTGGTCTTCGGTGGAGCCCAAAAACACGGATTTTTGGACCCGGTGGAGGCCGCGCTTCATGATTTCTTTGGCGATGCGATTGCGCTGTTTGTCATCCCGGATGTCGTAGAGAATTAAATAAGGTTTCATAGCTGAGGTTTTGGAGGTAGCTTGCCAATTGTTGCATGTCGAGGCGGATATGGTGGACGGGCGTGGCGCGTTTGTTTTTGACGGTAATCACCTTTTGGTGAAGGTATTCGGTGAGGGCGGTGGCAAAGGCGCGGCGGGGTTCTTTGCGGATTTTGCCGGATTCGGGATCGATGATTCGGTCGGGATCGTCGGTCTTCTTGCAAAAGGCATGTACTTGCATCTCCACCCATACCCGATAGGGTTCGATCATGTCGTACACCAGGGCCGGTTGGTTATATTGATCGCGGTGCATGAGGCCGGTATAGGGGTCGAGGCCGGCATAGATGACGGATTTGGTTACCTCTTTGTAGAGCATGCCGTATCCGTAGTTGAGGAGGGAGTTGACGGGATCGGCGGCGCCGCGGTGAATGCGTTTGTCGAACGGGCATTTGCGGGGCAAGATGAGTTTGAACATTTCGAAAAAGAGGCGTCCCAATTCGCCTTCCCATCCCCGGAGGGCGGCTTCGTCGTCGGGAAGGTTGTGCACGCCTTCGTTTTTGTAAGCGAATTTTTCCAATAGGCGGAGCACCTCCTGTTTGGCGGTGGCTTGGCGGATCCATTTTTCGCGGCGTTTATTTTTTTGATAGAGGATTTTTTTCAGGAGCGGAAATTTGAGGACGGAAAAGCTGAAAATGGATTGTTTCTTGCGGATGGTGGAAATGGACCCGAACCGGGGCGACCAGATGATGCCGGTGACTTCGAGGCCGTCTTCCAAAAACACGGGAATTTCGGAGCGTATGCAATAATTGAGCACGTCGGTGGTCACGCGCACTTTGTCGCGCAAATGGAGCGAGGTGATATGGAGAAAGGGAATGCGATTGACTTGCATTTCCCCTTCCTCATCCATGGTTTCGATCAGGAGGACGCCGTTGTCGAACGAGAGTTTGGCGCCGTATGTGTCGATTACCACATGCATAACGGATGAGGTGGAAGCGGGGAAAGATAATCATCCTTTTTGCAACCTATTTGCAATTCCGACTTTCGACTTGCGATCGGTTTTCTTTAGTCTCCTTTTCTTCACAAAACTCGGGTTCCAGGAGGCAAAATTTGTGTTTGATTTTGCGGAAATCGTCGATGAACCAAGTGTCGCTCACATTGGCATGACAAACGGCGCGCGTAAGGGCGGTGTACATCCATCGGTAGGGATAGTTGAATCGTTGGTTGGCAAGAAAGTTACTTATAAACAGGTGGATGCGCTCCCATTCGCCTCCTTGGGCCTTGTGAGCGGTGAGCACGTATCCGTAAGTGGCCCGTACGGCATTGAGGTAGGGATCTTCCGACAGGCGTTTTAACAGCTCTTTGCGCACGGTGGGGTTATCCAAGTCCCAATTATGTACGTCTTGGGTGCGAATCAAAAAGTCTTTCATCAATTGACCCTGTTGGTCTTGGGTGAGGTTATTGTATGGCGATCGGAAAATGTCGAATATGATTTTGGCCTGTTGTTCGTAATCCTCGGAACCAAATACCCGTTTGTACACGAAATCTTTGAATTCCAATCCCGCACGCCTTTCGGAATGTTCCGAGACGGAAAGCACCTGGATGAGTTCGCCGTTGTACACGTGATGCAAATGGTTGTTTTGGGTGACCAGGAGAATGTCGCCGGGCTCCACCGTGGAAGGGGTTCTTCCGAAAATGAAAGGCCGCAATTGGGCATTGAGCAGGTTGACCCTTCTGTTACTGAGGGTAACGGCCATGCGGGTGCGTACGGTTTGGCGCAATCCTTCGGCTCCGTCTTGGCGGTAGGAGTCGGCCAGGGCTAGGCCATAATCCGCAAATACTTTCTCTTCTTCCTCCACCGAAATTTGAGGTATGGAACGGAGATAATACTTGACGGGCCGATCGCCGCGGACGGCCTGGTGGCGCAGGTAGGTGGCCGCTTTGAGGATGCCGCTGTGGTCGCTGTGGCGATAGACTTTTTTGAGCTCGTATTCCCGGACGGCTTCCTCTTTTCCTTTAAAATAATTGGTTATCAAATATTCCCGCGAAAGGGCGGGCGGAAAATCCTGATTTACGGGCGGCAATTGGTAGGGGTCGCCGATAAAGATAAACTTAAATTTGGGATGGGACGTGAACAGGTCGGCCAATACGTTGCCGGTGCCGTAGAGAGCGTGGCTCAACGTGTCTTTGCTTTGGCGATCGGAAAGCATGGAGGATTCGTCCACGATCATCACTCCCGATCGGGAAAAAATTTTTATGGCAAAAAGGAGTTTGTAGGTTCCTTTCCCTTCTTTAAGACGTTCGGGCACGTAAATTTGATAGTCGGTCAAAAAGGAGGTAAACAGATCGGGCTTGCTGATGCGGGAGCGGATTTCCTCTTCGGCGTCGATGCTCCAGAGGGTATATACATGAGAATGAACGGTATTGACCAACTCTTCGAATTCCGTGGGGCGATATACAAAGCCCGTGCGTTGGTCTATTATGCCTATTTCATTAAATCGGAACAGCTTGTGAGCCAGTATGTGTTTGGCCCTACCGGTGGTGGTGGCCAATTTGTAATGCATCCCGCGATCCCGCACCAGGTCGAGGATGTAGGAAATGAGGGTGGTTTTGCCCGTTCCGGCTTGCCCTTTGAGGATCATTACCCGGCTATTGCCGTCATCGAGGAAGGAATTGATGCGATTTAAGGCTTCCAGTTGGTCGGATCCCAGCTTGAGTTCCATGACAATCGGCTTATGTTGAAAGCGCGGGTAATATAAAAATTTTTTTAAAATTATTTAAATCGCTTTCCGAATATTTTTGGAGAAATTTTATGGAGAATTTTTGCCTGAAAATCAGTCGATTAAAAAACTTCTTTAATGAATTTTGTAACGTTCGACGAATTTTTTCGTATATATGGGTGAACACTCAAAGCCAAAAGCCCGGAAAAACGAAATTTACATATCCGTAAAAAACTAATCCGCCTGTAGAAGGAGAGTGATCGGATCGGGTAAACGGCGGAACGAATTCCAATAAATAGAATTATTGTTTAAAAAATCGTCAAATCACCGGTATGAAGCCGGACGGGAGAGGTATGTCTAAATTTTTGTCAAACGGGTGGAAAAATTGCAAATAGGTTGCAAAAACGGGTTTTAATTTTGTGCGCGAAAAGGGAGGGTAAAAGAAAATCGAAAGAAAATGCGGAAAAAATTAAAGGTGAGCCCAAAATTGCAAATAGATTGCAAAACCCGGTCGTAGATTTGTGCGAAAAATCCAAAACCATTATAGTCATGCATCAAAATCGACACACTTCAACCATTGAGCAAGTCAAGACGACACAAGCGAAGCAACCCCCGAAATGGGCGGTATGGGTCTTGGTATTGGTGTATGTGATCCCTTTCGGATTGGGGATTATAAATGAAATGGTGAGTTTCTTGCTTACGCCGCGTGAAATGATGAAACTTTTACCCCTCGAAATGAAGATCTTGCTTGGGGTACTTATTTTGTTGGAATTGGGGGGATTTTACCTGGTTTTTGCGGTTTTGGCACGCAAAAAGTGGGCCTCTTCGGCATTCGGCATCATTTTATTGTTGCTCTTTGTGTTGCCCATATTTACGGAGAATATCCCTTTGGCGCTGGCGAATTTCGTCCGATGGCTCTTATGGGTGCTGGTATTGAAGTGCAAGTTTTACCCTTGTACTTTTTTCCGCGATCCGGATTCGGAGCCGAGCGAGGGTGTGGAAAGTCAGGCTTAAATACTTCGGTTTACAATTCGATTATTCCTCAACCGGCAAAGATGTGTCTTTTAAAAAGGGTAAGCCCGGTTTCGGCGGGAGCGGGATCTCCCGTGCGTTCCGCGGGGCCGGTGGCATGTAGGCGGACCGGCCGCATCCGAATGCGGAAGGCTCTTGCCACGGGCGGAAGTGTGGCGGATGCGGGGTTCGGCGGGACTCGGTATGGAGCTTTGGCAAACGAAAATAGAATAACCCGACCCTTCCGAAGCGGCCGGCGGGTACCGGCCTCCCTCGGAGGGCAAGATAAATCGGTATGATGACCAAATGGCAATTTCTCATTTACGTATTGGGCGGGCTGATGCCCGGATTGTACGGCCAGGAGCAATGGCCGGGGTTCGACGAGTTGGCGCCCGAAGGCAGGAAGGAAGGTTTTCTCCTTCTGAACGACCGCTATTTCGTGGTGTTCGACTCCTGGAACGACGGACGCCGCCTATTGGTGACCCTCTACATTTACGATTCGGACGGCCGGCTGGCGGGTATGATATTGATGAGCCGCAATCCGGCATTGGTCCACGGCGCGGTGTCGGAGTTTAAGGATCGGGCCCGTAAGTTGCGTCCCGGGTTGTGGCATTTGCCCGGCAAGGCGGTGCTCCATGTGTTTTCGCTGAGTGCCGGAAGGGTCGAAGACTCGGTACGCGTGGCCATGATCTACCTTCCGCGCCTTTTGCGCACCGATCTGGGTTTGGACGCCTATCCGCAAGTGAGCGATCGACGCATTTTGGAAGCATTCGAAAACCAAGAAGCCCATGAATAAACGTATGTTATTCGGCATGTTCGGGGAACATAAGTTCCTCCGGTTTTTCGGGTTCATGCTCGTCTGGTGGGCCGTGGCGGCGGTTTCGCCTCTGGAGGCCCAGGATTTGGGCGACGAGCTCCTGGATTTTATCCGCACCCGGAGAGAGATGGAATTGCAACGCCTGAACGATTCCATGTTTATTTATTTGGAAGAAAAAGCGGTAGGGCCGTGGGTGAGTTACGTGTTCGACGATTATTATCGCTGTGTGATCAAAAGTTGGATATTCGAAAACCCGGCGGCCTTTCTGTTGTTTCAACTCAAAATGAAATCCGGCGCTCGGGTAGGGGACGACGGATCCTGGGTGAAGGACGGTATCCTATATTATACCGATACCACCTATGTGGGTTGGAATACCTACTATGCCGTGGTGGCGGTGGATCTCCGCACCTTTCCCGACGAGGCTTTCAGACAAATTTGGAAACGCCTGACCTTGCGGATGGAATAAATGAAGAAAAGGCGAGAAGGCGAGCGTATCGAAGCATAAACGCAAAAAGTATCACTTTAAATCCCATAAATTATGCCCATTAACCAAAATGCCGTGTTTCGCTATCGTGTACTGGACGATTTATTGAGAACTTCGTACGGCTATACGGTGGCGCAAATGGTTGAAATCGTATCCAGAAGAATGGAAGACGAACTGGGCCGCGGCCCGGTAAGCGAGCGAACCATTTACCAGGACCTCCGTTTCCTTGCGGCGGAGCCGCCCGGGGGATTCGGGGCGCCCATTATCAGGATCAACGGAAGGTATAAGTATGAAGACCCCACTTTCAGCATCTTTCCGTTCGATTTGAATTACGAAGATCTCGTATCCTTGCTCAAACTGAGGGAAATGCTGGACGGGATGCTTGCGGACAACGATCCCCTGGCTTTTGATATTCGTAAGACCCTCAATAAATTATTAAAATACGGGGTGATCTATCATTCCGAAAAGAGGTTTTTTGATCTTATAAACAAAATTGATCTTTTAAACAAAGATAGGGGTATATCTAAACATTTAATACGGGAATCTCATCTTTTATCCGATTCCGTTTCGGAGGAGGAGGAAAAATCTCTACATGATAAATTCGGGTCGTTTCTACATGTTTCCCGCCGGGCTTTTCGGGCTCCGCCCTCAAGGGTGCGGATCTCCTTGCCCAAGGAACGATTTGAAGTATGGATAGATCACATATTCGAACCCCACGGAGTAGAATGAGTTTCGCTTCCAAGGGGGAGAATGAGTTTCGGGGGGCGGAAAGCCGAGCTTTCCGCCCCCCGTATTTTTGCCGTTTTTTTCACCTCTTTAAAAAATTGCAAATAGGTTGCAATTTCTACCTGTATCTTTGTGCCGGAAATTGAAAAACAACCTGTTATGGAAACCAACGGGAATTTTTACTTTCGCGATCGGGTGCTCCGTTCTCGGGCACGCATGATATTGAAAGAATTTGCGGCAAGCCTGAAATTCGGGCCCGTGTGGCGGGAGGGAGACATGATGGTGCTGACCCTGATCGGTCCCGCTTATGAGGAGCCCGTCTATATCACCTCCGATCGGGCCATGGAGCGGGGATGTCTGACCGTCACCGAAGTGTCCGAAGCGGGCTCGGTACCGCGGCTGGCGGCCCTGAACCAATGCGGATTGCACGTATTCATGGCCGAAGGCGAAGAGCTCAAAGGAGCCAAGCAAAACCGCACGCTGAATACCAGCCTCCTCTTGCCGCCGCATAAGCGCACGGTGATTCCCGTCAGCTGTACGGAGGAGGGGCGTTGGCAATACCGCGGCCGCCGTTTCGGGCGCACGGATTCATGGATACCGGCTTCGTTGCGTCATCTCAAGAGCAGGGAATTGAGCCGCCGGTTGCTTCGAAAGGAGGGTTTTTACAGCGACCAAATGAAAATTTGGGATCATATTCGCCGGATGGAACACATGACGCCGGAAATGAAAAGTAACACCCATGCCTTGCGGGACATGATCGACGCCCGCCGAGCGAGAGACCAAGTTCGTAAAGAGGGATTCGAGCCGGTAAGGGGTCAGGTGGGCCTGGCGGTATTCCACCGCGGGCGATTGCTGGGAGCCGACGTGATCACGCGTCCCGCCGTGTTTGGCGAATTGTTTCCCAAAATCATGGAGAGCTATCGCCTGGAAATTTTTCTCCGTACCCACGGCAAAGTGCCGGGTGACATTTGGGAGCTGGAAGGGAGGCGCTACAATCCCCGCGCCGCGCGGAACATGTTCAAACGCCTGGTGGAGCTGGCCGTCAGCGGTCGGTTGGCAGCCGTCAAATCGCCGGGCGACGGTATCGACATACGCATGGAAAGCACCCATGCGGGAGGGTTCGCCCTCGAATACGAGGGTAAAATCATCCACCTTTCGGTGTATCCGACTTACGAAATGTATTAAACCTAAATTATAAATCGCGCAATTATGGGTATTATGAACACCTTCTTCAAATGGTTCGGCCCCAAAAAGGCCGTGGAAGACGAGCCGCAAAACCAAGCGGAACACACGCCGGACAGCCCGGATTACGGTGCGGGTCATATCATCCACACCGTTCGCGTGGAGGACGTGCACAGCATCCTGAAAATTTGCCAACAGGATTTTTCGGAACCCGGCTACAAGGCGGCCAATCACGTGCCCGACAATCATTACGCCCAAACCATCCTCCGGGCCATCAAGGGCAAGCTCTTGCTCAACGTGGAAATCGTGCGGAACCAATACATGAAACGCATCCGCGAATTGGAGCAACGGCGGACCGATTTGGAACGCGAAGGATTTCGGGACCTGGCCGGCGAAGTGGAGCGCGAATTGGATAAGCTCAAAAGCGAATTGGACAAGCTCAATGAAGTGGCGCGGGAAATCGAAGAAGAAACCCAAAACGGAGCTTTCACCCACATCCGGGAAACTTTTATGACCGGCTTTCGCCGCGGTTATGTGGAACACATGCTCATGAATCGCATTCAAGAAAATCTCTAAAATCTTCATTAAAAACCTTTTTGATCCATGCATGAAAATTTACTCCCCGAAAACGAGTGGCAACACCCCGTATTTTTGCGGAAAAACGGCTTTTTCACCCGAATCGGGTGCTTTTTGACGGGATACAATTGCAAACTCTTGCGCCAATGCAGTGAAGCGTCTTACAAAAAACTCAAAAAATACGTCTCGGGCATGATCATTGCCATGATCATTTGGTTTGCGGTGGGCTTTTTGCTCTCGCGGGAATACTTTCATGCCTCTCTTCTACAGGCCGTTTTTATGGGGGGCCTTTTTGCTATCCTGGTATGGCATGTGGAGCGGATCATTATTTTGAGCCTGGGCAAGAATCCCGTGAACATGATCATACGCCCCTTGTTGGGATTGGTGATGGCGGTGGTGGGAGCCACCATTATCGACCAGGTGATTTTTGCCGAAGACATCGAGCGGGAAAAGATTTTTACCGTCCAATCGGAAGTCAAACAATTGTTGCCGGCTCGCACCCATGAAATTCGCCGGGAAATCGCCCGCCTGGATTCGGCCATTACGGCCAAAGAGGCCGAGCGCGAAGCTCTGATCAAAGAGTTGGAACGCCGTCCCGTGATTTCCGTGCCCACGGTGCAAGTGGTGCGCGACTCGGCCGGAAACATCATCCGCCGGAGCGTGACGGTCCATAAACGCGAAAACCCCAAATTCGAAATGTACGAGGGGTTGGAAAAGCAATTGGAAACCCTCAAAAAACGGCGCGACTCCTTGAGCACGGAGCTCTTCCGCTTGCGCGAACAACTGGAAAAAGAACTGAGGGAACGCAAAGGATTTTTGGACGATTTGAAAATCATGAAAAACATTCTCGTCAAAAACAAAGCGGCTCTGATCGTATGGGGATTTTGGTTCGCCCTTCTGTTGATATTCGAATTGCTGGTGGTGACCACCAAAATGTTCGACAGCGAAACCGATTACGAATACCTGGTGTTAAAGATGAATGAACGTGCCAAAAGATGAAATGGCCCGGGAGAAATCCCGGGTTTTTATTAATTTTATAGGTCGATTTTATAAATTTTGAAAAATGCCCATAAGTAAATCCGCCATTTTACGCTTATTTTGGTTGGACCGGTTTTTTAACGAAAAAGACAGTACGGGTCAACGAAAAAAATACAAAATACCCGAATTAACCCGGATGGTTACCGCCAAGGTGGCCTATGCCCTGGACGATCCCGAGCTCAAGCTGTCCGAATCAATCATTCGTCATGACATCAAATATATGCGGGATGTATTGAAAGCGCCTATCAAAAACAAAAGAGGGTATTGGTGGTATGACGAAGAATTCTCCCTGTTCGGGCCATGGAGCGAAGAGGACATTATCACTGTGTATGAATTAAATGACGTTCTTTCATCTTTGCCCGGGGATTTGCCTCCGAAGCAAAAATTAATCGATTTATGGAAGCGCTTAAAGAACATATCGGGATGGGATCCCGAATACTTTTTTAAGCCTTTCGTAGTGTTGGAGTCCATTTCCGAGGTGGAGGGTATAAAGTGGATTCCAAAGATTTACGAAGCCCTGGAAAATAATCAATATCTTCAAATCGATTACGATTCTTTCGACGGGAGCGGCGATTTCGAAGACTTGGTGCGTCCCTATCTCTTGCGGGAATACCGCAACCGCTGGTTTTTGATCGGCAAGCCCGAGAGCGTGCCCGAGGATTTTTATACCATTCCGCTGGATCGCATTCGATCGGTCAAAATAATTGGCGATTATTTTCATCCGAAAGAAAAAGAGAAAATTATCGAAAAATTTAGGCATATCGTCGGGGTAACCTACATAGCCGAAAATCCCATTGAAGAAATCCTGCTTCAATTCCGGGCTCCCGCCCATCATTACGTGCGCACCAAACCCCTTCATGACTCCCAAAAAATACTTGAAGAATATCCCGACGGCATGATCGTACGCTTGCGTCTCAAAGTCAATTACGAACTCAAACAACTCATTCTTACCTACGTGCCCAATGTGAGAGTACTGAAACCCAAATATTTGCATGCCGAAATGGTGGAGATGCTCCGCGAAGGCCTTCGTTTTATGGAGGGGGATTAAAAAAATTTTTCTCTTTCCGGGTTTTTGCAAATAGGCTGCAAAACGACGTCTTAACTTTGGGGTGTCTAACCTCAAAAATCATTGCACTATGGGACTTCACGATCTTATGGAAGACGAAGGATGGGATCTCAACGACGAGATCGGGTTTATGGAATATTTGGAAAAGCTCGCTACCGAGGAAGAAAACAAAGCCTTTAGCGATCGGGAAAGCGAGGTTTACCCGGAACCGAATGAGGAGAATTACTTTGATGATTTCGATCCCTCCATCATCTACGATCCGGCCTATAGGGTTGATGCTATCGCCGAAATGGCGGATGATTCGGAAGAGAGTGAAGAAAATCGACCGAGCGCTTCGGATGAGGATCCCCAACCCATAGCCACCCCGGCGGAAGGGGACGAAAAAGCCTCGGTCGAAGAAAAGAAAAAACCGAATCCTGAGCCGCTCCCGACTCGAACCTTTGTGAATGTGAAGGAGTATGACGGATATTTGGAAACTTTTCATGAAAAAGTAACGATGGTTCCTTTTGCCGAAGAAAATATATATGTCTTCAACCGGGACATCTATGCGGGGGTGACCAATGTGAATATCGAGCCTAAAGACGCATTAGGAAGGCGGAAAAGGGACCGCATCATTATTTATTATGCTTTCGGCAAGCGGGTGTGCTATTCTTTCGAACGGCTGATTTACCGCTCGGCCGATACGGAAGTGTATGATTTGGGAGGCGGCGAATTTTTACGTTTGATTTTGAGAGACCGCCGGGCGGTGGTGGAACGGTTCGTCTTGACAGAGGACCGGGCTTTGCTCGTGCGCTTGTGGGGAGATGTTCACGTGAGCGATCGATAAATCCGGGCCGTATGTATATCCCCGATCATATCCTGTTTCCGGGACCGGGCGGAAAGGACCGCGAAGGATTTACGTTGCCGTCGGGTTTGGCCGGTCCCTATGCGGCCCGGCAATCTTCCCGGCCCCTGTGTTACCGGGGCGGGCAATTTACCGAATTGTTCGCCCTCAAACAGGGTCTTAAACTACGGCCCGTTTCCATTCCGGTGGTGGCTACCGAAGAGAATTTGGAACGCATCGGCTATCGGTCCATCGGCCGGTGGTACAAAAAGATCGAACACCCCGAAGTGGAAGTCTACGCCGTATGGGTGGCCCAGCGCTTCGAAATTTTGGAACATCGGGAATTTCCGTCCTGTTTCGTCCGCATGATGCGCATGCTGTACCATCCCCGCGAGCACGGAGACACACCCTTCGACGACATCGAATGGCTCCAAATGTCGCTCACCGCCCGATACAAATACGGATTGTCCATCCGCTACCGCCTCATGCCGGGCCGGTATGCCGCCGGGGACGAAGTGCATTTTGGAACCAGATTTCCGGGATTTATGAATAAATACATTATGGACAAATGGCTGGACGATTTTTTGGCCTACACCAGGGAATTTCAAGTCATTTTTTGGGACAAAGAGGGGCGTTTGCCCGTGCATCTCAACAAACATTGGGGCAAGCGCGACATCATCGCCATGGACCGTCCGGCCATCATTCCTCCCCGCGCCATGGAGTTGGTGGAAGAAAGCCGTTCGTACAAAAATTTTCCTTCGCTTGAAAGACCGCGAA
Organism: Chlorobiota bacterium; assembly: GCA_013153605.1. Taxonomy (GTDB): domain Bacteria; phylum Bacteroidota; class Bacteroidia; order Flavobacteriales; family Flavobacteriaceae; genus JAADED01. The sequence goes on along the minus strand of JAADED010000056.1, from coordinate 909 downwards.
GAAAATATTGGGAAGAAGAGCGATAACATGAGTTTTTGACAAATTTTGTTGAAAATTCAGTTTTAAAAGAGTGAAAAATTTTTTTATTTTTAGGGCATGAAAAACATGGAAAGAGCCCACCCCGTTCCTTACCAGGAATTTGTCTTCAATCAGCCCTTGCGGATGTACGAGGCGCGCCTGTTGCGCAGTGCCATCCTGAAGGTCATCAAACCCTATCACGTCCTTTACCACAATCATCTGGACGACGGCTTGCGTTGGGGGTATCCACTGATCCAATACAAGGTGATCAAAGGCCATGGAGCCATCCTTTATTTGGGCAAAGGAATCGAGGGCATACACGCCCTGTTTAACGACTTGCCGCGTCGCACGGTGAGAGTGGGGGATCGCGAAATTAATTTGGAAATCAAGAAGATCGTCTCCAAGCTCTATCAAGTGCGTACCTGGGACGATTATTTCAAGCGATACCGCATCATCAATTGGTTGCCCGTTCAGGAAGAAAATTACGAGCGGTTCCGGCAAATCACCGATGAAGAAGAACGTGTGCGCTTTTTGGAAAATATTTTGAAAAACAACATTTTTTCCTTCGCCAAAGGGGTGGATTGGCACATCAAAGAGCGGGTGCACTTGCGCATTCGCGAGCTGTCGCCTCTCAAATGGGTGAGTTACAAGACGGTGAAATTCATCACCTACGATGCGGTGTTTGATACCAACGTGTTTTTGCCGCCCCACATCGGATTGGGCAAAGGGGCCGCCCATAATTACGGGGTGGTGTTCCATATGAAAACCCCTCGACAGGATCAACCCCTCGCCACCATAGATTCAAATACCGAGAACCATGAGCAATAATATGCGCCATAAAATCTACCTCGCCGCCCTCTTGCACGATATAGGCAAGTTTTGGCAAAGGGC
>JAADED010000060.1 GCA_013153605.1 Chlorobiota bacterium | reverse complement strand
TGCAAACCGGGCTAACGGCTTAAACCTATATGTCACCCGTATGGGGGCAACTCATTGATGCTTTTCTTTATTGCTAATCCTGTAGTCCTCTCCGCCAGCTTCCGGGGCCGGTATTGGGGAAATTGCCTCGGCTTTGCTTTCCCTACCTGTCCCTTACGCCGCAAGGCCTCGCCGGAATCGCTTGTAGTACCCACCGGAACAGGGGGGCAAAGGGCCTACGAATTACCCTTAAACTTCCTCACACCAGAAAGAAATAATTTTTTACCAAAAATAGTAAAAAAAAATACGGATGAAAAATACTTCAATTTCTCTAGGGCCTCATTTCGAACAATTTATTCAAGAACAATTAGCATCGGGACGTTATAAAAACGCAAGCGAAGTTATACGGGCGGCGCTCCGTTTATTGGAAGAAGAAGAAATGCGCCTTCGAGCTTTGCGTCTTGCCGTCCGGGAAGGTTTGGAAAGCCCCGAAGTACCGGATTTTGACCCCGTGGAACATTTAAAATATTTAAAAAATAAAAGCCAATCCGGTAGCTAAAAGAATTTTGCGGCGGAAAGCCGTAGAAGATCTGGAAAATATTTGGCATTATACCAAAGAAAATTGGGGGAATCCCAAGCGGATGCCTATTACCGGACTTTAACGGAAGCCATGGATTTTTTTAGTCCGTTTTCCGGAAACGGGGCGCCGGTATGAGGAGGTATATCCGGGATTACGCGGTTTCAGGGCGGGTAAACATATTTTTTTTGTTTTATTTGATTCGCCATAATAACCGGGTGGAAATCATTCGGATCTTGCATGAACGGATGGATCTTCGCCGGCATTTAGGTAAATAATTAAAAGTAGAGAGTGCAATTCACTCCCAAAGATTCCATACAAATTCCGGCCCGAGATGGGGAAATTACCCTTTGATAGTAGGAACGCGATAAATCGCCTCTCTACAAATAACGCCGCAAGGCGTCCCCACTTCATACTAGAACCCGGCTAAAGGTTCAATGCCTTACTTAATGTAACTACGTTACATGCACTACATAACGTACCGGCGGATCATGCATCTCCGTTCATCTCCCGAAACCTGGAAGGTTTCCAAAACCTTCCAGATTTTTATTCCATACCCTTTGAGCATCCTCATTTTCCAAGGTGCCGGCCTGCGCAAAAAAACCTTGCGCCCCGGCGCAAGGTTTCGGGAAAGGAAAGTATGATTTCTTTACGGGCTTCTACCCTAAATTCCGGGTTTGGTAGTGGGAAAATGCCCCTTTATTGTACGTCGAAGACATATTCACGCACCCCACACGAACCGGGCCAGGGGCTAACGTCCGCCCAAGGCGGATAACAGCTTTAAATAGCTAAAGTTAAGTTTAAATTAAGGTGTAATCTAAAAATCCATTCCAAAAGAAATTTCTCGGATTTCTTTGGAGCTTAAATGAATACGAGGTGTATGGAATAAATGGGTAATAGGGTAATAGGGTAATAGGGGATGCACATTTGATGATCACTCATGAATTATATTTACGAATAATCCCATGCGTTCAAAATCGAAATGAACCGGCAGCCTGAACAATACACCGGCCGCATCCCAGATAATTTTTTCCGGGATAAAGGATAGGAATTAACACGCTTTTGCGGAAGAGGTAGGGAAGGAGTAACAAAATTTTATTCTCTCATCTTTTTTTGTAAAAACTGATAAATGTCGTTTCAAAAGAACGGGGGCATATTTGCATAAATAAAGTTTACATTATTATAAAACGGTTGGTTTATTCATTCTACTTCATGTTGCTATTAGCCTCGTTCATAGAGGAATTCTTGTGGGGGTGTAAGAATATATTTGTTAAAGGAAATGATTATAATTATTTCGACTTGGAGAAAATTTACAACTAGATATTGTCCGATAGCAATCGCTACCGCTTGTGCCGTTCATTGCGCTAAAAAGTAGTATTTTTGTATTAGAGGAAACATGTTCCCTAATTAACAAATTATAAGTATGGAAATTATAATGGCAATTACATTGTTAATCATTGTTTTAATTCATATAGGGGCATTGGTTGACATTTTTATAAAAAACATAAAAAAAAACATTACGTACCTTTTTACTGGATTCTGATTGTACTCTATTTTCCTTTAGTGGGAGTGTTGCTTTATTTAGCCAAAAAACCCTGGAAAAACAGTAAACAGTTTCATCGGAAATTCGATCTTCGCGCCCCTCATTATTCCTCCTAATATCCTTTTCAAAAGGACTGCATTTCATAAAGATAAATGAATCCGTAAATAAGATAAGTGTGGGAATTTTGTGTCCCTTTCTCTTGTTCGTCAGGTTTAAATGAGAACTATTTATGATTTTAATAAATCTTTTCGTTTTCAATATGCCAAGTCATCCATTTTCCCTACGGATGTCAAAGAATTCTTGGTTTGGTCCAAAATGATTTTGGGGAATTAAAATGATATTTTGTTAAAAATTTTATGTTCTCGATACAATAGGTTTTTCCATTGTCCACACACAATTTAAAACGGAATAAAACGGAAAAAGTCCCATTCTTTTTTAAGTAATTTGATAAAAACTTCTGTTTTTTGATACCAAAAGGCATGAAACCGCTTTCATTCGAATTATAATGCCATGCCGTCCTCGGGCCAAACGGACTTCGGCCGCCTTCCAATCGGGGAATTATTCTTATTTTTATGCAAAAAATTAGCGATATGGCTACGGTAAATATTCAAGAAGTACTCCGGCGGCTGGGCATCAAGGAAGTAAATTCCGGCGTGTCCACCGGTACGGAATGGTTCGATCCCAAAGGTAAAGTGATTGCCTCTTACTCCCCCGTGGACGGCAAAAAGATAGCCGAAGTGAAAACGGCTTCGCTCGAAGATTACGAAGCCGTGGTGCAACGGGCTGTGGAAGCCTTTAAGGAATGGCGCAAAGTGCCCGCTCCCGTTCGGGCCGAAGTGATCCGCCAAATCGGGCTCAAACTCCGCGAATACAAAGACGATTTGGGAGCCCTGGTAAGCTACGAAATGGGTAAAATCCTGGTCGAAGGCAAAGGCGAAGTGCAAGAGATGATCGACATATGCGACTTCGCCGTAGGTCAGGCGCGTACCATGAACGGCGTCAACCTTCAATCGGAACGTCCCGAACACCGCTTGTTCGAACAATATCACCCGCTGGGACCGGTGGGCGTGATCACTTCGTTTAACTTCCCGGTAGCAGTGTGGGCCTGGAATACGGCTTTGGCCATAACCGCCGGCGACACCGTGATTTGGAAACCTTCGTCCAAAACGCCTTTGGCGGCCATTGCCACCCACAACATTATTCAGGACGTGCTGAAAGCCAACAACGTTCCCGAGGGGGTATTCAACCTGATTGTGGCCCGCTCGTCGGTGATGGGCGACAACTTCCTCTCGGACAAACGTATTCCGTTGATTTCCATGACCGGCTCCATTGCCACGGGGCGCCATGTGGCCGAAGTGGTGGGCCGCCGTTTGGGTAAAACCATCCTCGAATTGGGCGGTAACAACGCCGTGATCATCACCCCTCATGCCAATCAGAACCTGGCGCTTATGTCCACCGTGTTCGGAGCCGTGGGCACCGCCGGTCAGCGTTGCACCACCACCCGCCGAATCATCCTCCACGAAAGCATTTACGACGAGTTTAAGGAAAAATTGGTCAATGCTTACGAGAAAATCAAAGAACGTATCGGCAACCCGTTGGACGAAAAAACGCTGGTGGGTCCGCTCATCGACAAATATGCGGTGGAAAACTTCAAGTACGCTTTGGAACAAGTGGAAAAAGAAGGCGGAAAAGTCATCTTCGGCGGCGAGGTATTGGAAGGTCCCGGATACGAAACCGGTCTTTACGTGGTGCCTGCCATTGCCGAAGCCGAAAACCACTACGAAATCGTACAGGAAGAAACCTTTGCGCCCATCGTGTATTTGATCAAATACAGCGGCGACGTAATGAACGCCATCGAGCTCAACAATGCGGTGCCGCAAGGATTGTCGTCGGCCATATTTACGGATAACCTTCGCGAAGCCGAGCTCTTCTATTCGGCCGTAGGTTCCGATTGCGGTATTGCCAACGTGAATACCGGTACGTCGGGAGCCGAAATCGGAGGGGCATTCGGCGGCGAAAAAGACACCGGCGGCGGCCGCGAGTCGGGTTCGGATGCATGGAAGGCCTACATGCGTCGCCAGACATCCACGGTCAATTACAGCACCGAATTGCCGTTGGCACAAGGCATCAAGTTCGATTTGGATTAAAACTTTTCGTTCATTGCGAAGGGCCGCTCCTCCGGGGGCGGCTTTTCCTTATATTCGCTTTGCAAATGGGAAAAACGTTTTTGAGCTGGAGTTCCGGCAAGGACTCGGCCTACGCTTTGGGTAAATTGCTGAACCGGGGTATCCGTCCCGATTTGCTCCTCACCACCGTCAATCGCGATTACGGACGGGTGTCCATGCACGGATTGCGTACGGAGTTGCTCGAAGCCCAGGCCCGGGCCGCGGGTATTCCGTTGCTTCAAATTCCGTTGCCCGCCGAAGTGTCCATGGACGAATACAACCGGACCATGGCCCGTACGTTGGAAAAGCTCAAAGCCGAAGGCTTTACCACCGGATTTTTCGGCGACATTTTTTTGGAAGACCTCAAAGCTTACCGGGAAGCGCAAATGGCCAAAGCCGGCATGAAGGCCGAATTCCCCTTGTGGGGAGCCGATACCCGCGAGTTGGCCATGGAAATGATCGACGACGAAGTGGAAGCGGTGGTAGTAACCGTTTCCGCCCGGTATTTGGACGAGAGTTATGCGGGACGCCTTTTCGACCGCCGTTTTTTGTGCGACCTCCCCTCCGACGTGGATTGGTGCGGGGAGAACGGCGAATTTCACACCTTCGTGTTTCATGCACCCTGGTTCGACCGGCCGGTGCTTTTTGAAAAGGGAGAAAAAGTCTATCGCGAATATGCGCCCCGCGATACCCGGAAAAAAAGCGGTTTCGGACCGCCCAAACCCTGGCAAACGGGTTTTTGGTATGTGGACCTGTTGCCCGCCGAAGCCCAAAGTTAATCCAACGTCACGAACGGCACGATCATTTCCTGGAGCGACACCCCGCCGTGCTGGTAGGTATTCTCGAAATATTTTACGTAGTAATTGTAATTGTTGGGATACACGAAAAAGTAATCCTCTTTGGCGAAAATATAGGTGCTGTTCATGTAAGGAGCGGGCAATTTGAATTTTTCCGGCCGTTTGCATGCCAACACGTGTTTTTCGTCGTAGGTGAGGCTGCGGCCCACTTTGTAGCGAAGGTTGAGGCTGGTTTCCCGGTCGGCTATGACTTTGGTGGGGCGCTTCACGTTGATGCTCCCGTGGTCGGTGGTGATGAAAATGCGTCGCCCCTGGTCGGCTCCGATGCGGATAATGTCCAGCAGGGTGGAATTCTCGAACCAGGTGCGGATCAATGCCCGGTAGGCCTTGTCGTTGGGAGCCAATTCCTTAATAAGGTCCATCTCCGTTTTGGCATGGGAAACCATATCCACGAAGTTATACACCACCACAATCAAGTCCCGGTTTCGTAGATTGCGGATTTGCTTGGCCGTGCGTTCGGCAAAGGAGGGATTGAGGATTTTAAAAAATTTTACGTCCAACGGCACCTTTTTGCGAGCCAGAAAAGCGTTGAACAGGGCCTCTTCATGGAGGTTTTTGCCGCCGCTTTCGTTGTCGTCTTTCCAATATGAAGGATAGTGGCGTTTGATATCGGCCGGCATGAGACCCGCAAACAGGGCGTTGCGCGCATATTGGGTGGCGGTGGGAAGGATGCTGTAGTAGGTTTGCTCCTCGGGACGGGACGAAATTTCTTCCAGCAAGGGGCGGATGGCCAGCCAGTGGTCGTAGCGGAAATTGTCGATCACCACCAGGAGCGATTTTCCGCCGGCACGGGGCAAGAAATATTTTTCCAACAAAGTATGGCTCAATACCGGAGCTTCGGATCCGTCGTGTAGCCAGTCGGCGTATTGGTCTTTAATGAATTTGAAGAAGCGCCGGTTGGCTTCGGCGATCTGTCCGTCGAGGATTTCCAGCATTTGCTCGTCGTCGATTTCGTCCATTTTGATGGACCAATAGCTTAATTTTTTATAAAGCGCCGCCCACGAATAAGCATCGTCGATCAGGGAGATGTCCATGGCGATTTTGCCGAATTCGCGCTGATAGCTTCGGGTGGCTTGTTCGGTGACCAATTGTTTTTTTTGAAAAATCTTTTTCAGACTCAGGATGATTTCATTGGGATTAACCGGTTTGATGATATAATCCGAAATCTCCTTGCCTATGGCTTCTTCCATGATGTTTTCTTCCTCGCTTTTGGTCACCATCACCACCGGGAGCGAAGGATCCAGCTTTTTGATTTCGCCCAGCAATTCCAATCCCTGGATGCCCGGCATTTGTTCGTCCAAAAGGATCACGTCGTAATTTCCTTGCCGGATGCGGTCCAGGGCTTCGGTGGCATGGCGGCATGTGTCCACTCGGTAACCTTTATTTTCCAAAAAAATCAGGTGGGGTTTGAGCAAATCGATTTCGTCGTCCACCCACAATATGCGATATGCTTTGTCTTTCATGGTTTGCGATTTGGCTAAATCCGTACCTTTGTAAAAAGGTAGCGCATTTGAGCGTAAATTACAAAATTATAAACGACCCCGTCCACGGGTTTATTACGGTGGCGCACCCTTTGATTCGGGAGCTCATCGAACACCCTTTTTTTCAGCGATTGCGCTACATCACCCAGATGGGATTGTCGTATTTGGTTTTTCCGGGGGCGCACCATACGCGGTGGCAACATGCGTTGGGCGCCATGCACTTGATGCACCGGGCCGTCGAAGTGCTTCGAAGCAAGGGCATACGCATCGACGAAGCCGAAAAAGAAGCCGCTCTGGCGGCCATCCTCCTTCACGACATCGGTCACGGCCCTTTTTCCCATGCCTTGGAATACGCCATCATCCGCCATACCGATCACGAGCAAATTTCGGCCGTGTTGATGGATTATTTGAACGAGGAAACGGACGGGCGACTGGAGTTGGCCATCAGCCTCTTCCGCAACCGGCATCCCAAACAATTTCTCCACGATCTGATCAGCAGCCAATTGGATACCGACCGCTTGGATTACCTCCAGCGCGACAGCTTTTTTACCGGCGTGGTGGAAGGGCGTATCAATGCGGGACGCTTGATCGAAATGATGAACGTGGCCGATAACCGCCTCACCGTGGACGAAAAAGGCTTGTATTCGGTGGAAAAATTCATTTTTTCGCGCCGTTTTATGTATTGGCAAGTGTATTTGCACAAAACATCCTTGATGTTCGAGAAGGTTTTGGAACAAACTTTGCGGCGAGCCAAAAGGATACGTCAACTCGGACATCCCATGTATTTGGACGACGATTTGGGTTATTTCTTCGATCGCGATTCGGCACCTTTCGACCCGGGGGCGGTGCGCCGTTTCACCCGCCTCACCGATGCCGACATTCTGATTCATCTCAAAAAGTGGACCGCCCATCCCGACAAGGTGTTGTCTTTCCTTTCCCGTACCATCGTCAAACGCCGGCCCATGCAAATCGAATTGTCCAAAGAGCCGTTCGACGAAGCATACATGGCCCGGGTGCGGGAACGTACGCGGCGGGCATTGGAATTAACGGAGGAAGAAACGGATTACCTGGTGTTGGCGGGAGAAATCAGCCATACAGCCTACGATCCCCGGCATCATCCCATTATCATACGTACCAAAGACGGAGGGCTCCGGGAATTTTCCGAACTCACCGACCATTTATACATCCGCGCATTGTCACGCAAGGTGCGCAAATATTATCTTATCTATCCTAAAAACTTGTAAATTTTATACATTTGCACAAAATGAAAGTTACCACAAAAAAAATAGCGGACTTGTTGGGCGGGGAATTGGTGGGCCCCGGCGACGTGCCCATCTACGACCTTGCCAAAATCGAAGAAGCGGGTGAAGGGTCCATCACCTTTCTGGCCAACCCGCGATATACGCCTTACGTATATAAAACCGGTGCATCGGCCATTGTGGTGAGCAAGCAATTCGTTCCCGAAAAGCCGGTGAAAGCCGTGCTCATCAAGGTGGACGACCCCTACAGCGCGTTTACCGACCTGTTGGAGTGGTACAACGGCCATTCGCATCACCGCTCGGGCATCGAGCAACCTTCGTTTATCCACCCTTCGGCCCGAATCGGCAAGCACGTGTATGTGGGCGCATTTTCTTACATCGACGAACAGGCCGAAATCGGCAATAACGTCAAGATATATCCGCAAGTATATGTGGGTCCCAACGTCAAAATCGGGGACAATACGGTGCTCTATCCCGGCGTGCGCGTTTATCACGATTGTCGGATCGGGGCCAATTGCATCATCCATTCGGGGGCGGTCATCGGATCGGACGGATTCGGCTTTGCGCCCAACGGTACGGATTACAAAAAAATTCCCCAAATCGGTAACGTGATTATCGAGGATAACGTGGAAATCGGGGCCAACACCACCATCGACCGCGCCACCTTGGGGTCCACCGTCATCCGCTCGGGCGTCAAGTTGGACAACCAGATCCAAGTGGGCCACAACGTGGAAATAGGCGAAAACACCGTCATTGCCGCCCAATCGGGTATTTCGGGCTCGTCCAAAATCGGTCGCAATTGCCAGTTCGGCGGCCAGTCGGGGGTGGCCGGCCATTTGCGGATCGGCAACAATGTGAAGGTGGGAGCCAAAACGGGCATCACCCGCAATGTGAAGGACAACGAAGTGCTGATCGGAGCACCCGCCGTGCCGGCCGATCAATTCCGCAAAATGTTCATCCTCTTTAAGAAATTACCGGAACTCTATCAGGATATCAAAGACCTTAAAAGCATTTTAAAAAAGTAAAGCACAATCAGCATGGCCAAACAGAAAACCATTGTCAAGCCGGTTTCGATCACGGACGTGGGATTGCATACGGGCAAGAAGGTGACCATGCGCCTGGTGCCCGCCCTCCCCAACCAGGGCATCGTGTTCGTGCGCACCGATTTGGAAGGCAAACCCGAAATCGAAGCATCGGCCGATTACGTGTCCGACACGGTCAGAGGCACCACCCTTGAAAAAAACGGGGTCCGCGTGCATACGGTGGAGCACATCCTGGCCGCCATCACGGGCATGGACCTGGATAACGTGATCATCGAACTGGACGCGTCGGAAGTGCCCATCGTGGACGGGTCGGCCATGCCGTTTGTGGAAATGATCGAAGAAGCCGGCATCACGGAACAAAACGCCGAACGCGAAGAATACATCGTCAAGCAAAATATCTCTTACGTGGATCCCGACACGGGTAGCGAAATCATCCTCATGCCTTCGGACAAATTTCAGGTAACGTGTATGGTGGATTTCGGCACCAAAGTGTTGGGCACCCAAAACGCTTACTTGCGCGATTTGTCGGAATTCAAAGAGCAAATTGCGGGAGCGCGCACCTTCAGCTTCCTTCATGAATTGGAAATGCTCTTGCGAAGCGGGTTGATTAAAGGGGGTAATCTCAACAATGCCATCGTCTTCGTGGACAAAGAAATCGACCCCTCCACCATGGAATTGCTCAAAAAGGCGTTCGGCCGCGACGATATCAGCGTAAAGCCCAACGGGATTTTGAACAACCTCTCTTTGCGATGGCCCAACGAAGCGGCCCGCCACAAATTGCTGGACATCATCGGCGACCTCACCCTGGTGGGCACCAAAATCCGCGGAAAAATCATCGCCAACAAACCGGGTCATCGCATCAATACGGCTTTTGCCAAAAAATTGCGCAAGATCATCAAGAAAGAAAAACGGGACAACGTACCCGACATCAATCTTAACGAACCGCCTCTTTACGATCTGATCGACATACGCAAGCGATTGCCCCACCGGTATCCGTTCCTTTTGGTGGATAAAATTTTCGAACTCACGGACAAATACGTGATCGGAGTCAAGAACGTTACGTTCAACGAACCCTATTTTCAGGGCCACTTCCCGCTGGAGCCCGTAATGCCGGGCGTGCTGTTGCTGGAAGCCATGGCTCAAACGGGGGGTATCCTGGTGATGGAAACGGTGGAAGACCCGGAAAATTACCTTACCTATTTTTTGAAGATGAACAACGTAAAATTCAAACGCAAGGTACATCCGGGCGACACCCTGATCATGAAGGCGGAATTGCTCGAACCCATCCGGCGCGGCATTTGCCGGATGCAGGCTTACGCGTACGCCAACAACAAATTGGTGGCCGAAGCCGAAATGGTGGCACAAATCGTGCATAAAGACAAACTCGCACTCGACAAATAATCCGGCGCGGCATGCATTCACCTCTCGCATACATTCATCCCGAAGCCCAATTGGGCGAAAACGTGGTAGTCCATCCGTTCAGCTACATCGATAAAGACACGGTCATAGGCGACAACACCGTCATAGGGCCCAATGCCACCATATATGCGGGTTCCCGCATAGGGAAGAACGGACGCATCTTTCCGGGCGCCGTGATCGGAGCCATTCCCCAAGACCTGAAATTCGAAGGCGAATATACGCTGGCCATCTTGGGCGATAACGTGACCGTGCGCGAAAACGTTACCGTCAACCGGGGCACCAAAGCCAGCGGCAAAACGGTGGTGGGCAACAACGTGCTGTTGATGGCCAATGCGCACGTGGCCCACGATTGCATCGTCAAGGACCACGCCATTATCGTAAACAACGTGGCCCTGGCCGGACATGTGGAAGTGGGCGAATGGACCATCATAGGCGGATTGGCGGCCGTGCAACAATTTGTCAAAATCGGGCCCCACGTGATGGTGTCGGGCGGGTCGCTGGTGCGGAAAGACATTCCCCCCTTCGTGCGGGTGGCCAAAGAGCCGCTCCAATATGTGGGGGTGAACTCCATCGGATTGCGGCGCCGCGGATTTACGGACGAAAAAATTCGCGAAATTCAGGATATCTACCGCATCCTCTACCTCAGCGGCATGAACATCGGCCAAGCGCTGGAATATATCGAAAAAGAAATGCCCGTTTCCAAAGAGCGGGACATGATCATCGACTTTATCCGCAATTCCACCAAAGGCATTGTGCGAGGTAAATTCATTACCGAAGAGAAAAACAATAAAATATAAATTATGGCAACCACATCGGACATTCGAAAAGGCATGTGCATCCGGCACAACAACGATACGTACAAGATTATCGATTTCCTCCATGTGAAGCCGGGCAAGGGTCCCGCATTCGTGCGCACCAAAATCAAAAGCCTCACCACGGGCAAGGTGCTGGACCTCACCATCCCGGCGGGACACAAAATCGACGACGTGCGGGTGGAAACCCGCAAATTCCAATACCTCTACAACGACGGCGAGTATTACCACTTTATGGACGAAGAAACCTTCGACCAAATCCAATTGCCGGCCAAAGCCATCGACAACCCCCAATTCCTGAAGGAAGGGGAAACGGTGACCATCCTCATCCAAACCGACAACAACACGCCTTTGACGGTGGAGATGCCGGCCAGCGTGGTGTTGGAAGTCACCCATACCGAACCCGGCGTAAAGGGAAATACCGCCACCAACGCCACCAAGCCCGCTACGCTCGAAACGGGGGCCGTGATCAAGGTGCCTCTCTTTATCAACGAGGGCGACAAGGTCAAGGTCAATACCGAAACGGGCGAGTATATCGAACGGGTGAAGGAGTAAACCCGTCCTTTCGTGCCGTTCGTCCGCCCGGACGGGCCGTTGGTCCGTTCGGGAGGCTTTTTGATGGCATGGCGGTTGTGCAAAGCGAGGGGAGGAGCTATTTTTGAAACGTGTTTTCCGTTCCTTACCCTTGCTTCGTCCGCTTCTCAGGGTTTGGTTGCGTTTCTTTTTGGGGCCGCCTTTCGGGGCGGCTTTTTTATATGCCGGGAGGAGTCTTTACTTTCCTCTTTTTCGCAACGAGGCCTCTCCCGAGATTCGATTCAACCCTTTGAGGAAAACGGGCGCCGGAATCGGTCGAAAAAATTACGAGTGATCTTTTTGTCGGGCCCAGCGACGAATAATGTCGTTGACCTTCATATCGGCCCATCCGTCTTTTTCGACTTCGGCTTTCGGGACCTTGAAATTTTTCATAAAGCCCGATTGGAGGAGGAGGATGGTGTCGGCAAAATCGCTTCGGGGGTTTTGCATATAGGCGCGGCCGTCGCGGTTGTCGGGCACCAAAAGAAAACTTTCATGCCCCGTGTAGAGAATCAAATGGTCCAGGGCATATTCAAACGAAAAGGGTTCGCCGTTTAATCGGTCGGCGAGTTGCTCCAATTTGGCCCTTTGGGTTTCATCGGCGGGAATCAGGTGGAGCACATACTTGAAATCATCCGCATTTTTAACCCGAAAAAGGATGATTTTTCCGTCCTTGGCATCCACCACGGCATAATCCGAAATGTTTTGCCCCGTGACTTGATGGGGGAGCAATTTGTCTTTGACGATCAACGAAGGCTTGGCCTCCGTATCGGCGTCTTTCTTGCATTGAAAGAAGACCGCCGCTCCCATTAAAAGCAAAAGCAAGAAGGTGAACTTTTTCATGGCGCGGGATTCGGGTTGTTAAAATTTATTCAAATGTAATAATAAAGTGAATACGGGTCAAGGGGTCGGAATTATTCGGATTCTTAAAAATTTGTAAAACCAAGGCTTTTCAATGCACAAGAATTTGTTTGTAACTTAAAAAACGCCGTTTCGATATCTTTCATTTTTCGATTTGTTTAATATTCCCACCGCCATCCCAAGGTGATATAACCCGGCAATTGAGAGAAATGTTCCACCGAATATCCGGTGGGCGTATGGACAATTTTTCTGGTCTCCGCCGCGTCGAGTTGCAAGCCGTTAAAGACTTCGAGGAAAACCTCGCTTTTGAGGCCCGTCT
>JAADED010000006.1 GCA_013153605.1 Chlorobiota bacterium | reverse complement strand
CGCACCTGGCTCCACCGTCGGCTGGAATCGCCTTTCGGGGTGTACGGCGATCCGGTGATCGTATCGGACCCGGGAGGGAGAATCTATTACTTTCATTTGGCCGCGGGCAATCCTCCGAGCCGGTGGCTGGAAGGCATCGTGGTCCAACATTCCGACGACGGGGGCCGCACCTGGAGTCCCGGCGTGTTGGTGGGCAAAAACGGGCGTAAACATCAGGACAAGCCCTGGGCGGCCGTGGATCCCCGCACGGGACGCATAGCCCTGGTATGGACCGAATTCGACAAGTACGGAAGCAAGAATCCGGCCCATAAATCGCGCCTTCTCGTTTCCTTTTCCGACGATCGGGGTTTGACCTGGACCGACCCCCTACGCATCAACGACCGCGACGGCGATTGTGCCGACGACGACTTTACCGTGGAAGGCGGGGTGCCCCTTTTCGACGACGAAGGAAATATTTACGTCGTCTGGGCGTTCGACCGCCGGATTTGGTTCGACTATTCCCTCGACGGCGGCCGCACCTGGCATACCGACCGCCCCATAGCCGACCAGGAAGCGGGATGGAATTTCGACATTCCCGGATTGTATCGTGCCAACGGATTGCCCGTATTTTTAGGCGACGACCGCGGGCGGTTTTACGTGATTTTCGGCGATAAATCCGAGGCGGCTATGATCAAAATACTGGTCTCCGACGACCGGGGTCGCTCCTGGGAGGGCCCCTTCCGATTGCCCCATCAAGGGAGAGACCAATTTTTTCCCGCCGCGGCATGGGATGCCGAATCGGAGCGGCTGTTCGTGCTCCATTACGACCGGTCGCGTACGGAGGGCAATTGGACCGAAACCAAACTCTCGATATGGAATCCCCGCACCAAGCGGTGGAAAGGCCGCTATTTGGATCCCGCCCCTTTCTTGCCCCACCCTTCCGTCTTCTTCGGCGACTATATCGGCATCGATGCATTCGGAGGAAGAATCGCCGGAATATGGACCTTTATGAAAGATAAAAGCACCCGCATCCGGGCGGCCGTGCTTACGCCTCGAAAAAATCGAACAAAATGACTTCCTTTGCCTCCCGACCGGAAGCCCTTCTCGAGATCCAGCGGCGCTACTTCTTTCAAGGGCATACTTTGCCTTATGACTTTCGGCGCGATGCTCTTTTGCGATTGCGCGAAGCTTTGGAAAAACACGAAGATGAGGTCCATCGCGCCCTCCGAGCCGATTTGGGCAAACCGGTAACCGAATCCTTTATCTCGGAAACGGGTTTTGTCAAAGAAGAATTGGATTACACCCTCAGCCGCCTCCGCCGTTGGATGCGCCCCCGAAAAGGGGTGATGTCTCTCGCCCATTTCTTTTCCACCTACCGGGTGGAACGTATCCCGAGAGGGAACGTGCTCGTTTTTGCCCCATGGAATTACCCTTTTCATCTGTTGATGGCTCCCCTTATCGGGGCCATTGCGGCGGGAAACACGGTGGTGCTCAAACCCTCGGAACATGCGCCCGCTACCGCAAAAGCGATAGAAGAACTGATTTCCGAAATTTACCCGCCCGAACATGTGGCGGTCATTACCGGCGAAGCCGACGTATCCCGCCGATTGGCCGCTCTTCCGTTCGATTTCATCTTTTTTACAGGCAGTCCCGCCACGGGCAAGGAAGTGATGAAAGCGGCGGCCGAAAATTTAACGCCCGTCCTTCTGGAATTGGGCGGTAAAAGTCCGGCGGTGGTGGATCCCTCGGCCCGGATCGAGCTTGCGGCCCGCCGCATCGCGTGGGGCAAATGGATGAATGCCGGCCAAACGTGCATCGCGCCCGATTACGTGCTGGTCCACGAGTCGGTGAAAGAAGCCTTGGTCGAAGCTTTGGACCGCGCCTTCCGGTCTTTCGAAGGTCCCGATTCTTACGCCCGGATCGTATCGGCCCGCCATTTCGACCGGTTGGAAAGCTACCTGAACGGCGTCCGCATCCTTCGCGGCGGACGGCGGGACCGGCAAACCCTCTATTTCGAACCCACCGTCACCGATACTCCCCCGCCCGACCATCCCCTGATGCGAGAAGAAATTTTCGGCCCCCTTTTACCCGTCATTACCTACCGAACCGCCGAAGAACGGGATGCCGTGATCGACCGCAATCCTTATCCCTTGGCTTTATACTATTTCGGAGAAGACATAAAAGAAGCCCGCCGCTTATTCCGGCGCCACCGGTCGGGGACGGGAGCCGTAAACGACACCCTCATTCAAATCGCTTCGCCCCGCCTTCCTTTCGGCGGCATACGCACCAGCGGAACGGGCCATTATCACGGGCGCCATACTTTCGAAGCCTTCACCCACCCGCGCACCGTCGCGCACAAAACCACTCTGTTCGACATCCCCCTCCGCTATCCGCCTTATTCGAAAACCAAACTCAACCTGATTCGTAAATTTTTCGGATAGCCCGTTTGGGGTTTTATTGCTAATTTTGAAAAAAAGTATTCCCATGGTCCGCCAATTGCGCATCCACTTGCTCACCCGCGACAAACCCGTGTTTCGCGATATCGAAATTCCCGAAGACATGACGCTGGAAGATTTGCATAATGCCATCATGCAATCCTTCGGATTGCCGGGCAACGAAATGGCATCCTTTTATTTGGTGAACGACGATTTCGAAATGTTGGACGAAATCCCCCTCTTTCCCATGGATGACGAGAGCGTGAGCATGGAACGCGTATCGGTGGGTGAAGTGCTCAATCCCGAAAACCCGAGACTGGCCTATGTGTACGATTTTATGAACATGTGGCATTTTCTGGTGGAACTCATGGGCGAAGCCGAAGAAGTTACGGGACAAACCTATCCCCGCCTGGTGTATGCCCACGGACCTTTACCCGAAAGTCCGCCCGAAGTGAATTTTGAAATCCTTCACGATCAACCCTTCGACGAACCCGGCTTCGACGATTTGCGAAACCCCTTCGACGAATTCGACGATTACGACGACAACATTCCGGGCGATTGGTATTAGAGCTTATCGCGAACCAATTCGTTGAGTTTTTCGATATAATCCAACATTTCCTTGCGGCCGGTGCCCGTTACCGATGAGGTTTTGAAACTCTTGGGCATGCTCTCCCATTTCTCCAGCATCTTGCGTTGGTAACGCCGCACGTTTTTGGCTATTTGATTGGAGGATAATTTGTCCAATTTGGTAAACACGATGGAAAAAGGAATTTTGTGCCGTCCCAGCCACTCCATAAATTCCAAATCGATCTTTTGGGGTTCCAATCGGGAATCCACAAGCACGAATACGTTGACCAGATTTTTGCGATTGAGCAAATAATCCTTAATCATTTTTTGAAAATCGCGCCGCTTGGATTTGGAAGTGCGGGCATAGCCGTAACCCGGCAAATCGGTGAGGAACCAGTTGTCGTTGATTTTGAAATGATTGATCACCTGAGTTTTCCCGGGCGTGGAGGAGGTTTTGGCCAGATTTTTACGCCCCGTCAGCATGTTGATCAACGACGATTTACCCACATTGGAGCGTCCGATAAAGGCATATTCGGGCAAAGGTTCTTTGGGCAATTTGTCCACGTCGGTATTGCTGGCGACAAATTCGGCTTTTTTGATTTCCATGGCATTTCACATTGAGAGGATGCAAATTTACATTTTATTTTGCCGTGTCGCCAGGAATTATTCCAATCTCTCGACGGCAATCATTCGCGCTCCGAATACGCGGGCGAATTCTTCCAACACCGCTTGCTTGACCGCCTCCTCGCCGGGGTCGTAACCCAGCTCCGTATGCATGGAAGCCACCGCTTTGCCGCGGATGCCGCACGGGATGATATGGTCGAAATACGACAGGTCGGTGGTGACGTTGAGCGCGAATCCGTGCATGGTGATCCACCGGCTGGTGCGCACGCCTATGGCACAAATTTTACGAGCCCGCTCGGTTCCGGCATCCAGCCACACGCCCGTTTCTCCCGGACTTCGCTCGCCGCGCAATCCCCACCGGGCCAGCACACGGATGATCACCTCTTCCAATGCGCGAATGTAGCCGATAATATCCAGGCCGAAATTGTCCAAGTCGATAACGGGATAGCCTACGATTTGTCCCGGTCCGTGGTAAGTGATGTCGCCGCCCCGGTCGGTTCGGTAAAAAGCAATGCCCTTGGCTTCCAACAGGCCGGGAGGGAGCAATAGATGTTCTTCCTTACCGCTCTTGCCCAAAGTATAGACATGCGGATGGGAGGTGAACACGAAGTAGTTGGGCGTTATCCGCCGCCCGCCGTCCCGCCGGTTGAGAATTTTGATTTGCTTGATGCGATCGAATAACACGTGCTGGCGCCTCAACGCTTCGGGATAAGGCGTAAGGCCCCAGTCGGTCCACCATATTTCTTTATTCATCGTCGGGATTCAAAAGATTGCCGCACCGGTGACAATAGACGGCGCCGTCCACATGGGTATCTTCATGACAATAAGGGCATACTTGGGTATTGGTATGCACCTTGAGATCGCGTGTCATCTCGGTGGTGACGATGCCCGTGGGCACCGCAATGATGCCGTAACCCAAAATCATAATGAGCGAGGCGATAAATTGACCCAATGGCGTGACGGGAGCGATGTCGCCGTAACCCACCGTCGTAAGGGTCACGATGGCCCAATAAATGCTTTTGGGGATGCTGTCGAACCCGCTTCCGGCGCCGTATTCCACCAAATACATGATGGTGCCCAGTATGACCGTGAGAATAATCACGGCCAACAGAAATACCATAATCTTATGACGGCTGGCCTTCAATGCGCGCGTAAGGCGCTGGGCCTCGCCCATAAAGGGGGAGAGCTTCAAAATTTTGAAAATTCTCAATAACCGCAAAGCTCGCAAGGCGATGAGCAATTGGGAACCGGCCACGAAATAAGATAAATATTTGGGTATGGCGGAGAGGAAATCGATAATTCCGAAAAAGCTGAAAATGTATGCTTTGGGATTTTTGCTCACCCATACGCGCAACAAATACTCGATGCTGAACAAGATGGTGATCACCCACTCGATGAGGTTAAACACATCGCCGTATTTGGCCTGAAGGGGCGGCACGGTTTCCAAAATCACCGTCAACACGCTGATAACGATGAGGATCAATAAGATAATGTCGAACAATTTGCCGCCGAACGTATCGGCTTCGAAAATAATGGTGTATAATCGGGATTTGAGCTTGCGAATATTCATGCGAAACCGGCGCCGGTTGACTTGCAAAGTTAAAATAAATCGCCGAACTCCGCCCGAAACCGCTGACAATGGGCGGGGATTTTCATAACTTTGTGATTTACGAAAACCAAGTCGCCATCCATGAAAAAAGAGCGTTACCTGATCACGGCCGCCCTCCCCTACACTAACGGCCCCGTGCATATCGGCCACCTGGCCGGCGTATATATTCCCGCCGATATCTATGCCCGCTACCAACGCGCCAAAGGACGGGACGCCATCTATATTTGCGGCTCCGACGAGCACGGCGTGCCCATTACCATCCGCGCCAAGAAGGAAGGCAAATCGCCGAAGGAAATTGTGGATCATTACCACCGCCTCATCAAAAAATCTTTCGAAGATTTCGGCATATCGTTCGACAATTATAGCCGCACTTCCCTGCCGTTGCACCACCGCACGGCGGCGGATTTTTTTAAAAAGTTGTACGACAAAGGCGAACTTATCGAAAAGGAAACCGAACAGCTCTACGACGAACAAGCCGGACAATTCCTGGCCGACCGGTTTGTGAAAGGCACCTGTCCCAAATGCGGGTACGAAGAGGCTTACGGCGATCAATGCGAAAAATGCGGCACGTCCCTCAGCCCCACCGAGCTGATCAATCCCGTATCCACACTCACCGGCACCCGGCCGGTTCTGAAAAAAACCAAGCACTGGTATTTGCCCCTCGATAAATACGAAGACAAGCTCCGCAAATGGATTTTGGAAGAACATAAGGACGATTGGAAACCCAATGTGCTGGGACAAGTGAAATCATGGTTGGACGAAGGCTTGCGTCCCCGGGCCGTCACCCGCGATTTGGATTGGGGCGTGCCCGTACCCCTGGAAGGGGCTGAAGGAAAAGTCCTTTACGTATGGTTCGACGCCCCCATCGGGTATATTTCCTCCACCAAAGAATGGGCCCAAAAAACGGGCAAAGATTGGAAGCCCTATTGGAAAGACGACAGCACCAAGCTGGTCCATTTTATCGGAAAAGACAATATCGTTTTCCACACCATCATTTTCCCGGCCATGCTCATGGCTCACGGCGATTACATCCTGCCCGATAACGTGCCGGCCAACGAATTCCTGAATTTGGAAGGCGACAAGATTTCCACTTCCCGCAATTGGGCGGTATGGTTGCACGAATACCTCGAAGATTTTCCCGGCAAACAGGATGTCCTGCGCTACGTGCTCACGGCCATCGCCCCCGAAACCAAAGACAACGATTTTACGTGGAAAGATTTCCAAACCCGCAACAACACCGAATTGGTGGGCAATTTGGGGAACTTTTTTAACCGGGTGATGGTATTGACCAACAAATATTATGACGGCCGCATTCCCGAACCCGGCACCCTCACGGACCGCGATCGCGAGGTTTTGGAAGAAATCCGTGCCTATCCCGGCCGCATCGGGGAGCTGATCGAGAAATTCCGCTTCCGCGACGCGCTGGCCTCATACATGAAGCTGGCCCAACTGGGCAATAAATACCTGGCCGAAGAAGAGCCGTGGAAAAAAATCAAAACCGATCCCGACCGGGTGCGTGCGGTGATGTTTACAGCCAACCAAATTGCGGCGGCCCTGGCCGCATTGGGCGAAGTCTTCCTCCCCTTTACCGCCGAAAAAATGAAGAAAATGCTCCGCCTGGATGAGCAAATAAAATGGGACCGGGTGGCCGAAGCCGAACCGCTGATTCCCGCCGGCCGTCAAATCGGAAAACCGGAATTGCTGTTCGAAAAAATCGATGACGAAGCTATCCGACGCCAAATCGACAAGTTGCACCGGGCCAAAAAAGCCCAATCCGGCTCCGACACCGCCCCGCTCAAGGAGCAAACCGACATCGAAACCTTCGGCAAGCTCGACATCCGAACGGCCACCATCCGGGAAGCCGAACGCATTCCCAAAGCCAAAAAATTGCTCAAACTCACCCTCGACACCGGCGCGGGACCCAAAACCGTCGTGGCGGGCATTGCCGAGCATTACAAGCCCGAAGACCTGCCGGGTCAAAAGGTCGTTTACCTGGCCAATCTCAAACCCGTAAAGTTGCGGGGCGTACTCAGCGAAGGCATGCTTCTGATGACCGAAAACGCCGAAGGAAAGCCCGTATTCATCTCCCCCGACGAACCCGTACCCGACGGGAAACAGGTGAAGTGAAAATTCTTTTTTACAAAAATCCCCCTCCGAAATCGAGGGGGATTATTTTTTCACTACTTGAGATTTTTCATAACACCCTCACTCGCCATCCGTACGGGTCGGGAGCGCGGTTATATTGGATGTCCAAAAGCATTTGTTTGAGGATGCCCGCAATGGGATTGTCCAATTCGGGCATGGGGTAGTATTTGTCCTTATATCCGAATCCTTTGATGGGAAGTACCGTCACCGCCGTGCCGGCTCCGAAGATTTCCTTCAGCTCGCCCGATTCCGCGGCGTCCACCAACTCGTCCACCGTGATTTTTCGTTCCACCATGTTCAGCCCCTGATCGCGTCCCAGGGTCAGAAGGCTGTCGCGCGTGACGCCCGGCAAAATGCTGTCGGTAAGCTCGGGGGTGCAAATTTCATCGCCTATGCGGAAGAACACGTTCATGGCTCCGGACTCTTCCACCAATTGGTGGGTTTTGCTGTCGGTCCAAATCAATTGGGTGTATCCTTCCTTGGCCGCTTCCATGGTGGGCATGAATTGGGCGGCATAATTGCCCGCCGCTTTGGCAAAGCCCACCCCTCCCGCACAGGCACGGCTGTAATGCTGTTCGATTTTTACCTTCACCTCGCCCGAAAAATATTTTTGAGCCGGCGAAGTCATAATCATAAAGCGGTAATTGCGCGATGCGTTGGCGGCAATTTGGTTGTCGATGGCAATATATACGGGACGAATGTATAGGGACGCCCCCTCACCGTCGGGAATCCAGTCTTTATCCAGTTCGATCAGTTTTTTGATTCCCCCCATGAAAAACTCTTCGGGAATGGGCGGCATGGCCAAGCGCCAAGCCGACCGGTTGATCCTTTCGAAATTTTTATCGGGACGAAACAGAAATACCCGGCCCTCTTCGTCTTTAAATGCTTTCATGCCTTCAAAAACCGCTTGCCCGTAATGAAACACTTTGGCTCCCGGATACAATTCGATGGGACCGTAAGGACGGATTTCGGGCGTTTGCCACCGGCCGTCGATATAATCGGCGATAAACATGTGATCGGAAAAAACGGTGCCGAAGGTAAGATGGAGCAAATCGACTTGAGGTAATCGGGATTCTTCGACCAGGGTAATCTTCAAATCATCCAGGGCATCTTTCATAACCGTCTGTTTTGGCTTAACAAATTTAGTCAAAAGCCCGCTTTTTTCCAAACGAAGACCGCCCTCTGCAAGCGGGAAACAAAGAGGAAGCGTGTTGTTTTTCATTAAATTTGTTCAAAAAAATGGTGGATGAATTTCCCTATCGCCTTCAACTCAAACCCACCTCCGACGGAAGCTATACCTGGGAAATTCCCGAATGGAACGAAACCTATCACTCCGTGCACGGCGCCCGCCGGGAATCGGAACATGTATTTATCCGTCACGGATTGGACGCTTGGATCGAACAAAATCCTTCCGCTAATGAAATATTTATAGGAGAAGCGGGCTTCGGCACCGGCCTTAACGCCCTGTTGGCCCTGGAACGGGCCGAACGGAACAAGAAAAAAATCCTATTCGAAACTTTGGAAAAATATCCCCTCCCCCTTTCACGGATGCACCAATATGTCCGGCACTTGCTTCCCGCCCGTAGGGACATTTTAATCGCCATGCACGAAGCGCCGTGGGAACAGGAGGCGGAAATATCCCCTTATTTTACGCTCATCAAAAGGAAAAAAGACTTCCGGGATTTGGATCTAAAAGATCAATGGGACGTGGTGTTTTTCGACGCATTCAGCCCCCGGGTGCAACCCGAATTGTGGGAAAAAGGGGTGTTGACCCGGTTTATCCGCGCCCTTAAGCCCGGCGGCATATGGGTAACATACTCGGCCAAATCGGCGGTGCGCAAAGCATTGAAAGAAATGGGATTGGAAGTGCGCAAACTTCCGGGACCGCCCGGCAAAAGAGAATTCCTCCAAGCCCGCAAGCCCCAATAAAAAAAGCCGCTCCGGTAATGAGCGGCCTTTGACAGAAGTGGAGCCGATGGGACTCGAACCCACGACCTCTTGAATGCCATTCAAGCGCTCTAGCCAACTGAGCTACGGCCCCAAATGTGCCTCATCGTTTAGGCGGTGCAAATATACAACTTTTCCGTTTGTCTCCAAAATATTTTTCGGCCCAAAGTAGTTTTATAATAAATTTTTTATTTTTGAATAAACCCCCCCATATGGCCACTTACATTGTATCCATTGTCAGCCAGCAAACGCTTCCTAATTATTTGTTTATCAAAGAACATCAATCCCCTGGCCACCGTTATGTGTTTATCTCCTCCCAAAAAATGGAGGAGGCGAAAAAAACCCGTGACATTGTGGAGACCGCCGGAATGATCAAAGGCCAATACGTAAAGACGCTCATAGAAGAAGACGAATTTTATTTGGCCCGTCAAAAATTGGACCGGCTCCATTTACCTCGCGATGCCGAATATCTGGTCAATTTAACCGGCGGCACCAAGCTTATGGCCATGGCGGTGAGGGAATATTTCAAAACCGGCGGGTTTACCAACGCCCGATTTTTCTATATTCCCGTGGACAAAAATCATTACAAGGAAATTTTCGACGACCGCCCAGCGGAAGTGACCCCGTTTACCTACCGACTCTCCACCCGCGAATACCTCTCCATTTACGGAATGGAAATGGATGAAGATGAATTGGTTTTCTCAAAATGGGGAGTGGAACAAATACTTAATGATGTAAAAAGATTAAATTTCCCGCACCATTCCCATATTGGGGACACTTTTATTCGATCGGCCATGCAAAACCGCGTGCCTGTCACCGACCAACATAAAACCAAATGGTTTGAAGAATATCTCTATTATCGGGTGAAGGAAACGCTGAAATTGAAATCCGATTTTATCTCTACGGGCATTAAATTAAGGCAACGGCACACAATAGCCCCACCAGACAAAAAAGCCGGTGCTTTAGATCCGCCCGACAACGAAATCGATCTGTTTTTTATGTATGAAAACCGGCCGTACGTGGCGGAAGTCAAATATTCGTTGCCCCGGAAAAATGTGTATAAAATAAAGGAAATTCAAAATATTTTGTTCAAACTTTCGGCCGTCAACACCCGCTTCGGTCTCAACGTATATTCCACCCTGATGACCCTGGCCGATTTGCGCACCTTAAGCGAAGAGGCCCGGTGGCACCTCAAAAACAAATGCCGGATTCTTCGCCTCCACTACCCTTTTGATCGGCATGACATTCTCGAGCGGTTCGAAGCGCGGTTGAACGAATTTTTGGCCAAACGCTTGCCGGAGAAAGTCTGAAGGTTTATTCCTTAAAAAGCCGGGGAGGTTCCGCCAGAATACGCATCAAATTGTTGCGATAGGTCTCCACCCGGAATGCTTCGGAGTTTGCTCCGTACACCGCATCGATAAAATCGTGAAACCGGGTGCCGTACAAGTCGTCGAAGAGGAAGAGCACGGCATAAAGCTTGCCGATGTCCTTCAGCCGGTCTTGGAGTTCGTCCGGATCGGCGCTCGAAGCCATTTCGGCCAATACGGCGGGCAAAAGAAATAGCAGAGATACGGCCCATGAAGCTTTTTCATTGTCGCTCAAATCTTCCGGCATGATGTCATCCAAACTTACGGACGTATCGCTCCGATGGGCTTTAAAGATTTGTTCCGCCAGAGCTTCGATCTTCTCCTTGTCCAAGGGCGGAAATTCACTCTCTTCCAATTCGGCCGAGACCAACGCCCCGATTAACGAAGCCAAATATTTCAAATCCTCATGAGATGCCGATTCCAACAGCTCCATATTGAGGTTGAACAGCGACGAAATCTTGGCCGGCTCTTTAAGCTTGAAAATTTTCTCGGGAGGGAAATCAAAAAACATGGAGCAAAATTTTTGGATTATTCCGCAAGTTGGCAAAAATTTTTCAGATCCGGTAGTACCGAAAACGTTTAAACCGGAAAATGCTTTTTTTGACCCCGTTTTCAAACGCTACTTTCCGCACCGTGGTGCTGGCCACACAAGAAATCCCCCGGCGCTTCATTTCCGACACGAACGCAAAACAATAAGTAGCTTCGCCCATAATGTGGACGGTCATTTCCTTGCCATATTTGGCGATAAATTCCGCTACTTTTTCCTTTGCCAAAGCCACCACTTTCGCTTCATCCCATTCGGGATCTATCACGGGAAAAGGCTCATCAATAATCTCCCCGAATTGCTCCCGCGCGGCCTTTAATTGCTCCGGCGGCCAGGTGGAGGAAGGATGGTTGGAGTGGTTGAGGAGCATTAATCCACTAATTTTTTGACTTCCTTTAAAAATTGATCTAGCTTCGTTTTTAATTTTGGAGAGGACAAAGAGGCTTCACGCATTCCTCCATGATTAATGTCGTTCCGGATATCCGAGATGGAGCGGAAAATTGCAAAAAATCTCGAGGGAAATCTTTCCTTGATTGCTTCCAACCAGTCCGCATTTACTTCTTCTTCCAATTCGTTGTTCAAAACTCTGAAAATAGTTCCTATCTCTCCTCGGATCTTTTTATTAACAAATTTTTCATCTTGCCAATTAATGCCAATTCGATCCAATCCTAAATTAATCATACTTTCTTGCAAAAAAGTATATCCTTGAGGGATCCAATCCTTATCTATACAAATTTCGACCGCTCGAATTCCGTTCATCACATCACCTTCTTGCCAATTTTCAAAAAGAGGTCTAATCTTATTTATAATAGGTAAGAAAGAAGGGACGTATGCCTGATTTAAATTTTCCAATGCTTCTTTCGCGCTTTTCAATCCTTTACTCTTTATAATTTCTTTTAAACGATTGGACTTTATATTCTTGAAAGTACAGTCATAAAATTCACTTATGATGCGCATGGATTTTGCTGTTTCGTCACTTCCTTTTGTCTTGGCCAGGATGGGGCGATATTTTTCTTTGGCTAATTCCCGCATTGTCTCCGCATCTCCGAATTTTAAAACATTCCTTGCCGCATTCGACCAGTCGATAATTTTATCCAAGCCGGTTAAATCATTTACGGGAGCTCTACCTTCATCATTTCGTTTTTCATAATTACCGTAATAGATCCCTTCAACCGAAATGTTTTTTAAAAACTTGGCATAATTAAGTAAAGAAATCAACACCATGGGCATATAGCGGAAACTATGCGTAATATCCAAAACCAGTTTGGAGTTTTCTGGTAAAACCCGATAAATAGCCTCATAAATTTTCCAAATATCATCGGCCTTTTCCAGTTCAGGTAAATGAATAAAATGTATAGGAATATCTTTGAGATTATGTTTTCTTATCTCGGAAAGTAATTTTTCTTTATTTCTCTCTTCGGCTTTTTCCGAAACAAAAATATAAGCTTCTTTTATCTCGTCCCGAAAAAAATGAAGGAGCGCGACTTGGATAAACTTCGTGGTCAAATTTAATTCGCTTTCTTCTAAATAATAAGTTACTTCCTCGTAATTACTAGTTCCTAAAATACTTAAAAAAGTTCTACTTTTCATTAATAAAAAATTAAAATTTACCTATCTTTACAAACCCGAAAGGATAAAACTCGAATTTTCCGCGGTCATTCTTTTTAAAAGCCCATTTCCGCGTTTTGGCGGTTTTAATGCCGTTTGTCAAAGAAGGTTTCCTTTTATATCCTGGTTCTTCAA
>JAADED010000049.1 GCA_013153605.1 Chlorobiota bacterium | reverse complement strand
ATGTTCGCGGCGGCGGATGACGAAATCGTCAACCAATTGCCCGCGTCGGTCCGTCAATTGGGCGCGTATCCCGCTGTGATATCCGAACAGGGCCCGTGCGGGAAAGCCGGGTAAAAAGCGGCGGACTGCCCTCGCAAACAGGGGTTTGAACAGAGAACGGCCCATCTCCCGAATTCCGGTCCGCCAATGGCGCAAAGCCATTTTCCAAAAGCCGGGAAAAGCAAGCGTATCCCGGCAATCGCGCCATTGGAATCCGCCCCGGGTATAGGCTTCCCGTCCGCATGCCAATACGGCGCCGGGGCCGGCACTTACGCGTCCGTCGATGTGGCGGGTGAGGTGAACACCCAAAAAAGGATAACGGGGATCGGGGACGGGATAGACCAGTGCGCGCACTTTTTCGGCCCATGGCGAGCGGAGGTAATAATATTCGCCCCGAAAAGGGATGATCCGAAATTCGTCGCTTCCGTACAGCCGATCGGTTTGCAACCCGGCCGCCACCGCCACACGGCCCGCTTCCAACGTGCCTTGTGGGGTGAGCAAGCGCACCGGATTTCCCGCCACCACCCGATGCACCGGCCGTTCGAAATAAAAGTCCGTCCCGTGCCGTTGGAGAATGTCCGCCAACCGCCGGGCCACGGCCCCGAAATCGGTTACACCCGTATAAGGCACATATACCGCGGCTATTCCTCGGATGTGAGGCTCCCGCCGGGCAATGTCGGCCGGTTCGAACCACCGGATGCGGTCCAGTCCGTTGGCCAATCCTCGCTCGTAGAGGGCGCGCAAGCGGGGAATTTCTTCTTTCCGGGTGGCCACGATGAGCTTGCCGTCCAGTCGATGGGGCAACTTTTCCCGCTTCAGAAAATTCAATAGGAGGCCGTACCCCCGAATGCAATTGCGCGCTTTGTAGGAGCCGGGAGCGTAATAGATACCCGAATGAATCACGCCGCTGTTCCGACCCGTTTGATGGCGGGCGGGCGCTTGTTCTTTCTCCACCACCGCCACGGAAGCCCGGGGAAATCGTTTTTTTAATGCAAAAGCCGTGGCCAAGCCCACGATTCCGGCTCCGACCACGGCAAAGTCATATGTGTGTGTCATGACTCAGTCCACTACCGGCGGCATCATTCCGTGATGGAAAATCCAGGCCACCAAATACGCGATGGGCGCAATAATCAGGAACAGGGCTATGGCATACAACAGGGCCAAACGTCCCATGCCTTTCAGCTTGCTGAAATCGGTGATGATGCCGATGCTGAAGAAAGTGAGCATAAACAGGAATTTACGAAACGAGCCCTGCACGATGTTTTCGCCGTGTTTGACGGCTTCGAGCACCTCGGGCGAAGCCCATTTCATGAAGGCAATCATCACCAGCCATACAAATACGTAAGCCAATACGAATTTGGGCAGGCGATGCCAAATTTCCAAGGCCGAAATTTTTTGTTGCACCCGCTTTTTCTCCACGTATTTCATCCATACCACCGCCAGCACGAAAGCCCAAATCCCGATGAACAAATCGATCCATATTTTGGTGAGAATGGCGGCGCTGAGAATGCTCCCTTCTTCGTAGCGCTTACCGGTTTGTTTTTGAAATTTCACTTGGTGCAATTCTTCCAGTATGGCGCCGGCCGCGGCGTCGGCTCCGTCGGTTTTGACGGTCATTCCCATGGCGGCCGCATTCACGATGGGCTGGTTGGGCGCAATAGCCACGTAAGCCGGCGGAAGGACGATCATTTCGAACATGGCGAAGATGATAATCAAAGTGGATACCGCCACCGGAATGACGGGTTTGGCTTTAATGGCGCCGGCCGTGGCGATGGATGCCGACACCCCGCATATGGATATCCCCGACGACAATACCGCCGCCGATTCGCGGTTGAGTCCGAAATAACGGCGCGCAATGTAATACACGATGGGCCAAAAGAGGAGGTAGGCCACGAAGGCGGCCGCCGCACCGGCCAGGGCGAGCTCGTACGTAAAACCTGCGGCTTTCATGGTCATGATCCCCAATTTAATTCCCAACAGCACGATCGCCGTTTTGATAAACCATTCCGGTTTGGCCGCTTCCTTCAATTCTTCGGCCCAATTGCGCATAAAATTACCGATCAGCAAGCCTACAATGAGGGCAATAATAAAGGCGGCGCCACCGCCCAGCTGGAGACCCCACGAGAGGTTGAATTCCCGGTAATAGTTGTGCCCTTTCACCGTGGCGTCCACCGCCGAAAGGTGAGCCTCATGGCCGATGATCCACATTAGCACGGTGGCAAAAAAGATGATGGTAAAGCTCCTCACGTATTTTTTCACGTTCCAACCCATAAAATAGGCGCCGATGCCGGTAAGCACCGTAAAGACCACGTAAGAGATCAACAAGGCCGCCAGGGGGTGAAGATCCGCATAAGCTTTGGAGGAGGTTTTGAGCAATTTATGCCAGGAGAAATCCCGCATCAGGTCGGTGAATTCCCATGTTTTGGGTTTAATCATCCAACCCACCGCGTCGATTCCCCAAATGGCGAGCAAGCCCAGGGCGAAGAAAAACAGGCCCAACCAGGCCGCCCACCAGTCTTCGGTGGTGGTCATGCCCGAATACCACTTTTTGTTTGTTTGTTCCATGTCGGTTGTATTTTAAGGTTGTATCAGAAGTTTTCCGTTGAAATAATGATTTTGGTATTGATGAAACCATTTGGGAATGGAAGCCATGTCAAAATAATAAGCCACTTCCACGGCGCTTTGCGGATGCCGGGCGCGGACAAGTTCGTGGACCTTCGTTTTGAGCGTCTCCCAATCCAAGGCCTCCACTCGCCAATTTTCCCGGCCGCAATGCATGACCCATTTCCCTTCGACAAACGAAAGGGTACACTCCAATCGGACCGCGGGTTTCATAAAATCAGCCAGTTAATCAGAATGCCCAATACCACCAGGCCCGCAATGCCCAGCGCGATGCTGTACGCGACCAATTTGCTTTCCCACTTTTCCCAGGGTTCGGGTGAGGTAAAAAGATTTTCTTTCATCGGGGTAACATGAGTTGGTTTGACGGAGTAAACTTATGGAACACCCCGCCAATTGAAATGACATTTGTCAGTTTTCGCTTAATTTTTTCTCGGGAAATTTCTTAATAAGGTTTTTAACACCCAATACCGGTATTGGAATAAGGGTTTGATTTTTTCCCACTGGGTGGTCAGGAGGTAATAAAACGCAATGCCGACGGAGGCCAAATATTTGAGGAGTTCGCGTCCGAGGTATCGGTAAAAATGCCAACGCCCGCGTTCGCGTACGCGGCTCATTTCCACTCGGGTGGCGATTTCGGCCTGTTTGCGGATATACTCCCGGTTCAATTGGCGGGCCGGAATGTAATTCCACACTACCAAATTGGGAAAATAATACACGGGAAAACCCGCTTTACGCACTTTGTCGATAAAGATTTTTTCGGCCAGCACCACGTGCTCGGGTCCGTGTTTGCGTTCGGGCGAGGGGTCGAAAAGTCCCAACCGGTCGAAAATTCCCTTATGCACGATCATATTGATGCCGAAGGGATAAAGCTTGGGCGGGAAGGTTTTGTAGGTTTCTTTCAAATTCACTTCGGCCAACAGAGGCATGAAAAATTTGATCATCCAAGGCGGTTTTTGTTGCTCGAATACGGGGATGATTTTACCGCCCGCGGCAAAAGGTTCGTCCGATCCGGCGGTTTCGGCTTTTAAATTTTCCATGTAATGTTGTTCGAGTTGGACGTCGTCTTCGGTAAAGACCAGGATGCGCCCCCGCGCGCGGCGTATGCCTTCGTTCCGGGCTTCGATCAAGGTATCGCCCTCAAACTTAAAAGGGCGGATTTGCCAATCGGGTCGGCGGCGGCGAAATTCATCCAGCACTTCCCGCACGTCGGCTTGGTCGCGTAAGAGGGGGAAGAGAAATTCCACCCGGGCGGGGTCGAACGTTTGCACTTCGAGGCTTTGGAGAAAATGGCGGATGTGGTCCGTTTCCGATACCAACGGAACCACGAAGCTGTATAAGGGACGGGATGCCTCTCGGGCCATAAAGGGCGCCTTTACGGGTCAAAGATAGCAAAATTCCCGCGCACGGCGGAGGGCCGCCCTTTGTGCCGGCGTAAGTTTTCGTACCTTTGCAAAAAAGGCGTCATGGTGAAGATCCCTATCGTCAACCACTCGCCCCACCCCATGCCCGCTTACGAGACGGCGGGCTCGGCCGGGATGGACCTGAGGGCATGGTTGGAAGCGCCGGTAACCCTGGCTCCCGGCGAGCGAAAGCTGATTCCCACCGGCATACGCATCGCCTTGCCCGACGGATACGAGGCCCAAATCCGTCCCCGGAGCGGATTGGCCGCCAAGCACGGCATTACCCTCCTCAATACGCCCGGCACCATCGATTCGGATTATCGCGGAGAAATCAAAGTGATTCTCATCAACCTGTCGGACCGCCCCTTCACGGTGCACGACGGGGACCGCATCGCCCAAATGGTGGTGAGCCGCTACGAAAAAGCCAGGTGGATTCCCGCCGACACCTTGGACGAAACTTCCCGCGGCGAAGGGGGATTCGGAAGTACGGGAAAAACATGATGCATGGTTAGGGCAAAAAAGCATCTGGGGCAACATTTCCTCACCGACAAAAACATTGCGGCCAACACCGCGGCCGCCCTCGACACCTCCGCCTACGACCGCCTGATCGAAGTGGGACCCGGCACGGGATTCCTCACCGATTTCCTGTTGGACAAATCGCCCGAGCTGATTTTAATCGAAAAAGACGGCGAAGCCTACGAATTCCTCCGGCGTAAATATGCGGGCAAACCGGTGCGCATCATCCATGACGATTTTTTGAAAATTTCCATTCCCGAGCTTACGGAAGGCCGCCAAACGGGCGTGATCGGCAATTTTCCCTACAACATTTCCACCCAAATTATGTTTAAGATTTTGGAGAACAAAGAACTGATTCCCGAAATGGTAGGAATGTTCCAAAAGGAAGTGGCCGAGCGCATCGCCGCCCGCGAAGGGTCCAAAACCTACGGCATCCTCTCGGTGCTTACCCGCCTGTTTTACGAGCCCGAAATTTTGTTTAACGTATCGGAAAAAGTATTTCATCCCCCGCCCAAGGTGAAATCGGCCGTTATCCGGCTACGCCGCAAGGACAATCCGCCTCAAGTAGATTACCGAAAGCTCAAACACCTGGTAAAGAGTGCATTTAACCAACGGAGGAAAACTTTGAGAAACAGCTTGAAAAATGCTAACTTGCCCGCGGAAAAAATTCCCGGCGAATTCCTTGACAAACGTCCGGAAGCTTTGTCCCCGGAAGATTTTCTGAAAATTTATCATTGGATTTACGGCAATGACGCCTAAGATCGAAGACATACGCACGCGGTTGCGCGAAGCCGTGGCTGCCAAAGACATCAAGCGCATTACGGAGCTCCTCGAAGGGCTCCATCCGGCGGATATTGCCGAAATTTTGGATAAACTCGAGGAAGACGAAATCCTCTATGTCATACGCCTGTTGCCCGAAGAGAAATCGGCCGATATCATCACCGAATTGGACGAAGACATCCAGGAGGAATTGCTCGAAAAATTATCGCCCTCGGAAATTACGGAACTGGTGGAAGAACTGGAAACCGACGAAGCCGCCGACCTCCTGGCCGAACTTTCGCCCGAACAAAAACAGGAAGTCATCACCTCCATCGAAGACGCCGAACACGCCAAAGACATCATCGACCTCCTCCGGTATGACGAAGACACGGCCGGCGGACTGATGGGTAAAGAATTGGTGAAGGTAAACGAAAATTGGAACGTCTTGCGGGCGGTGGTGGAAATGCGACGGCAAGCCGAAAATCTTCCGCGTGTACACACCATCTATGTGGTGGACGACGAGGGAAAACTCAAAGGGCGGCTCTCGCTCAAGCGGTTGCTCACCACATCCACCAAATCGTCGGTGAGGGACGTATATAACGACAACATCCATTTCGCCCGAGTCACCGACCATGCCCGCGAGGTGGCCAATCTGATGAAAAAATATAATTTGTTCGTGCTTCCCGTAATCGACGAAGGCGGACATTTGGTAGGCCAAATTACGCTGGACGACGTATTGGAATACGTTCAGGAAGAGGCGGAAAAGGACTTTCAAATGGCGGTGGGTTTGACCGACGACGTGGAACCCGACGACACCATTCGCAACATGATGAAGGCCCGTCTCCCCTGGTTGATTGTAGCCTTGCTGGGCGGATTTTTGAGCGTGGTGGTGCTCAACGGCTTCAGCGAAGCGCTGTCGAAATATGCCACCCTCTTCTTTTTCACTCCCCTGATTGCGGCCACGGCCGGGAATGTAGGCGTTCAATCGTCGGCCATCGTGGTGCAAGCCCTCGCGCGGGGCAGTTTCGAAGGATCGGTGTTCAAGCGGCTGTTGAAAGAAATCACCCTCAGCTTTCTTAACGGATTGGTATTATCCATCCTTCTGTTGCTGGTGGGCAAGCTGTTTTTGGGACATATTTTGTCGGGCTTCGACCTCAAAATGGCCGTAACCGTGGCGGTATCCCTGATCGTGGTGATTATCAACGCATCGTTGGTGGGCACATTCGTGCCCCTGATTCTTCACAAGTACGGCATCGACCCCGCCGTAGCCACCGGTCCCTTCATCACCACCAGCAACGATATCGTGGGATTGTTTATCTTTTTCAGCATCGCCAAACTTATGCTCGGATTTTAGCCATGGATTCGCTCACCCGCGATTGGACCCGCGTCCAAGCCTTTATTCGCGACACTTTCGGCACCGACTCGCCCGATCTTCCCACGGTGCTTTATTTGATAGGCGTTCAGGAATTGGGACGCGGGTTCGAAAATTTTTCGCGCGACGACAAACTCAACCTCATGCATATAGGGGCATGCACGGTGTTGGAACCGTACGGCTATTGCCGCCGCAAAACGCCCCGCCCCGACGGATGGCCCGATTTCGACATCCTCAAAAAAATACCGCCCGAAGGCGGTAAAGAATACGAAACTTTGATGCTCCGCGCGGTGGCGGATTACTTCAAACGTCACGGACTGATTTAATGATGATGTCCGCCCTCGCCGTGCATGTGGCCGTGCTCCAGCTCTTCGGGCGTGGCGTCGCGCACGTCCAGAATTTTGACGTTGAAGAGCAAATCTTTGCCGGCCATGGGATGGTTGAGGTCGATCACCACTTTTTCGTCGGATACGCTGAGAATTTTAACCGGAATTTGGTGCCCGTGGCTGTCGGTGGCATAAAGGGTCATGCCTTCTTCGAGGTTTTCGATGTGAGCCAGATCACTGCGTTTGATTTCCTGAACGGCTTCGGGATTTTTTTGTCCGTATGCATCGTCGGCTTTCACGAAGATTTCCTTGCTTTCGCCTTTATCCATCTTCATGATTTCGCGTTCCAAGCCCGGAATGATGTGTCCCAGACCGGTAATGAATTGTAAAGGTCGATCGGGCGTGCTTTGGTCGAGCAATTCACCCGTTTGGGGATCCTTGAGCGTGTAAGTCAAGGTCACCACTTGATTGGGTTTGATAGCCATGATAAACGATTTTGAAATTAAATGTAAAAATAAAGCTTATTTAGAAAAATCACAAACGAAAAAGCCGGTTTTTTAAAAATTTCGCCGAGGGAACGGAGCCTGGGATTTTTTTGTAAATTCCGCCAAATTTATGCCCATGACCTCACGCCGGGACGAACCGCCGGTTTCTTTATGGGAAGCCCTTCTTCCATTGGCCTTTTTGATCGGCCTTCTGGTGATTAACGTGCGCCTCTTCGGCGACGAAGCCACTGGCGGGCCCAACCAATTCGCCCTGATTCTGGCGGGCATCGTGGCGGGCATCATCGGGTTTGTCAAAAAAATCGGATACGAAGAGATGATGGACAAAGTGAGGCAAAACATCGCCTCCACCTCGGTGGCCATCATCATTCTCCTCTTCGTGGGCGCCTTAACGGGCACCTGGCTCATCAGCGGTATCATTCCCACCATGATTTATTACGGGTTGGAATTGCTCAATCCCAAATTTTTTCTGGCTTCGGCTCTGATTATTTCGGCCATCGTGTCGCTGACCATCGGAAGTTCGTGGAGCACCACGGCCACCATCGGAGTGGCCCTTATGGGCATAGGCAAAGCCTTGGGGCTGAATCCGGCGGCGGTGGCGGGAGCGGTCATATCCGGCGCTTACTTCGGCGACAAGCTCTCCCCTTTGTCCGATACCACCAATTTGGCGGCCGCCGTGGCGGGTGTGGATTTGTTCACTCATGTGCGCTACATGATGTACACCACCATTCCTTCCATCACCATCGCCCTGATTCTTTTCCTCGTCATCGGCATTCGCCACGACTATCCCGACGTAGCCCAACATAACGCCCTCTTGGAAGCCATTTCGGCGCGGTTTTACGTGCATCCCGTGCTGTTCGTGGTGCCGGCGGGCGTAATCTTGCTTATCCTCTTCCGGGTAAAGCCGCTTACCGCCCTTTTTCTCGGCGTTTTGGGCGGAGCCGTATTCGCCCTGATTTTTCAAAAAGACTTATTGGTTACTTTGGCGGGCGGCACCGACCGGAGTTGGACCGGCGCCTATAAGGTGATCATGCAAGCGATTACGGGCGACATACGCATTCCCACGGACAATCCGTTGCTTCAAAAATTGTTTTCAAGCGACGGCATGTACGGCATGCTCGGCACCATCTGGTTAATCATCAGCGCCATGTTTTTCGGCGGAATTATGGAAGCCGTGGGCGCCCTCAAACGCATCAGCTTGGCCCTTCTCAGGGCCTTTAAAGGGATTTTCGGCCTTTTCTTTTCCACGGATTTGACCTGCATCCTGTTCAACCTCACCGCTTCCGATCAGTATCTGGCGATTGTGGTGCCCGGAAAAATGTATAAGCAAGCCTACGAGGATAAAGGCCTGGCACCCGAAAACCTCAGCCGGACCCTCGAAGATTCGGGGACGGTCACGTCGGTATTGGTGCCCTGGAATACGGGCGGAGCTTATAATTCCAAGGTATTGGGCGTACCCACCACCGATTATGTGTTCTATGCCTTTTTCAACCTGATCAGTCCTTTAATGACATTGATTTTCGCCGCATTCCGCATCAAGATTCGCATGAAAAATGGGGCCGCGAAATGATTGGCGAAAAAATCTTATCTTGCCTCTAAAACCCCGCATATGAATTGGCTTACCATCCTGGCACTCATCGTGCTTTTTGTCCTTTTGTTCGATGTCTTTTTCATCGTGCGCCAACAGACGGCGGTTATTATCGAAAGATTCGGCCGTTTTCATTCCATCCGGTTTGCGGGATTGCACTTCAAACTTCCCCTGGTGGACCGCAAATCCAAACCCGTGAATTTGCGCATCCAACAATTGGATGTCAATGTGGAGACCAAAACCAAAGACGACGTATTCGTCCACTTGAAAGTTTCCACCCAATACCGGATTCCGAAAGACAGGGTAAAGGATGCGTATTATAAATTGGAAAATCCGTCGGCTCAGATTACCTCTTATATTTTCGACGTGGTTCGGGCCGAAGTGCCCAAAATGCGGCTGGACGACGTGTTCGTCCGCAAAGACGATATCGCCATCGCCATTAAGCGGGAACTCAACGACGCCATGATCGATTACGGCTACGATATCATTAAAACCCTGGTCACCGACATCGATCCCGACCCTCAGGTGAAGGAAGCCATGAACCGCATTAACGCGGCCGAACGCCAAAAAATCGCGGCACAATACGAAGGGGACGCCCAGCGCATCCTCATCGTGGAACGGGCCAAGGCCGAAGCCGAAAGTAAACGGCTCCAAGGAAAAGGAATTGCCGACCAACGCCGCGAAATCGCCAAAGGTCTGGAAGAATCGGTGGACGTGCTCAACAAAGCGGGCATCAACCCTCAAGAAGCCAGCGCCCTGATTATTATCACCCAACATTACGATACGCTCCAAGCCATCGGTCAGGATTCCAAATCGAATTTGATTTTGCTTCCCAACCGGCCGGAAGTGGCCAGCACCATGCTGACGGACTTGATTTCGTCTTTGGCCGCGGCGGGGAAAATCAATCAAAACCCCGACGAAAAGACCGAAGAAGGAAATGCCGGGAAATAGGTTTTTGAATTTCTAAAGGAATAACCTTAAGTTTGTCGCTCCCTTCAGACGCACCATATGGGACATCATCACCATCATATTTCGGGCAAAAACTTGGGGTGGGCCGTCATCCTCAACGTGCTGATCACGGTGGTTCAAATCATAGGCGGCGTGGTGGCGGGAAGTTTGGCCATTATTTCCGACGCCCTGCATAATTTTTCGGACGTACTGAGCCTGGTAATTGCCTACTTCGCCCACAAATTGTCCAAACGCAAGCAAAGCTATCTTCAAACTTTCGGGTTCAAACGGGCGGAAGTGTTGGCCGCTTTTATCAACGCGTCCACCCTTATCATGGTAGCGATATATTTGATCGCCGAATCGGTCAAACGTCTTCTGGAACCCCGTGAAGTAATGACCGACCTGGTGATTTGGCTGGCCGCCTTTTCCATTATGGCCAACGGGATCAGCGTGCTCCTTTTGATGAAAGATGCCAAGCATAATATCAATATGCGCGCGGCCTACTGGCATTTGTTGTCGGACATGCTTACTTCAATTGCAGTATTGGCGGGGGGATTGATCATGAAATACACGGGCATATACGGCATAGACGCCGTGCTCTCCATCCTCATCGCCCTTTACCTGATTGTGTTGGGAATTAAATTATGGCGCGAATCGTTTGAAATTCTCATGGAATTCGCCCCCCGCGAAATCGACATTGCCGAAATCAGCCGGCGGGTCAAAGAAGTGGAAGACGTCAAAAATATCCATCACATCCATATTTGGCGCCTTACCGACCACGATGTCCATCTGGAAGCCCATCTTACCTTTAAGCGCGATATCCCCCTCTCCCGCTTCGACCGGGTTTGCGCCCAAGTGGAAGAAATCCTCCGCCGCGATTTCGGCATCACCCATACCAACCTCCAACCCGAATACGACCGGAAGGATTCCCAGTTGTTAATTATTCAAGATCATTAAAAACCTCCCCGAAGGGAGGCTTATCGGTTGAACCCAATTCGGATTTATTCCTTCCACTCCTTGACGATTTCCACTTGATGCGGGTAGGGAATTTCGATGCCCGCTTCGTCCAGAGCCTGTTTGATTTGTTCGGTCAGGTCGAAATACACGTCCCAATAATCTTCGGGTTTTACCCATGGACGAACGGCAAAATTTACGGAGCTGTCGGCCAATTCCGTTACGCGAACCAGCGGGGCCGGTTCTTTGAGGACTTTGGGATGAGAAGTCACGATTTTGGTCAGCAAATCTTTTACTTGTTTGATGTCCGAATCATAGGAGACACCGAACACCATATCCAAACGCAATTTGCCTTCGGCAGTGTAGTTAATAATAGGACTATTAGACAAAGTTCCGTTGGGAAGAATAATCAATTTGTTTTCGGGCGAAAGCAACTTGGTGGTAAAGATTTGAATTTCTTTCACCACCCCCAATACGCCCTGGGCTTCGATTAAATCGCCCACGCGGAAGGGTTTGAAAATCATGATCAATACACCGCCCGCAAAATTGGACAGCGAGCCCTGAAGCGCCAAGCCGACAGCCAAACCGGCCGCACCGATAATGGCCGCAAACGAGGTGGTGGCAATCCCCAATTGGGAAATCACCGTGACAATGAGAAGGATTTTTAAAGTCCACCCCAGCAAATCGGCCAGGAATTTTTGTAAGGTGGGATCCACATTTTTTTGCGACAAATAGCGGCTGAAAATCTTGTGAATGTAACCGATGATCCACCAACCTACGATGAGGAGAACCAAGGCGGCAATCACCTTGGGCGCATAGTACACAACCGATTCTTTAAAAATGCGAATAAATTTTTCCATAGAGCCGTCGTTTTGCCCAAATATAAAAAATTAACAGCTCTTTTTCAACTCTTTTGGTTTTCCGATATATTTTCGGCGGTACGAGGGGGATGAAGAAAACGGCGGATTTCCCGCTCGAATCTTTCGAGGGTAAATTGTTTGGCCCACTCATGGGCGGCTTGTGCCTTTCGGGCATATTCGGCGGGATGTTCCAAGTAACTTTCGATTTCGTCGGCAATGGCTATGGGGTCGGGTTTTACCAAACTGCCGCGTTCGCCGTATCCGAGCATGTAAGGAACGGCCGATACGCGGGTGGTAAGGGGGAGGCATTTCCACACCATGGCTTCGGCTACCACCTTGGGCCAGCCTTCGCTTTTGGAGGCGAATACCAGAAAATGCGCCTGTTGAAAAGCTTTTTTCAGCTCTTCGGCGCTCCGGTTTCCGTGGAGCCGAACGGCTTTTTGCAATTCGGGGCGTTCGGCCAAATATTTTTCCAATTCCTCCCGCATGACTCCGTCGCCGTAGATGTCCAACCGGACTTGCCGGCCGCGCTTGAGTAATTCTTCCGCCGTTTGGACCGAAAGCAACGGCCTTTTTCCGGGCGAAAGGGCCCCCGCATATATTAACCGGACGGGTTCTTTCAGTTCCCGGACGGGCACTTCGACGATTTCATCTTCATGATAGGACGCGGTGAAAAACGGCACGATATTCTTGCTTTGGCCGGGCCATTCGCCGTAAACCAACACTTTCATATTGCGCGACAGAAACGGATTGGCCACAATGGCTTTTTGAAGCTTATAACTCCAAGGCGCGGGCGCTTCGGGGTCCCAATTGCCGGCATATTTCACCGTTTTGGGCTTGCCGGGGAAAAGGATTTGCACGATACTGCCCACCAATCCCATATTGCCGGGAAGGCGCAAATGGATATGGTCCGCTTGCCCCATGGCGCGAAATACTTTCCAAAAAATGAAGGGAAGTTTGAATAACGTTTTAAAAATTTCTCCCGCCGATGTCAACGAAAAAGCCGGTACGCGGTGAAAGCGCGGAGTTTTGTTATAAGATATATGAATCGGCTCGGGCTTTTCATCGTACAGCGGCGCCACCACCACGGGCCGATCTACATGATTGAACCACAGGTTCATTTCGCGCACGTAGGGGCCGTAGGCATATATGGTGCCTTGATGCTTTTTGTGCCGGACGTGGGTAATGACGGTGAAGTTCATACCAAGCGTTGATAAAATTCAATGTTTTGACG
>JAADED010000073.1 GCA_013153605.1 Chlorobiota bacterium | reverse complement strand
CTGAGCGTGGGCATATGGTGGCTGGTGTTCGCCCAAATTCCGTTCGCCGTGCTTCCCGATAATATTTACGACCGGCCTCGACCCATCACCAAGGATGTGGTTTTCAAAGGTTACCGGAAGTTATTTGAAGTATTGCATCAACTCAGATCCCAACCTTTTTTGCGAAGGTTTCTTTATGCGTTTTTCCTGTACAGCTTTGCCGCCCAAACCATTTTTTACGTGGCCGGCATTTTCGGAAGCAAAGAACTGGGATTGGACACGTCCAAATTGATCGTTACCATTTTGGTGGTCCAATTGGTGGGCATTGTGGGGGCATTGGGCTTTGCCAAACTTTCGGAAAAAATAGGCAACATCAAGGCTTTGATTCTCATCCTTTTTATTTGGACGGCCATTACCGTATTGGCTTACTTCCTGGACAAAAACACCCCGGGAGTGGAATATTGGTTCTACTTCCTCGGCGGATTGGTGGGTTTGGTGATGGGCTCCATCCAAACCCTGTCGCGATCCACTTATTCCAAAATGTTGCCTCCCGACCCCTCGGTACATACCACCTACTTCAGTTTTTACGACGTGTTCGAAAAATTGGCCATCGTATTGGGCACGTTTGCCTTCGGTTACTTGGAATGGTTGACGGGTTCCATGAAGGCCGCCGTTTTGATGATGACGTTTTTCTTTTTAACTTCGGCTGTAATTTTATATCCTTTGGATAAGATATGGAAAAAAATTGCGGCCAACGGCTCTTCCGGTCCC
The DNA here is from genome assembly GCA_013153605.1 of Chlorobiota bacterium. GTDB lineage: Bacteria > Bacteroidota > Bacteroidia > Flavobacteriales > Flavobacteriaceae > JAADED01. The sequence goes on along the minus strand of JAADED010000073.1, from coordinate 12,503 downwards.
GGATTTTCGCCTTCCTAAATTCCTTGGTTTCATGAGCGATATAACCGATTTGTGGATCCGCGGCCTGTCGGGAGTTACCCGCCGGTTGGGAAAAGAAGGCCCCGGCGGAGACGAAAGCCGTAGCGTATTTCAACGCGATTACGACCGCATTATTTTTTTCGATGCATTTCGAAGGTTGCAAAACAAAACCCAGGTATTGCCCGCACCCAATCGGGAGGAAGTACGTAACAGGTTGACTCACAGCTTGGAAACGGCATCGGTGGGTCGGTCTTTGGGCTATTTGGCCGCCAAAAAATTGTGGGAACGACATCCCGAAATTTACCTGCGCACGGGCCTCACCCCCACCGATATGGGCTACATGGTGTCGGCCGCGGCGCTGGCCCATGACATCGGAAATCCCCCTTTCGGACACGAAGGGGAAAAAGCGGTATCGGCTTTTTTTCGCTCTCCGGCGGGTGAGCGCTATTTGGAAGATTTGAATCCTTTCGAACGGGCCGATTTTCAGAATTTCGAAGGAAATGCGGCGGGCTTTCGCATCCTCACCCGCACCCCGGGCAATCCGCCGGATATTCGGGGTGGGTTACGGTTGAGCTTCGGAACCCTGGGGGCCTTCATCAAATACCCCCAAGAAGTGGACCCGGCCCGGACGGGACAAAAAAACAAATACGGCTTTTTTCAATCCGAAAAGGAATATTTCCTCGAAACCGCCGAGGCCTTGGCCATGCGCTCCCTGACCGACAGCCCTCACCGGCGCACCCGTTTTCCGTGGGCCTATCTCACCGAAGCCGCCGACGACATTTGTTATACCATTATCGATTACGAAGACGGCTACCATTTGGGCTTTATCCCGTTCGAGCGGATACGCGACAAATTCGAAGCTCTGGCCCGGCTCGATAAGGAAAGAAAAAAAATATGGAATTCTCTTCCTTCCGAAAACCGGAAAATCGGCTATTTGCGGGCCCACACCATCAATCGACTCATCGGATTGGCGGTGGACGTCTTTACCGAAGCGGAAAAAGACATCCTGGCGGGTACGTTCCGAGGCTCCCTGACGGACTGTATTCCTGGCGAGGACGGTGAAATCCTTCGGACCGTTTTAAGCGAAAGCCAGGAAAAAATCTATCATCACCCCGCCGTATTGAAAAACGAAGCCGCCGGCAAAACGGTGATTCCCTTCCTGTTGGAAAAATTCCTCGCCGCCCGGTTCGAGCCGGATCGCTACAAACAATACCATTTATTGATGCCGCCTGAATATCGAACGGGAAACACTCGCTATGAAAAAATCATGGATGCGGTGATGTTCGTTACTTCCATGAGCGACCGCCGCGCGGTGGAATGGTACAAAAACTTTAACGGAATCCAATTGGCCGATTATTAAAAATTGACAATAAATGAGAAAAAAAATTGTTGCCGGAAACTGGAAAATGCATCTGACCCTTCCCGAAGCCGAATCCCTGGCCCGGGCCGTCGCCGAGGGATGGACGGGGCATCCGACGGTGGAAGTGTTGGTGGCTCCTTCTTTTCCTTATTTGGAACCCGTACGCCGCATTGTGGAGCCGTCTCCGGTGGGCCTGGCCGCCCAAAACGCCCATTGGGAAGATTGGGGAGCTTATACGGGCGAAGTCTCGGTGCCCATGTTGCGGTCGGTAGGGGTAGATCACGTAATTTTGGGGCACTCCGAGCGCCGGAAATATTTCGGCGAAAATGACGACATCCTCAAGCGAAAAACCGCACGGGCCTTGGCCCACGGAATGCACGTGATTTATTGCGTGGGTGAAGACGAAGCTCAACGCGAGCGGGGCGAACATTTTCGGGTGGTGGAAAATCAGGTTGCGGCGGTATTGGGCGATATTGCGGATTCGGAATGGCAAAGGGTTATTATCGCCTACGAACCCGTATGGGCCATCGGCACCGGAAAAACGGCCACTCCCGAACAGGCGGCCGAAATGCATGCCCGCATAAGGGAAATCGTGGCACGCCTGGCCGGGGATGACATTGCCCGAGCGGTGCCCGTGCTTTACGGCGGTAGTGTGAAGCCCGCCAATGCGGCGGCCATATTCGCGCAACCCGGAGTGGACGGCGGGTTGATCGGAGGAGCTTCCCTCAAGGCCGACGACTTTTTGGCCATCGTCAGGGCGGCGGTGGAAACGGCCGAAAAATCCCGATGACATGCGCGTGCTCGGTTTGATGAGCGGCACCTCCCTCGACGGGTTGGATTTGGCTTACGTGGATTTTGACGACCGAAATCCCGCCGTATACCGGATTGTGGAAGCCGAAACCGTACCCTACCCGCCCGAATGGAGGAAACGGCTGTCCGAAGCGTTTCACATAAGCGGCGACGACCTGATCCGCCTTCATGCGGATTACGGAAACTGGCTCGGGCGGCAAGTCAATGCTTTCTTGGAGCGCCACGGCCTTCCGCGTCCCGATTTGATTGCTTCGCACGGGCACACGGTGTTTCACCGTCCCGACCTGGGTTATACCTGGCAAATCGGGAGCGGCGCCCACATTGCGGCCGTAACGGGCATCGATACGGTGGCCGATTTTCGCATCCAAGACGTGGCCATGGGCGGTCAAGGAGCCCCTTTGGTGCCCGTGGGCGACAAGCTCCTTTTCGGCAACTACGAATCATGCCTCAACATCGGGGGATTTGCCAATATCTCTTACGACACTCCCGAAGGCAAGCGCATCGCCTACGACGTGGTGCCCGTAAACATCTTGCTCAACCGCTATGCGCGTATCGCCGGCAAACCCTACGACGAGGGAGGACGCTTGGCCGCCTCGGGACGCCTGATTCCCGAACTCATGCGGGCACTGGAAGATTTGCCCTATTATTCCCGGCCCGTGCCCAAATCGTTGGGCCGGGAAGATGTGGAAGCCCACTACCTTCCTTTAATCGAAAAATACGGCCTTTCCGTTCCCGACATTTTGCGCACCCTCACCGAACACACGGCCTTACGCATCGCCCGCGCGGCCGGACGCCGGTCCATGCTGGTGACCGGAGGCGGTGCCTTCAACGATTACCTGATGGAACGCATCCGCCGCTATGCCCGGGGGCCCGTGACCGTGCCCGATCCGCAAACGGTCATGTTCAAAGAAGCCCTTATTTTCGCTCTCCTGGGTTATTTGCAACGCAAAGGAGCGGTAAACGTGCTGGGATCGGTAACGGGAGCTCCCCTCGATCATTCGGCAGGGGTGTTTTATTCCGCCCCGAGGCGCGCCTGACGAAGTTCGGAGGATTTGTTTATATTTAACCTAAAAAACGATCATGGAAAAACCCAAATTCCTCCTGGCCGACAATATGGACTTTCCCGATGACATATTCATCCTCCATACCGGCTACCCGCGCTTTTTGTTGAACGTGGTCACCGAAGAGGTGGAATGGCTGGACCCCCTGACCGAAAAGGAATTGGAAGAAAACAAAAACGAACTCATCCAATTGGTGGAAGAAGCATTCCGCTTCTACGACAAAGAAATGGAACGATACGAAGACGAGTGAATGGAGAAAAAACGTACGGTCGTGCTCGGGGCGTCGCCCAATCCCGAGCGATTTTCGCATAAGGCGGTTAAATTGCTCAAAAAATTCGGTCATCCCGTAGTGGCGGTGGGGCGCCGCGCGGGGGAAATCGACGGAATTCCCATTATCGGTTTCGACAATCCGCCGGAAGGTCCCGTCCATACCGTCACCATATATCTGGCGCCGGATAAACAAAAAGCTTATTACGACTATATTTTGAACCTCCATCCACGGCGTGTGATTTTTAATCCGGGGACGGAAAATCCCGAATTGGAAAAAATTTTAAAAGAACGAGAGGTCGAAATCGTGCGAAATTGTACCTTGCAAATGTTGCGAAAAGGATTGTTTTAATTGGAACGTATGGCAAAGAAAAAGAAAAAACGCTATCCGGTAACGCATGACGAGGGCGGGCTTGTATATTCCACCGATCCCGAAGTGATGCGCCGAATTACCAATCCGCCGCCGGCGAGTCAAACGGTCGAAGCGCATTTTTCCAAAAAAGGACGGGGCGGAAAAACGGCCGTGGTCATCAAGGGAGTGCAAGGAGACGATCAAACCCTCAAAGCATTGGCCAAAAAAATCAAAACCGCACTGGCTACGGGCGGGAGCGTGAAAGACGGCGAAATCATCATTCAGGGCGACGTGCGGGATAAGGTGGTGGAAATATTGCAACGCGAAGGCTACAAAGTAAAAAAAGTGGGCGGTTGACCGCAAAAGCTACCTCTTTGTCGAAGGAGCGTCCCCGCCTGGTGGTGGACGTGGAGCGGATGAAATACCCTTATACGGGATTGTATTATTATTCTCGCCATTTGGCCGCACATTTGATGAGTCATCCGCACAATTTTTTCAATACGGCCTTTGTGGGCGCTCCCGGGATGGAATTTCCCTTCCCCTACCCTTTTCATCCCAAACGGGTGCTCACCAAGCATATCACCCTCAAAGAACCGCCCTACGACGTATTGCATGGCACCTGGCAATTGTCCAAATTTTTGCCCGCTCCGGGGACCAAATACATTCTGACCATACACGATTTGAATTTTTTGTACCAACCCAAATCGGATCGAAAAAAGAAAAAACTCCTTCGCCAAATCCAATCGCGCATCGACTGGGCGGATGCCATCGTTACCATATCCGAGTATGTAAAAAACGACGTGCTCAAACATTTGAACGTGGGGCGTAAACCCGTGCATGTAATCTATAACGGCGTGGAATTGGAGGAATTTCCCGAATTCGACAGCCCGCGGTATCGTCCTTCGCGCCCTTTTTTGTTTACGATGGGCACGGTCCTTTACAAAAAACATTTCCACGTATTGCCCGCCCTATTGCCGGTGACTCCATATGAATTGGTGATTGCCGGCATACGTCCCGACAAAAAATACGAAGCCCGCATCCGGGAGGAAGCCCGCCGCCACGGGGTGGAAGACCGCGTGGTCTTTACCGGTCCGGTGACGCCCGAAGAGAAATATTGGTACCTCGCCCGTAGCGAAGCGTTTCTTTTTCCCTCCATATCGGAGGGATTCGGCTTGCCGCCGGTGGAAGCCATGCGATTGGGTAAACCCGTTTTTTTGTCGCGCCATACCAGTTTGCCCGAAATCGGAGGAGAATATGCTTATTATTTCGACTCCTTCGAGCCCGAACATATGCGAAAGGTGTTGGCCGAAGGGTTGGAAGACTATCGCCGCCGCGACCGGGCTTCGGAAATCAAACGCCACAGTATGCGGTTCACTTGGCCGAAAGCCGTAAGTCAATATCTAAAGGTTTATGAAGAGGTCTTGCATGGGAGCCGGACAGGAAAGCCCCGACCCAAAATCACCGCCATCATTCCCACCCGCAACGAAGAAGCCCATATCCGCGATGCCATACGCTCCGTTTCGTGGGCCGACGAAATATTGGTCATCGATTCCCACAGCACCGACCGTACGGTCGACATTGCCCGGGAAATGGGAGCCAAAGTGATCAAACGAAAATTCGACAATTTTTCGGCTCAAAAAAATTACGCCATCGCCCGGGCCTCTCACGATTGGATTTTCGTGTTGGACGCCGACGAGCGGGTTCCCGAAGAATTGCGCAAAGAAATCTTCGAAGTATTGGATAATCCGGGAGGACAAATCGCCTTTTGGATTCCGAGGCAAAATTTTATCGGAGACAAAAAAATCCGGTTCAGCGGGTGGCAAAACGACAAATGCATTCGCCTGTTTAACCGGCGCCATGCGGGATACGACGGAAGGTTCGTCCATGAAGAAATTCGTCCTCGCGGCAAAACGGGACGCCTCCGCACCAAACTCCTCCACTATCCCTATCGCGATGAATCGGATTTTACACACAAACTGGAACTTTATGCCCGCCTCAAAGCAGTGGAGTGGCACAAAAAAGGCAAACGCTATCACCCTCTCAAACAATGGCTGACCTCGGCATACCGGTTTTTTAAACATTTTATTTTACATTTGGGATTCCTGGACGGAAAGGCGGGTTGGAAAATCGCCCTCCATTCCATGCGTACCGTATGGAGAAGGTATGAGAACCTCAAAGAATTGGAACAAAAAGCCGCTCAACCTGATTGATGCCGTACATACGGGGGCGGTGATGGTATATCCCGCCGATACCGTGTGGGGACTGGGCGGCAATGCCCGGGACGAAAACCTCATTCGACGAATATTGGAAATCAAAAACCGCCCCGCATCCAAAGGACTCATCGTATTGGTATCGGATACGGACATGTTGCAAGAAATTGTAGGCGAACTTCCGCCCGCCGCCCTGGACCTGATCGAAAAGACCGTGCGGCCCACTACCATTGTGTATCCCGCCTTCCGCAACCTTCCCGCTTTGGCCGGCGCATCCGACGGAAGCATAGCGGTGCGCCTGGTGCGCAAAGGATTTGTGCATAACCTCATACAAGTAACCCGCACCCCGTTGATTTCCACTTCGGCCAACCGCGGCGGAGCGCCCACTCCCCTGTCTTTCGACCAAATCGACCCCTACATATTGGACCGAGCCGATTATATCGTAAATTTGCATCCGCGTAAAAAAAAGGCCCGTCCTTCGCGCATCGTCAAATTATTGGCGGACGGCCGCTGGCAAATCATTCGCGAATGAAGCAACCCTTTTCCATTCCTCCCGCCCACCGGCGTATTTTCGAGGTGGTGAGCCGTACGGCCGAAAAAACGGGCATTCCGGCATATGTGGTGGGCGGATACGTGCGTGACCTGCTGTTGGGGCGGCCCCTCAAAAACGATATCGATTTCACCCTTCTGGGCGACGTGGAACGATTTGCCCGCGAAGTGGCCCGCGAATGGACCGGCAAGCCGCGCATCACCATCTACAAACGCTTCGGCACGGCCATGGTCAAAAACAAAGACACCGTGCTGGAATTCGTCACCGCCCGAAAGGAATCCTACAGCCCCGACAGCCGCAAGCCCCGGGTGAAGCCCGCCACGCTGGAAGAAGACCTTCGCCGTCGCGATTTTACCGTCAACGCCATGGCCGTGGGCCTCTACGGAGACGATTACATGAAGCTGATCGACCTGTTCGGCGGAAAAGATGATTTGGAGAAAAAAATCATCCGTACCCCCACCGATCCGCACATCACCTTCTCCGACGACCCGTTGCGCATGATGCGGGCCGTTCGCTTTGCCACCCAACTGGACTTCGACTTGGCTCCCGAACTGACGGAAGCCATTAAAGCCAACAAAGAACGTCTGAAAATCGTATCGCCCGAACGCATTATTGACGAATTGAATAAAATTTTACTTACCGACAAACCTTCAAAAGGATTGCGCCTGTTGTTCGAAACCGGATTGTTGGAACAATTTTTTCCGGAGCTGGTCGCCTTGCACGGAGTGGAGGAAGTGGAAGGCAAAACCCATAAGGACAATTTTTACCACACCCTCCAAGTAGTGGACAACATCGCCCGTGCCGATCGCGAGGGAAACCTGTGGCTCCGGTGGGCGGCCCTCCTTCATGACATCGGCAAGCCTGCTTCCAAGCGGTTTCATCCCGAAACGGGATGGACGTTTCACGGACATGAAGTGTTGGGAAGCAAAATGATTCCCGGTATTTTTCGACGCCTCCACATGCCGTTGAACCGGGACATGAAATATGTACAAAAATTGGTTAAACTCAGCGCCCGCCCCATTGCCCTCACCGAAGATCACGTTACCGACTCGGCCGTGCGACGCCTCCTGTTTGAAGCGGGAGACGAATTCGAAGACCTCATGAAATTGTGTGAAGCCGATATTACCACTAAAAACCGCCAGCGCAAACAGCGATACATCGCCAACCTCAAGCGGGTAATGGAAAAGGTCAAAGAGGTGGAGGAGCGCGACCGCATCCGCAATTTCCAGCCTCCGGTCACGGGTGAAATGATCATGGAAACCTTCGGTCTCAAGCCTTCGCGAATGGTGGGTGAAATCAAAGAAGCCATTAAAGAAGCCATCCTCGACGGCATTATTCCCAACCGGTTTGAAGATGCCTATCGATACATGCTGAAAGTGGGCAAGCAAAAAGGGTTGGAAGTAAAAAAAGAAATTCCTCCTCCCGAGGATAAAAATTCCGGCCGGAAGGAGGAATCCGACAAAGCCTGAACGGCCCCTTCTATTGCTCCGGGAAATTCCCGAATCCTACCTATTGACCGGAAAGCTTGGTCAATTCGGAGCGGAAGACTTCGGGGAAGTTTTTCAATCCGGTTACCCGGAGTCCGTAAAGCATTCCTAAATTTTGCATTTGCGAAGGGGGAATTTGATCGGCAAGCACCACGAAAAATTGTTCGCCGGGAATGCCTAAACGCTTGGCATAAGCCCGATAAGTCTCCAATTTCTGACTAAAATTATCTCCCGTCTTGGTTTCGATTACAAACAATTTATCCTTCACTCCTATAATCAAATCAGTCTCGAATTCCGTTCCCTGGGGCCATGTGCCTTTGACATTGCGAACCATGGCGAAGGGCAAGCCCAAGCTTTGCAACACCTCGGCCGCCTTATAGGCCACGTAATATTCCAACCATTTTCCCGTAAGGAAATCATAAAAGCGGGTATTGTTCGTCACCTCCCCCTTTAATATAGGCTTTTTATAATGAAAAGCCGATAAGAAACCCAACTCATACATTCGATAACCTGTTTGAACAATGATGGAACGCGGCTCCGGAGGAACATGTTGTAAGTTCATGAAAAATACTCCGTTTAAATTCATTGCTCGTTTAATTTTCTTGAGCAATTTTTTTAAATCGTCATAAAATTTCCCCATTTGTTTGGCCATTTTACAAAAGGGCAAATCTTCGGGGACGATGTCCGCATGTTCCCGCACCTTAATACCGGTATTTTCCAATCTTCGGATCAATTCTTCATTTCTTAGAGGCGGCACTACCGGACATTTCACTTCGCGTATTTGAGGTGCGGTCGCGGGAAGGGAGGAGTCCGGTTCTACGGAATCCGATTCCGTAGCGACGGGAGCTGAAGAAGGATTTCGGGGCGATACGTGCCCCGTGGCGGTTCCGCAATCGTTCAAATGGCGAACGATGCGCGCGATGGCGTCCGCTATGCGAACGCGGAGAAAGCACAAGAAATTCGTCTCCATTACATTAAAGGGATAACGAAGGTTTTTTGAATGTGTCGGAAGAAAAGTCGGATCATGGCCCGTGACGCCGGGTAGCGGCCATGTGACCCATCCTCCTTTACCGGCCGGAGGTCATGCCCTTGTCCTCCTCTTGAGGACACTTGTGCGGAAGTAAATGATTGCTCTTTTCCCCCTTAAAATTTTGTTCAAAGTTAAACAATTTTCGGTTATTGTGCAAATCCTTGCATGAATTTAACCGGGCTTTAACTTTCATCAATTCCCGTGCAATTATCCGAAATAAGTTATAAATTTTCAAAGTTATTAAAATCATCATGTGAATACCCGATGCTTATCCGGGGATTTTCAAAAATGATTAGCCGTATATTTCATAGAACCCTCTTTCTTTCCATGGTCATCCCCTCCTCCACGACTCGAAGATAAAAATTTCATACAGCCGAGTAAGGTAAAACTCGCCCGTAAAAAAGGGCTTAAGTGATAATATAATTTAACTCTCTGGCTAGTAATACATTCGGGGTTTGTCCATAAGCTCTACATACATCGTATCGTCCAAATAACTGATCACTATAATTTTTTTACAGGGTTTAGGTAAAATGTATGGACGGTTATTCAGATAAATTGTGATTTTTTTCCTTTTCCTGGTGTCGATAAAAACGGTGGCGGCTTGTCCCGTGGAATGATCGGTGGAAATGATACCCGAAAATATAGGATCCCGATCTACAAACACTTTTAAGGTATCTTCGTTAAATTCATGCTCGAAAATAATTGCAACAGGTTCTTCATAAGCGAATTTCGGGCAAGGCGTAAGCATTTTAACAGGCTGAGAGGAAGAATAATGACAGGAATTTAAGCAAATAATCAAGAAAACCGTAATTCCTAAAACAAAATTTTTCATCCCGGTTTAATTGTAGATTGGATTCATCATTTAATTTTTAATTCAGCGGGTTGCCGCTCGTGATGCCGGCGGGGTACACGGCGCTCACATAACCTTCGGAGGTGGGGAAAAACATCAGCTTCCAATAGTATTGTACTTTGTCAATATAATCATATTCGTATTGGAATCCAAATAAGTATGCGGTGCGTTTTTCGCCCGGGGGCGTGGTACCTGTTTAAACCATTTGTTGCTCAAAGCATCATATTGCCCGCCCACCACACCGCCGCCGGGGGACGGAAAAACGGATTTTGAAGCCCGCCCGCCGAAGCGCCCGCCTGGAAGCGCTCCGCTATCGTAAAAGCGGTAGGCGGGCGGCAGGACGGGTGATTGTTGAAAATTTCTTTATGAATACTCTTAGCGGTATTTTCGAATAAATAAAAACCTTTTACCAACAATTCGAAAAAAAAGGAATATTAAGATCATATTTTTTTACAAATCCCGTATCCGAATAATAATAACGATAACTCTCTTTATCTTTTCTTTTGATTAGCCATAACCTTAAATCAATATCAGCATAAAGTGTGTCTATTTTTTCTTGATGTGAAATTATAAATGCATATTTCATGTCTCTAATTGGGATAGATGAAAAAGTATTTGGATTTTTTTTCTCTTTTTCAATCATTTCATTTATAAATTCATATAATATATCATATGCATAGTCAAAATATGGTAATAAAGCTAATTCTTCTTTCATTTCCCAAAAAGAATGATCATCACGAGTATAGGGTAAACAATACATATCCATATGTTTCCATACCTGTATGGACGGTTTACTTATAACAATTTTCTTTTTAGGAGAAAATTGTATAGATAATATCAATAACAATGCGGTTAAAGCTAATTTTCTTTTTTTTCTCATTAATAATTAATTTTTATGATACAACACTGAGGGTACAACAATTGCTTTTCCTCTATGACCTTCTCTTTCGTATTCACCTAAATTTTTATTTATTTGTTTTGAGATTTGAGTGGTATAATACTCTTCGTAATTTCGATAATTATAACCATTAACGGTAACATTTTTCATATTCCTTCTTTCAAAGAATCCCTGTTTATCAGTTAGAAAATTATATGCATGAACTAATTCATGGCCCAACAATGAAGTGGGCGAATTAATCTTAAAAAAAGGAGGAAGGTTTGAAATGTCATAATTTCTATTATACTCTTCTTGCGTTAAGTCTCTTGATTGGTGATAAAGCACCCCTAATCTGTTATTAAAAAAGATTAAGGATTCTTTTGTAGTGAATTCTCTATTTTCATTAGAGTTATAAGCAAATGCATGCCTTTTTCCTTTGACAATGTTAAATAGATGATCGCTTTTTATTAGTGTTTCTACGAGATTAACCTTTTTTTCTCCAATTTTCAAGTTTTGTGTGGCTATATATAAATTATCCAACGCGATTAGAGCATCCCTTAAAAATTCATTTTCAATTTTATCATAATCTCTATTTTTTACATAAGTATATTCATATTCTTGCCTTTTTCCTTTTTGATCTTCATAATAGATGATGATTTTTTTACCATCCGGATCCATAAAGATGATAGGATTGTTACCGGTATAATTATAAGGAGTAGAAGCATAATATCTTTCCGCCAACGGATCTACCACAAACCACCGCCCTACCGCCGGGTCGTAATGGCGGGCGCCGTAGTCGTAAAGGTTTAATTCCAAGTCGTTTTGCCATTCCTTGCAGTTATACCAATACTTATACCGCCCCGCCACCACTTGAGGGGTAAATATCTTGTCTTCCTCCGTTTCGTCATATGTGATTTTGCATTCGGTTTCGTTGTAACCGCGATGCAACAAGCCAAAAGGATAGTAATGCCGTTCCTGTAAAATAACGGCTTCATTATTGTCTCTGGTGATGCTCATCCTCAGGTTACCCAAATGGTCGATTATATGGCTCTCAAAGTTTCTCATCACCTAAATTTACAATTTTTTCATTCTTTCACTATACCGCCGCGGGACGGAAAAACGGATTTTGAAGCCCGGCCGCCGGAGCACACGCCTGAAAGCGCTCCGCTACCGTAAAAGCGGTAGGCGGACGACGGGACGGGTGATTGTTGAAAAGTTTTTATATTTTAATTGGATAATAATTAAGAAGTGGTACTTATTTCATTATCATCATTATCATTAAAAAACTCTTCTATTGGTTTAGCATTTATTAATATTTCCTGGGGATTCCAATATTTGGTAATCATACTTACTAATTTATAGTATTTTTTATTACTGGATGATGGCAAATCAATGACTATAGAATTTTTTACAACATCTTCTTTACCGTATGCACATAAATTTAAACTAACTCTTGCGGACTTTTCGGCATCAAGACCATTCCAAAACATAATTAATGAACCTAGCTGGGGGAAAGTTTTATCTTTCTCTTGTTTTAGAATTCTTAAAATATTCGCTTTATTTATATTGATTCGTTTTTTTAATGCATCTTTTTTACTTTTCCCCAGCCGATGCCATTTGCCAAATATTTC
>JAADED010000041.1 GCA_013153605.1 Chlorobiota bacterium | reverse complement strand
GAATTCATCGGCAAGAAGCCCAAAATCGTGTGCAATACGGACATGCCCGACATCATCCATGACGAAATCGGAAAGATGATCAAAGCCTTCCGCGAGGGAATAGCGATATTGAAACATAAAACCAAAAACGGCGATTTTTTCTGGACATTCACCCATTTCAAGCCTTCATACAAAAAAGACGGGAGCTTCGAAGCGTTTGTCACCCGGCGCAAACCCATTCCGGTCAACAAACTCAAAACCAACGAAACCCGGCTCAAAAGCCAAATCGATAAATTGTATCATGTGCTCAAAGGAATCGAAACCCATGTGGGATACGACGCGTCCAAAAAATACCTGGAAGGCTACCTCGAAGATCGCGGATATGAATTGCTGAGCGATTATTACCTGGACTTTTTCGACTTCCGCGAAGGAGAAATCGACGAATATTTTTCCATCAACCCCCGGACGCCCGACAAGATCGTAAAGAAATACTACCCCGTCTGAGGGAGCGCCGGGCAAAAGCCGTATCTTTGCGTCATGAAACGCCTCGGCCGAGCCCTTTCATACGGCCTTTTCGCCCCCCTGGCGGCGGCCACGGCCCGCATGCCTTTGGGCGGGTTATATAAAATTTCCGACGCCCTCTTTCACTTGCTGTACCGCTATCCCGGCTATCGGCGCGAGGTGGTGGATGGAAATTTGGCCGTGGCCTTTCCCGACAAATCCGAAGCGGAACGCCGGGAAATCGGCCGGGAATTTTATCGCCACCTGGCCGACCTGTTGGTGGAAACCGCCAAAACGGCGGGTATGAGCCGCCGAGAGCTGGCCCGTCGCTTCCGCATGACCAATCCCGAATTAATGAACCGCTACTACGACCAAGGGCGCTCGGTGATCATTTACGGCGGCCATCAGGGAAATTGGGAATGGATTTTCGGACTGGGCGATGAGCTCAAGCACAAAAAAATGGCCGTTTACAAACCCTTGTCCAATCCCTGGATCGACCGGCATATGCGGCGCACACGCTCCAAATTCCGCTTCGACCTGGTGCCCACCTATGACACTTACCGGTTTATCGCCGCCAAAGAAAGCCGCGGAGAACCATATGCCTACGGGTTTTTGGGCGATCAAAATCCGCTTCCGCACAAAGCGAAGCTTTGGCTTCCTTTCTTCGGAAAGGAAGTGCCCGTGCAAACGGGCGCGGAAGCGGTAGCCCGCAAATACGATCTTCCGGTCCTGTTCATGGAAATCCGTAAAACCGGACGGGGATTCTACGAAGCCGATCTCAGCCTCATCACCGACCGCCCCAAAGAAACCGAACCTTTTTGGATTACACGGACTTATTTTAAGATGTTGGAAGAAAGCATCCGCCGACAACCGCCTTATTACTACTGGATTCATCGAAGATTTAAACACGCACGCTCATGATTTCCCGTCTGATTCGGTTATTTTTGCGCAAGGACGACACACCGCCCATGGACAAATTTCTCATCGCCGGACTGGGCAATCCCGGTCCCCAATACAAGTACACCCGCCATAACGCGGGCTTCCTCGCCGCCGACACCCTGGCCGAGCGGTTGGGAGCCGACTTCAAACCCGACCGCTATGCCGAAGTGGCCAAAGCCCGCCACCGCGGCAAGCAACTGATCATCATCAAACCCCAAACCTACATGAACCTCTCGGGCAAGGCGGTGCGCTATTGGTTACAAAAAGAAAAAATCCCTCTCGAACGCCTTCTGGTCATCGCCGACGATTTGAATCTCCCTTTCGGTCGGATTCGCCTGAGGGCCAAAGGATCGCACGGAGGTCACAACGGGTTGCGCCATATTATCGAAACCCTGGGCACCGATGCCTTTCCCCGCCTCCGCATCGGAATAGGCAAAAATTTCCGCCCCGGCGAACAAGTGGACTACGTATTGGGCAAATGGACCGAAGAGGAAATCAAACGCCTTCCCGACATCTTGGACCGCGCCGCCGAAGCGGCTTTGACATTCGTCACCCGCGGATTGCAAGAAGCCATGACCCGGTTTAACAAAAAAGCGGATGAATCCTGACAAGGTGTTTCTTCTGATCGTGCTCACCGTCACGCTCCTGTTCCTGTGGGAGCGATGGGTGGCCTATCTTAATGCCCGCCGCTTCGGCCATCCGCCGCCGCCCGAAACGGCCGACATCTACGACCCCGAAGCGTACAGGCACCATATGACCTACAAAAAGAAACATTACCGCCTCTCCCTGATTCAAGAGACGCTGGGATTCGTCCTTCTTATCCTCCTCCTTTTTACCGGCGCATTTGCCGCCTTGGATCGCCTCACCGCCTCTCTTACCGACCGGCCCGTATGGCGGTCGCTCCTTTACCTGGCTTTCCTTCTCACCGCCCTTTTTCTTTTTCGCCTTCCCTTCGATTATTATGCGGTATTCCGCATCGAGCAAGACGCTGGATTCAACCGCATGCGTCCCGCTTTGTTTTGGGCCGACAAAGTCAAAGGATGGCTCCTCTCCCTGGGATTACTGGTGCTCGTCGGGTGGCCGGTAATTGCGCTGTATTACAAATATCCCGATCGTTTTTGGTGGACGGCTTGGGCGGTAGTGGTTCTCTTTACCGCATTGTTCACCTTGTTTTATTCGGATCTTATCGTCCCTTTGTTCAATAAACAAACGCCCCTTGCGCCCGGCCCCTTGCGCGACCTGTTGGAAGACACGGCCCGCCGCGCGGGATTCCGGCTCCGCGATATTTACGTGATCGACGGGAGCAAACGCTCTACCAAAGCCAATGCCTATTTCACGGGATTCGGCCCCCGCAAACGCATCGTTTTGTACGACACATTAATTCAAGATCTGGAACCCGAAGAAATAGCGGCGGTGCTGGCCCATGAAATCGGGCATTACAAAAAACGGCACGTATGGTTGCTGTTTTTGGTTTCGGTTCTTCTTACGGGATTGACGTTTTGGTTGCTGGACCAAGCCCTTCGAAGCGAGGCGCTCTCCCGTGCCCTGGGCGTAGAGGAACCCTCCTTCCACACCGGATTGGTGGCGTTCGCCCTCCTCTACGGGGTGGTGGAACTGATCACTTCGATAGCCACCGGCGCCCTTTCCCGCCGGTTTGAATTCCAAGCCGACGCCTATGCCGCCCGGGCGGGTTACGCGCCGGCACTGATTCGAGCCCTGAAAAAATTGGCGCGAAAAAGTTATGCCAACCTCACGCCTCATCCCCTCTATGTGCGCATGTATTATTCGCACCCTCCCTTGCACGAACGTATTCAAAAATTGAAATATGAAAAATAAGGGCCTGTTCTTCATTCTTTTGCTCGGCGGTATTGTGGTGTATTACGGATTGTTGGTGGTACCCCGCCGATTGACTTTAAAAAACCTCGTCTTATTTGTCATCTATGTATCGGCGGCATCTTTTTTGCTGTATTGCAAGGCACGCGAAGAACAAAAATCCGATCAAAACGACCGCTCATGAACGATGCCGAAGAAAAGGTGATTCTGGTGGATTCCGAGGGAAAAGCTACGGGCGAGATGCCCAAACTGGAAGCCCATCGCAAGGGGGTGCTTCACCGCGCCTTTTCGGTGTTTTTGTTTGACGACAGGGGACGCCTTCTCCTCCAAAAACGGGCTTCGGGCAAATACCACTCGGGCGGATTGTGGACCAACACCGTATGCAGCCACCCCCGGCCCGGAGAAGATACCGCAAGCGCCGCCCGACGAAGGCTCCGCGAAGAAATGGGAATGGAAGCGGATTTGAAAGAAATTTTCTCCTTCGTGTACCGCGCCGAGTTGGACGGCGGCCTGACCGAACACGAATTCGATCACGTTTTCATCGGCCGCGCCGAGTCCGTTCCCCGGCCCGACCCTTCCGAAGCGGAAGATTTCGCTTACATGCATCTACACGATATCCGCGAAGACATCCGCCGCCGGCCGGAGAAATATACCGCTTGGTTTAAGATTATTTTCGAAAAATCCTTCGACACCCTCCTCCGCGAAGCGGGACGCCTCTTTGCGGATCGGCCCCTGGTATTCCTACCTCATTTCGAAGAAAAAATATGGGGAGGCACCCGCTTGCGCGAGCTGTTCGGCAAACCCGTTCCGTCGGACCGGACGGGCGAAAGCTGGGAAGTTTCGGCCGTACCACACAAGGAAAGCCGGGTCAAAGACGGGTTTTTCAAGGGATTTACGCTGGGCGAATTGTGGCACATCCTGGGCGACTCTTATTTCGGCACGGATACCTCGCGTCCCTTCCCCCTACTGGTGAAATACATCGATGCCCGCGAGGACCTGTCCGTCCAAGTACATCCCGACGACGAGCTGGCCCGGGCCCGCCACGGGGGATACGGCAAAAACGAAACCTGGTACATCGTGGACGCCCTTCCCGACAGCCGCCTTTATATCGGGTTTAAACCCGGCGTCACCCGCGAAGATTACCTGCGCGCCCTCCGGGAAGGAAAGGTGGAAGACCTCCTTCGGGAAATACCCGTCCGACCGGGAGATTGGTATTTTATTCCCGCCGGCACGGTCCACGCCATCGGCCAAGGCATCCTGCTGGCCGAAGTGCAACAAAGCTCCGACATCACCTACCGCATTTACGATTACAACCGCATAGGTCCGGACGGAAAACCCCGCCCCCTTCATGTGGATGAAGCCCTGGACGCCATCCGATTCGAAGCCGAACCGTTCCAAGTGGAAAGCCACAAACTGGAGACGCCTTACTTTACCATGGAAAAAATACATTGTCATGCGGCACCCTGCCGCGACCGGGCTCCGGTATTCACCGTGTGGATGAACCCTTCGGGTGAGGCGGAGCTCAACGGCACACCCCTGGCCAAAGGGGAAACGGCCCTCCTCTTTGCGGGACAACCCGCCGTTTATCTCCAAAAAACACCCGGCCCTGCCTTCCGCATCCGGCCGTAAGTTGTTAAAAAAAGGAAAAAAGCCATTCCCCGCCGGGAATTTTTTTATATCATTGCATGTAAAACCTTCATGCTTATGGATAAAGCAATCATCTGGCACAATCCCCGATGCCGCAAGAGCCGCGAAGGCCTGAAAATGCTCGAAGAGCTGGCCGCCAAACACGGAGTGGAAATCGAAATACGCAAATATTTGGACAACCCGCCCACCCCGGAAGAGCTCAAAGAGGTATTGCGCATGATGAACGCCAAACCCGAAGACATCCTCCGCAAACAAGAGAAAATTTGGAAAGAACAATTCAAAGGCAAAACCTTTACGGAGGACGAGCTCATCCGCATTATGGCCGAGCATCCCAAGCTCATCGAGCGGCCCATCGTCATTTATAAGGGCAAAGCCGTGCTGGGACGGCCCGCCGAAAATATCAAAGCTTTGTTTGAATGACCTTCACCCAACTCAAATATTTGGTGGCCGTTGCCAAACACCGCAATTTTACCAAAGCGGCCAAGGAGGTGCACGCCACCCAGCCCACCCTCAGCATGCAAATCAAAGCGCTGGAGGACGAGCTGGGCATTAAGATTTTCGACCGTTCCAAAACGCCCCTCCGCATCACGGCCATAGGCGAAAAAATCATCGAACAAGCCAAAAAAATCCTCAGCGAAAACAAGAAAATCGACGAAATCGTCCGAAACGAAAAGGGTTATATCGGAGGAGAATTCAAATTGGGCGTCATCCCCACCCTTTCTTCCACCCTCCTTCCCATTTTTATGAAGGACTTTATTCAAAAATATCCCAAGGTCCACCTTCAAATCTACGAGCTGACCACCGAAGAAATCATCCGCAAGCTCAAAGAAGAAGAATTGGACGCCGCTTTGCTGGCCACCCCGCTCGAAGATCCCGAAATCAAGGAATTGCCCCTGTATAACGAACCTTTTGTGGGATTCATTCCCAAAGGCCATCGCCTCTACGGCAAAGAAAAACTAAGAGACGAAGATTTGGCGGTGGACGATATCCTCCTGCTGGAAGAAGGGCATTGCTTCCGCGATAACATCCTCAACATTTGCCGCTCGGACAATATTTTTCCCGATAAATTTTACTTGGAAACCGGCAGTTTCGAAACTTTGATCAAGCTCTCCAAAGAGGGATTGGGCATGACGTTGCTTCCTTACCTCCATACCTTGGACTTGCGCGAAGAGGACAAGCAATACCTTAAAAATTTCGAAAAACCCGAACCGGCACGGGAAATCAGTTTGGTGCATTATAAGGGCTATTACAAAAAGGGAATCGTCAACGCCCTGTATAAATTGATTAAAGGCATCATCAACGGAATGATTGCCTTTTACGACGTGCGCATCATCAGTCCGCTACCCAAAAAACGGTTGGCCCATGAAGAATGAGGGAGCCCCCGACCGGACGGTGAAACGCACGGTATGGCTTTTGGCGGGGGTTTTGGCCTTCACCTACCTGTATGCGGCATTGCGATACGTGGTTTTCGGGCCTTATGACGTAAACGCCCTTCCCATTTTCATCACCAACAAAGCGCTCGCTTTCTCTTTTGTAATCAACCTTTATATCCTCTCCAGTCCGTGGATCAAAGGAGTGCGAAGGAGCATCGTGGGCATAGCCAACGTGGGTGTGGGCACCTTGCATACTTTATTGTCCATCATCCTCATTCCCAGTCATTTTTTTAAAAAATTCTATGCCGCCACGGGCGAAATGACGGGCACCTTCGGGGCCATGATCCTTTTCGGAATTCTGGCATTCATTCTCATGATTATCATCTCCCGCGGATTCCAATACCAGCACAAATACTCCAAATACTGGCAAACTTTCCTTTTCGAACGGCTCTTTCTGGTATTTCTGGTATTTATCGGCCTGCATATTTTCATTTATTCGGTGGAAGGCTGGTTCCGCCCGTCCGATTGGTACGGCGGCATGCCGCCCATCAGCCTGTTGTCGTTTTTGTTTTTGTTGGGAGCTACCTTGCACTTTTTTCAAAGGGTGTTTAAAAAACAATCATGATTCTGAGGTCTTTATACCTTTATCAATTTAAAAATTTCGAAGAGGGGCACTTCCGGTTTGCCGACAAAATCAACGCCATCACCGGGCCCAACGGGGCGGGAAAAACCAACGTGCTGGACGCCATCCATATGTTGGCTTTCGGCAAATCGTATTTTCATATGCCCCTACGGCAAGTGGTGCGCCACGGAGCGGACGGATTCAGCGTGAAAGGCACTTTTAAAAACGGGGAAGAACCGGCCGAAGTATTGGTGCGCTACCGCAAAGGCGACCGACGCATCGTCAAACGCAACGGAAAGGTGTACGACCGGCTGGCCGAACACATCGGATTGATTCCGGCGGTGATGATCTCGCCCTACGACCGGGATTTGATTACCGAAGGGGGTGAAATCCGCCGGAAATTTATGGACAAAATCATTTCCCAATTCGACAAAAAATATCTGGCCGACCTCACCGCCTACCACCGCTATCTGATGCGGCGCAACGCCCTGTTGAAAACCATGGCATCGGGAATGGCGGCCGACCCCGCCACTTTGCGGATTTACGACGAACAACTGGCACGCTACGGCACCCGTATCGCCGACGCCCGCCGACGCTTCATCGTTCAATTCCGTCCCCTCTTAAAAGACAAATACGCCTGGATATCGTCGGGACGGGAAGAGGTGGACATCCGCTACCGCACGGCGTTGGACGAGAAGCCGCCGGAAGAACTCCTTCGCGAAAGCTTCGAACGCGACCGCATGTTGGGATATACCACCCGCGGCATCCACCGCGACGATCTGGAATTCCTCATCGACGGGTATCCGATCCGCCGCTTCGGGAGCCAGGGACAGCAAAAATCTTTTTTGATCGCTCTCAAATTGGCCGAATACGACCTGCTGAAATCCCGCATGCACCGCCGCCCCTTATTGCTCTTTGACGATATTTTTGATAAATTGGACCCCGCGCGGGTACGCCAAATCGTACGGCTGGTGGAAACGGGCGATTTCGGACAGGTATTCCTCACCGATACCTATCCCGACCGACTCGAAAACCTCCTGGCCGAATTCGGCGACCGCACCAAAATCATCCACCTGTGAGCGACGACCGGATCAAAAACCTGAAAGACCTCCTGGACGAATTCCTCCGCTCCGACCCCAAAGTGGGCAAGCCCTTCTTGCGCGCGCACATAGACGACGCCTGGAACCGCCTTCTGGATGAAGCGGAACGGCCCTTTATTACCAAAACGCGATTCGAGAAAGGAACGCTCACCGTGTATGTGAGCTCCTCCACCCTCCGCGAAGACCTTAACCGCCGCAAGGCGCAATTCCTCCGGGCCCTCCGAAAAGAATTGGGCGAGGAGACCATTCAAAAAATTGTATTTCGTTGAAAACGAAAAATTTCAATATCGCCAACATCATCACCGCCATTCGTCTGTTGTCGGTGCCTTTCCTGGTTTATTTCGCCGCCACGGGAAAGGAAAAAGAATTCTTTTACCTTTGGATTTTCAGCGTATCCACGGACGTGCTGGACGGGTTCGTGGCCCGCACCTTCGACCTCAAAACCGAATTGGGCGCCCGCCTGGATTCTACCGCCGATTTCCTTATTTACCTCACTACCATCTACGGCATTTACGCCCTCAAATGGGATGAATTCGGTCCCTATAAAACGGCCGCCCTTATTTTGCTTTTTTATTTTTTGTTTGTGGACATTTTCTCGCTCCTCAAATTCGGCCGGATTTCGTCGCTCCACCTTTATTCGTGGAAAATCGGGGGATTACTGCAATTCGCTTTCGTTTTTTGGTTATTCTATAAAGGATTCGACCCCTTGCTGTTCAAGATCGTGTTCGCCTGGACCAGTCTGGCCTTTTTGGAAAACCTCTACATTCAAATCCGCATGAAAAAATACCGCTCCAACATGCGGCACGTTTTTTATTTCCTCAAACATTACGCACGAACCGAAACGGCCTGACGGCGGCCCGCGGTGCGGGAATTTTTCTTAATATTGCCGTTGAAAATAAACGGGATGGAAGACAAAGAAAAATCCTTGAATTTTATCGAACAAATTATTGAAGACGATTTGGCGGCCGGTTTTCCGCGCGAAAAATTGCGCTTCCGCTTTCCGCCCGAACCCAACGGTTACCTCCATATCGGACACGCCAAATCCATATGCCTTAATTTCGGACTGGGCGAGAAATACGGCGCTCCGGTCAACCTTCGCTTTGACGATACCAATCCCGAAAAGGAAGACCCCGAATTTGTAGAAGC
The DNA here is from genome assembly GCA_013153605.1 of Chlorobiota bacterium. Classification (GTDB taxonomy): domain Bacteria; phylum Bacteroidota; class Bacteroidia; order Flavobacteriales; family Flavobacteriaceae; genus JAADED01. The sequence goes on along the minus strand of JAADED010000041.1, from coordinate 4,191 downwards.
CATCAAACGCGACATCCGGTGGCTGGGATTCCAATGGGACAAGGAGCTCTACGCCTCCGATTATTTCGAACAACTGTACGAATGGGCCGAAGATTTGATCAAACGCGGGCTGGCCTATGTGGACGACCAACCCCAAGAGGTGATTAACGCCCAGCGGGGCACGCCCGATAAACCGGGTATCGAAAGTCCCTACCGAAACCGGAGCGTGGAAGAAAATTTGGACCTTTTTCGCCGCATGCGTGCCGGTGAATTCGAGGAAGGAAGCCGCGTGCTTCGGGCCAAAATCGATATGAGCTCGCCCAATATGCACTTGCGCGACCCCATCATGTACCGCATCAAAAAAGTGCCCCACCACCGCACGGGCGACAAGTGGAAAATATACCCCACCTACGACTGGACCCACGGCCAATCCGATTACATCGAACAGGTATCGCACTCCCTGTGCACGTTGGAGTTCCTTCCCCACCGGCCTTTGTACGACTGGTTTTTGGACCAGATTTACGAAGAAGGAAAGGTACGCCCCAAACAACGGGAATTCGCCCGGCTGAACCTCTCGTACACGGTGATGAGCAAGCGTAAACTGGCCCGCCTGGTGGAAGAAGGTTACGTCAACGGGTGGGACGATCCCCGCATGCCCACCATCTCGGGACTGCGGCGGCGAGGCTACACGCCCGAATCCATACGCGACTTTTCGGACCGCGTGGGGGTGGCCAAACGGGACAACCTCATCGATATCGCCCTGTTGGAATTCTCCATTCGAGACCATTTGAACAAAATCGCGCCGCGCCGCATGGCGGTGCTCAACCCCGTTAAATTGATTATCGACAATTACCCGGAAGGGAAAACCGAGTGGCTTAAAGCCGAAAACAATCCCGAAGATCCGGCAGCCGGATACCGTGAAATTCCTTTTTCGCGCGAACTTTATATCGAGCGGGAAGATTTTCGCGAACAGGCCAACCGCAAATTTTTCCGCCTCACCCTCGGCAAGGAAGTGCGCCTCAAAAACGCATATATTATCAAAGGCGAATATGTGGTGAAAGACGACGAAGGCAATATTATCGAAATCCACGCCACCTACGACCCCTTGAGCAAAAGCGGTAGCGGCACGCCCGAAAGCCGGCGCAAGGTCAAAGGGACGCTTCACTGGGTGTCGGCCCCTCACGCCCGAACGGCCGAAGTGCGGCTGTATGACCGCCTCTTCACCGTGGAGCAACCCGATGCCGATCCCGAAAAAGATTTTACCGAATTCATCAATCCCGATTCCCTCAAGACGGTAACGGCCTATATCGAACCTTCGCTGGCGGAAGCCAAGCCCGGCGACCGGTTCCAATTCCAACGTTTGGGCTACTTTATCGCCGACCCCGATTCCAAACCCGGCCGGCCGGTATTCAACCGTACTGTGACCCTCAAAGACACATGGGCCAAATTGCAAAAGAAACAACAAAAATAAAGCCGTCGTCCGCGACTATTCTTCCGCCTCTTCGAAATATTCGTAGGCATCGATGATGTCCAAATACACCCCGTCGAATCCGGCATCGAGGATTCGGGTCAAATAGTTGCGCACGATTTGCTTCCACCGGGGGTCCCAATATTTAACGATGTAGTTGCCTTCCCACTCGGGATTTTCGGCCACAATGAACGAAGGATGTCCGGGGCGCCAATCGGGCTGCCAATAATAGCGGTAATCTTCGGCCTCACCGATGCTCATGTAAGCAATGACCAATCGGCGGCCGCCATTGGCTTTTTGCTCTAGAGCCCGGATTTCGGCGGGAGTAAAGGATTGACCGTCAAAGAAAAGGTCTGTGATGATTAAATCGTAGTTGGTGTTTTGAACGGCTTGAATAAAGGCGGTTTTGCTCGAAAAACGGCTGTCGGGATTGATGAGGTAAAGGAAATTCCGGATTTCGGAAAGACGGGAGATGTCGAGATTATTTTCCATAAAGATAGGTTGCGGATAAGAAGGGATGCGGTCCAGTTCGCGGCTGTCGGCGGCGAAAGACACATACCCGCGGGCATGATTGAGCATATATGAACTGTCCACCCTGGCTGGAGTGTAGCAATAATCGGTGACCAATACGGTGAGGCCGTAAGAACAGGCCAAATCCAGAAAGCCGGTGAGCCGCCGCGTGATTTCGGGAGGCGTGGGTTCGTCATCGGCAGTGTAGCCGTAGAACAATTCTTCCTGTCCGATTCCGTCTAGCGCATCGATATATTCCGTAACGGCCGGGCGGCCCGGTTCGCCGTCGGAGGTGAGAAGTTCCACGCCGTTTTGGGGAATTATCGCAAACTCGGGGTTCATCGCCTTACTCCAAGTGCTGATTTCTTGCACCAAAGTGCGCATTTCTTGGCGGTAATCAACATAAGCGTCCCGGGCATCCTCTTTCCGGCATGCACTTATCACGAGCAAAACAATAATGAACCAGAGCGAATATTTCATGGGAAGGTTTTATAGAACAACGTTAAAATCCGAAAATATTGTATGTATTGGGGAAGGGTAAATCGGTCTTATTGCGAGGGGAGTTTTCCATATTTGTACGTAAGCATATAATTTTTCCACACTATGGCGACGGCACAGGTTTTTAATTTGTTCTGTATGGATTGTAATAGATTTTTAAGGCAAAATTATTAAGTTAAAAATTTAGAAATTTTATTCTATATTTTTGTTTTTTGTTCTATAATTTTATTAATGAAGTGCGTTTAAAAATAAAATGCACCCCCACATTAAAGAAGCCAAACCGATCTATTTGCCTAAATTCCAACCTGAGCCCGAGCAAGTTTTTGTAATAATATGTCTGTAAATAAGCTGAATAGGTATAATATTCCCCGAAATATCCGCCGGAAATACCAAGATAGAAATGTTGGTGGTAAAAGGCCGGCATTATACCCGCTTCCAATCCCAAACGTTTTTTTTGATAACGCTTGTGATAAGCAATTTTCAGATGCACAAATGATTTGAAAAAAGGCGTATAGGTATTTGCCTCTACATGAAATTCTTTAAAACAAAATCCTCGCCGCCAATACCGGTATTGCTCATATCCCGCCGACAGATGATGGATGCGCCAAAAGGGATATAACAGGCCGGCTTGCATACCATAGGCATAATCCTTATGGAAATCGCTATGGGCGTGTGCTTTCAAAATAAAACCATCGGCAAAATCCTCAAAATGGATCAATGGTTCTTCGTCATACGCATTACTTATTTGAATGCCCGGCATAGCATTTATGAAATCAAATTCCAAACCCACGGTCAAGCGCCCGGGTCCTTTTATATGAAAAATCAAACTATCAGGTAAATTGTCTAAGGCTTTCAGGGGTTCCGTACGGACGGCCGTAGTATCTTTACCTGATTGTGCTTGGCCAAAATATGGATAAAGCATAAATGACAAAATCATTAACATTACACCGAGAGGAAATTTCAAAAATAACTTAACGTTTATTCTAAATCGCATATTCAAATATATGAAATGATGGGGGAACCGGAATATTATTTGTGCGAAAGAAATCAGTGAAAATGGGTTTAAAATTTATTTTTATTAAATATATTTCTCAAATCAGGTGCTAATAAGAATTTCATTTATCTTCTTTTCCATCAAGAAATAAAATATCAAAATTATCAAAATTTGTCATTTTTGCAAGTTTTGATAATTCTTGCTGCTTATAGTCTTAATACCAGTGATTTATTCATTCGATTTGTTTAAAGTGATTTCTTTCAATAACGGTTTTTATTGGACCGTTTTTTAATAATGCTCATTTAAGCAATTTCTTCTTTTTTAATTGCTTGTAAATCGGATTTCAGCTTATTAATTATTTCTTTTTTTTCACTGATTTCGTAAGGTATTATTTTATTAATGTTGGACCATTGTGGTTTTGATGAATAAATTTTTCCGTCCTTCTCGGTGTATTTAATAATTAATTCTGTCTCTTTGGCAATTATAATATCCTTCATTTTATAACTTCTCTCCATAAAAAAGGTTTCTCCGAAATTACCGAATTTGCCTTGCAATAAAATAACAATCGAATTATTTGCTTCCAAAGAATTTTTATCTAAAATACCTTTTATAAGTGATTTTGGGAAATCGTTTATATCGAAGGAAAATCTATAGTAATTTTTTATGAAAGGTGTATATTGTTTTAAAATGGTTTCGGAATTTATAGCTATTTTATTATCAAAGCGTAGTTTATAATAGGAAA
>JAADED010000004.1 GCA_013153605.1 Chlorobiota bacterium | reverse complement strand
AGCGCCGAATTGATGTCCAAGTAAATTTTAACCGGCGCTTTGTCGAAATTTTCGGAGCGGTAGAGATTTTTGCCGGCGGGCTTGAGTTCGCCGTAGGAAGCGGAGGAAAGCACGTTGGACATGTGTAATTCCACGGCCGCTTCGCGAGGCACATGCACCGTAAGATCCGAGGCTCCCGCATCGACGGTCACCCGGGTTTCGGGATGGCGCGTTCCCAAAATGATTTCGATGGAAGCGGCTCCCGAGCTCACATGAAGACGGCGTACGCGGTAAGGTTTCAGATCCAATTCCAACATGGCCGCACCGGCCTTAAAATCCAAATCCCAGATCACGCGGGGATGGAGGCGAAGCTCCATGGACACGTCGGCGGGAGATTTGAAAGACAGGTTATGCACTCCCCTTGCGGGACGTATGGCGATATCGGCGCGCTCGGGGGTGATGACGACTTTTTTGACCATTTCATAGGGCACATTCTCTCCCACAAATTCAAACAATTTGGTGGTGGGCTCGCCCGTAACCAATTCGCCGGCTCCCATTTCCACTTCCACTTTTCCTTCGTTAATGCCCGGTTTATAATCGGCTACGAAATAGTATTCGTGAGTACCGTCGTTTTTCGCCTCCGGACTCACCGGAGCGGGCGTGCCGGATTCGTCGGTAAAAGTGTCGAAATCACGATCCCTGGAAAAGGTGCGGGTGCCGCTCCACCAAAACAGGATGAAGAACAACAGAATAAGGATGATATTCACCCATGCCCGAGCTCGGGGCGGCAAGTGTAAATATTTAAGCCCCCAAATGATGAGAACAAAAGGCCACAAATCCCATAAACGGGAAGTGTCCATGGGAATAAAGCCCAAATTATCGAGCAAAAGGGTAATGCCCAAAAGGACCAAAAACAGGCCCAAATAAAAATTGGGGTGATGAATCACTTTATCAAAGTTCGATTTCATGGCGTTGAATTTTCGGTATCGGAAGAAGGGTCGTTTTCTTTGGAGGAAGAATCGGATTCGGAAAACGGTGGAACCTCACCGCTTTCCGAACGGGTTGCCCGGTCCCGGGGGGTATTCAGCAAAAGATACAGCCCCGCTACGATCAACAACACGGGCCACAGCTCCCGCCATCCGATCCAGCGAAAGAGATTGTTAAACAAGAAAATTACGCCGGCCGTAATGAGGATAATCCCCAACAGGGTTTCCGAACTTTTTTTATCCCGGGTTGCGGTTGCGAAATTTTCCGCGGTTGCCCCCAAGGGAGCGGGTGATCCGTCGTCGGCGGGAAGAACGAAAACCAATACCAGGTAAACCAATATCAAGGCGGGTGCCGCCAGGAAAAGAATCAGGCAAATGATGCGAAGAAGATTGGCGTCCATACCCAAATAACGGGCCAGTCCGCCGCATACGCCGGCCAACCATTTATCGCGGGTATTGCGGGTGAGAGGTTTGGATGGATCCATAGTGGTATTGTTTTTGTGTTTAATGAATTATCCGTAAACTTGCATAAACAAAAATCATGAAAAAATCGATTCTTCCCATTATAGGATTGCTTTTTTTGTCTTTTGTTACATTTTCTCCCCTTCCCGAAGCCGAAATCAAAGACCTTCAAGGTCGAACCCATCGTTTTAGCGAAGTTATCGCCAACGGCGACCGGCCCGTGATCGTGAGTTTTTGGGCCACCTGGTGTGTGCCTTGTATCAAGGAATTGGATGCCATCGCCGAAGTATATCCCGATTGGCGCGAAGAAACGGGGGTCAAATTGGTGGCCGTTTCGGTGGACGACGAAAAAACGGCCCGTCGCATCAAACCCATGGTCCACGGCCGCGGGTGGACGGATTTCGAGATATATCACGACTACAAAGGCGAGCTTCAACAAGCCCTTCACATTGTTTCCGTTCCTTACTTAATCGTTATTCACAAAGGGAAAATCGTTTTTCAAAAAAACACCTATACTCCCGGTAGCGAGGAAGAATTATACGATTTTATTTTATCCTTGAAATAAAATCGGTATGAAACGCCCCCTCTTCCTGTGGATTTTGTTTTTTGTGTATTGGTCCGGCCGCTCCCAAAACGGGATCTCGGGTGCCTATTACGGCATTTGGCAATATTACGTTCCCGATTCGGCCACGGCCTTCGATCCGCCGCCCGAACGGTGGCGGAGCATGCATTATTTTAACGTCAATTATCTATCATCCGATTGGGAAGCGGGTCTTCAGGCCGAAAGTTATTTACCCTCGGCTTTGCTGGGATACGACCCCTCGTTGAAAGGCACCGCCCTCACCCGCTGGTACGTGCGCTACCGGAAAGACAATTGGGACATCACGGGCGGACATTTTTACGACCAATTCGGATCGGGACTGGTATTTCGGTCTTGGGAAAACCGCGCATTGGGCATCAACAACTCCTTGGCCGGCATCCGGGTAAAATACGGGGGCGAGGGATGGCAACTGACGGTATTGGGCGGCAATCCCCGCGTCGGTTTGGAAACGGCTCCTTCATCGGTGGCCGGGGCGGACTTCTATGTAGAAGGGCAAAAATTCGCCAACAACCGGGGCGTGTGGTACGCGGGATTGTCGGTATTGAACAAATTCGAAACTCCCCAAACGGACAAAGTCCCCCCCACGGTAACGGTGGCCGGCATCCGGGCGGGATTCACCCTGGGCGGAGCCGACCTGTCGGCGGAATACGTGTATAAAACGCCCGACGCACTCTATGCCAACGGCGTGGTGGACGACCTGGTCCTCTTCGACGGCGATGCCTTGCTGGTCAGTGCGGGCTATGCACGTCCGGGCATGGGAACCAACATCACTTTTCGCCGGGCCGAAAACATCCGCCTGTATGCCCTGAGGGAACTCGCCGGCAATCCCTATCACACCGGCATCCTCAACTACGTACCCGCCCTGACCAAACAACACGATTATTTGCTGACCAATCTTTTCGTGTATTCGGCTCAAGATCAAATTTCTTTCGCCGAAAAAACGGCGGGCGAAATCGGCGGACAATGGGACGCCTACTTTTTTCTTCCCCGCAAAAGCAAGCTGGGCGGCAAATACGGGACCCGCATCGCCTTTAATTGGTCGCGATGGCACGGATTAAAGACGGAATTCCTTCTCCCTTTACACACCTATAAACGCCGGATGTGGGCCGCCGGCCCCTTGTATTATGAGGACATCAACTTGGAAATTAAGCGCAAGCTGTCGCGAAACGTCAAAACCTCCTTCCTCTTTATGATTCAGGACTACAACCGCCGCAAAATCGAAGGACACGGCGAGATGCTCCGTAACCGCATTGCGGTAACCGACTGGCAACATCGACTGGGCCGCAAGGCCTCGCTTCGCTGGGCGGCGGAACATTTGTGGAATGCCGGCGAAGAAGGAAATTGGGCCGGTGCCACCGTGGAATATACGCACCGCCATCGGCTCTCTTTCTTCCTGGCCGACCGCTGGCATTACGGAGGAAACGGCATCCATTACTACACGTTGGGAACTTCCTGGTCGCACGAAGGCCGGCGCATCCAGATTGCTTACGGACGCGAACGAGGCGGGCTTATATGCGTGGGCGGCGTATGCCGCTATGTGCCGCCCAATACGGGATTGCAATTGACGTTGGATTTGAAATTTTGACATGAGCACGAGAAAAAAACGATCTTTCCTCAAAAAGCTGACCGACCAATACCACCTCATCATCATCGATGAGGAAACCTTCGAACACAAGGTGGATTTCAGCCTCTCGCGCCTCAACGTGTTCGTGGTTACCGGAGCCTTCGCCCTTCTCCTGATCGTGCTCACCACCCTGTTGATCGCTTCCACTCCGTTACGCGAATATATTCCCGGCTATCCCGCCGCCGATTTCAAGCAAAAAATGTACATGCTCAACCGCAAAATCGATTCGCTGGAAAAAGAGGTGGCTGTCCGCAATCGCTATTTGTCGGATTTGAGAAAAATTTTGGCCGGGGAAATTCCGGGCGATACCGCCTCGATTCCCCCTTCCGCCGCCAAAGTATCGGTGGATTCCGCCGCCCTCCAACCCACCCCGGCCGATTTGCGACTGCGCAAAGAAGTGGAAGAAAAAGAAAAATTTTCAGCCGGCGATCCGGGCCTTCCCGCCCCGTCGTTAATCCCCCCTTTGCGGGGACACGTCAGCCAGGATTTCGATCCGACCAAAAAACACTACGGCATCGACATCGTGGTGGAAAGCAAAACGCCGGTTAAAGCGGTGGCCCCCGGAACGGTCATTTTCGCCTCATGGACGCCCGGCGAAGGAAACGTAATTATCCTTCAGCACGATCACCGCTGGATATCGGTGTACAAACACAACCACAAACTCCTCAAACGCCAGGGCGAGCGCGTAAAAGCGGGTGAAGTGATTGCCATTTCGGGCGATACGGGCACCCGATCCACCGGGCCGCATCTTCATTTCGAATTATGGAAAAACGGAAGCCCCGTGAACCCCGCCGATTATTTGGATTTTGACAACTCCTTGTAAAAGTCGTATTTTTGTGCAAAACAGGCCATGCTCCAACGCATCCAAACCTTATACATGCTTATAGCCGTGCTGGCAAGCGCCACCTTCTATTATTCCTTGCCGGGCGGCTTATATCGGTTTGAAGAAGTGTATTATTGGGGTATGGTGGCAATTACGGCGGTATTGTTTTTGAATATTTTCATGTATCGCTACCGCCAATGGCAAATGCGTATCAACCGAATCCTGATGTCGGCCTATGCGGCGTTGGTGGTTTTACGGATTTACGAGGCCTTTACGTCCGGAGGGACACCGTTCTCGAAGAAGGACGTCATTTGGTTGATTCCCGTGATTTCTATCGTTTTCGTCAAGTTAGCCAATTCTGCCATCGAGCGGGACGAAAACCTGGTAAAATCGGTCGATCGTATCCGATAAAACCACCGGCGACCCCGGCAAAAAACCCGGCCCTATGAAGAGCCGGGTTTTTCTTATTAAAAATTTCACCGCCTTTACCTCTTTCATTCGGGAACCGGAAAGCCCATTTGATCCAATACCTCGATGTTTCGGGCGATGTCCTCGTCGGTAACTTTGTAGTCGTGGATTTGTCCCTGGAGGTATTGTTCGTAGGCGCCCAAATCGATCAGTCCGTGTCCCGAGAGGTTGAACAGGATAGTGCGGGATTTGCCTTCTTCTTTAGCCCGGCGCGCTTCGCGGAGGGTTTGGGCCACCGCGTGCATGGATTCGGGAGCGGGAATGATTCCTTCGGTGCGTGCAAACAACAGGCCGGCTTCAAAACTTTCGGTTTGCGGCACCGCCGAAGCTTCGATAAATCCGTCTTTGAGCAATTGGCTTACGATGGCTCCCGCGCCGTGATAGCGCAATCCCCCCGCATGGATGGCCGGCGGCATAAAGGTATGTCCCAAAGTAAACATGGGAATAAGCGGCGTGAGGCCGATGGTATCACCGAAATCGTACCGGAATTGGCCGCGCGTCAGTTTGGGACACGAATCCGGTTCCACCGCAATGACGCGCAAATCCGGTTTTTTACCCTCCAATTTGTCTTTGAGGAAGGGAAACGAAATTCCGGCAAAATTGGATCCTCCGCCGAAACATCCGATCACCACGTCGGGTTCGGCATCGGCCATTTCCATTTGCTCTTTGGCTTCCAATCCGATCACCGTTTGATGGAGCAACACGTGATTGAGGACCGAGCCCAACGAATATTTGGTATGGGGGTCTTTAACCGCCATCTCGATGGCTTCGGATATGGCAATGCCCAAGCTTCCGGGATTGTCCGGGTCTTCGGCCAAAATTTTACGTCCCGTTTCGGTCAATTCCGAGGGTGAAGGCACCACCTTCCCCTTCCAAATGTTCATCATGGTTTTCCGATAAGGTTTCTGGCGGTAACTCACCTTCACCATAAACACCTGCAATTCGATGTCGAAAAGCTGGGTGGCATAGCTGAGGGCGCTTCCCCATTGGCCGGCTCCCGTTTCGGTGGTGATGCGTTTGACCCCTTCTTGCGCATTGTAAAACGCTTGGGCCACGGCCGTGTTGGGTTTGTGCGATCCCGACGGACTCACGCCTTCGTATTTGTAATAAATTTTGGCCGGCGTATCCAATGCTTTCTCCAATTCGTAAGCCCGGATCAGGGGCGAAGGACGCCAGATACGGTAAATTTCCCGCACGGGTTCGGGGATTTCCACATAGCGTTCGTCGGTTACTTCCTGTTTGATCAGCTCCATGGGAAAGAGGGGAGCCAAATCTTCGGGCCCCAACGGCTTCTTGGTGGCCGGATGCAAGGGCGGCAACGGTTTATTGGGCATGTCCGCCACGATGTTGTACCATGCCCGCGGCAAGCGGTCTTCGGGTAAGTAAATTTTCTTCGGGTGTGTTTTTCCGTTCATATGTTTAAGTTTTTAAAGTTGTTCCAACAAAAAAGGCGACCCGTAACGGATCGCCTCTCCTTTTTTCGGACGCAAAACAATGTTACGGGCAAGCGGAAGGTACCGTTTGCCACCACCAGTTTTGCATCGTATTTTGCATGTACACCTTCATCGCCGATTTCTACGGAACAATTATACGAAAAAATTTTATTTCTCCGTCTTCTCTTCCGAATTTCGGATTCGGAAGGAATTATTGTAACCTTAATCATTTAAAAATAAGGCAAAAATCAGCATTCCTTTTTGTCTTTGGCACAATATTTGCCCGCCCTTGCGCCGAAAAAAACTAAACATAAAGGCATGAAAAACCTTATACAATATATATTATTGGTGGGAGCCATAGTATTTTTACTGGCTTTCGCCCTCCGGGGCCTCGAAATGGAAAGCGAGGAACCCGTGGTGTACGACATGCCCGAACCGGTCCACCGGACGGCGGTATTTCCCAAATGGAAAGACTCGATCCCGGCCGAAGCGGATACGCCCGACTTCCGCATTCCCGAAGTAGGCAAAGATTTTGTAGGATTTAAGGAAGCCTTGGCCTTCAACGAATCGGGAAGGCGATATGACATCATCAACAAGCTGGGTTATTTGGGCAAATACCAATTCGGCATGGCCACCTTGCGGGAATTGGACATGCACGTCAATCACCGGGAATTTCTTAGCCGCCCCGAGCTTCAAGAAGAAGCCTTCAAAAAATTCGTTCGATACAACCGGCGGGTTCTGGCCGATGAAATCGAAAAGTATGAAGGCAAATACATCAACGGCATCAAAATCACCGAGTCGGGCATTTTGGCGGCGGCCCACCTGGCCGGAGCCGGAGCGGTGCAAAAATTTCTCCGCTCGGGAGGCAAACAATCATCGGTCGATGCATTCGGCACCCGCATCGAAGATTACCTTCGGAAATTCGCCGGCTACCGCATCGACAGCCTCGACTAAAGGGTAAGCTCCACCCGAAATCCTTCGTGATTGCGGACGTTGAAGACCGTACCGTCTTCAAAAATCCAATATTGCCCTTTCATGCCCGTTAATACGCCTTCATAGGCGCCCGTCTGGGCCAATTTGAGGCTTTTGATTTTGGAGGGGATCCGGTTGACGGGATAAGTAAACCGGAAATAGAGCGGTTCTTTCAGAAGATAAGGTCTGGTTTCTTCGGGTACGTACGGCTCGAGCAACCGGGCGGTATCGCGCAAATCCCCTTCGCACGAATCGCTTTTAAGCATGCGTCGCCAATCGGTTTTGTCGGCAATGTGTTGCTTGAGGGCCACCTCGGTGATACCGGCCAAATAGCGGTTGGGCACTTCCATGAGCACCAAAGCTTCGCACGCTCCCTGGTCGATCCAGCGGTTGGGCACCTGTTCGCGCCTTGTCACCCCCACTTTGATGCCCGAGGTGTGGGCCAAATAAACGTAGTGGGGTTGCAACTGAACGGCTTTTTCCACTTCCAAATCGCGGTCTTCTTCTTCCAAATGGGCTTTGCTCAATTCGGGATGGACGATCCAATCTCCCGCATAGGGAGATTCGAAAAAACATTTTTTGCACATGCCCATGCGATATACGGGTTCGTCGCTTCCGCAAATTTTACATTCGTAACCCGTATGCCGAAGTTTGATCTTTCGGCCGAGCGCTTCGTTGACGATTAAAAACTCGGTGTCCATATCCAGGTAATACCGTACCGGCTCCAGCGCTTCGACATCCATTTTGATCAAAGGAAATTCGATTTTCACGGGATTTGCTTATTTTTCAATCTTAAAGATACGAAAAATGTTGGCCGCCCTGGCACGTTGGATCACGAAAGGGCGTTACCGGCGATGGTACGAGGCGCACTTCCGCATGCCCGAAGTCGCCCAGACCCGCGTATGGCGCACGTTGTTGAGCCACGGACGTCGCACGGCTTACGGCCGCACGTACGGATTGGATCCCCGTATGACGCCGGCCGACTTCGCCCGGGATGTGCCGTTGGTCACCTATGACGAGTTGGCTCCGTGGGTCCGCCGCATGACCGAAGGGGAATCATCGGTGCTGTGGCCCGGCAAAGTGCGGTGGTTCGCCCGCTCCAGCGGTACCGCGTCGCAACGGTCCAAACTCATCCCCGTGCCTCCCGAAATGTTACGATACGGCCACTTCCGCGGGGGAAAAGACATGTTGATGTTGTATTTCCGCGCTTATCCCCGATCGCGCATAATCGGAGGCAAAATTCTGAAACTGGGAGGAACGGTGTCCTACGATCCCGAGCGCGGAATTTACACGGGCGATCTGTCGGGCATCCTGATCCGGCATTTGCCTTTTTGGGCCCGCAAGCGCAGTTTTCCGCCCCAATCCCTGGCCCTCCTTCCCGATTGGCACGAAAAAATCGAACGTATTGCCCGTACTTCCGTTCACCAAGACATCCGCGCCCTGGCCGGCATACCTTCGTGGTTTCAAACCCTTCTGACCCGCGTATTGGAGCTCACCGGCAAGAAACATTTACGCGAAATATGGCCGCGACTGGAAGCTTTCTTTCACGGCGGCATCCACTATCATCCCTACCGGGAGGGATTCGAGCGTATGGCGGGCGGCCCTTTGCGCACCTTGGCGGTGTACAATGCCACCGAAGGATTTTTCGGCCTGGCCGATCGGCCGGGGAAGGAAGAGTTTCTATTGGCCCTCGATCATGCCACTTATTACGAATTCATTCCCACGGATCGGTTTCAAGGCACCGCTTCTACCGACATCCGCTCCCTCGCGCAAGTGGAAAAGGACGTGGAATACGCGCCGGTAATTACCAACGCTTCGGGGCTTTGGCGATATATCATCGGCGATACGTTGCGCTTCACATCGGTACGCCCCTACCGGTTCGTACTCACCGGCCGGACCACCCACTTTCTCAACATCGTGGGGGAAGAGCTTTCGGCTTTTCATACCGAAAAAGCCGTGGCCGAAGCGTCCCGCCTTCACGGAGCCGAAATCGACAATTACACGGTGGCTCCGATTTTCATGCAAGGAACCCGAAAGGCGGCCCACGAATGGGTTATCGAATTCCGCCATCCGCCCCGCGATCTTTCGGCCTTCGTCCGGGATTTGGACCGCCTCCTCCGACAATTCAATTCCGATTACGACATCAAACGGCAGAAAAACATTTCGTTGGATCCGCCGCTCGTGCATGCGGCACCCCGGGGATTGTTCGAAAAATGGTTGGCCGCACACGGAAAATTGGGCGGCCAGCATAAGGTGCCGCGCCTCCTCCCCCGGAGGGACACGGTGGAGGAATTGTTGGCCATGATGGAACAAATGTCAAACTGACACCAGAGGCCGATAAAAAACTTCCGCCTTATGCCCGGAAAAGGTTTTGCACGGTTTTTGCATAAATGGTGGCGGCCGAAGCAAGCTGTCTTGTCGCTCCGCCCGGTGCGGAGAGGAAAGTCCGGACACCACAGGGCAGCCTAGCGGGTAACACCCGTCCGTCGTGAGACGAGGACTAGTGGCACAGAAACCAGGTACAGTTCGGCTGTAGTGAAAAGGCTAAACTCTAGGCGGTGCAATGCCAAATATGCCGGCGCTTGAGGCTGGCCCGGCCGATGCCGGCGGGTAGGCAGCTAGAGGCTGCGGGTAACCGTAGTCCCAGATAAATGACAAGACTCGACAGAATCCGGCTTACAGGCTTGCTTCAGGCCTTTCTTTTTATATTCCTTTTTTATGCGAAACAAACCCCATATCGTCGTCCTGACGGGAGCCGGGATATCCAAAGAAAGCGGCATCCCCACTTTTCGCGACATGGACGGCCTATGGCAACAATACCGCATCGAAGAAGTGGCTTCGCCCGAAGCGTGGCGAAAAAATCCCCAACTCGTTTTGGATTTTTACAACATGCGGCGGCGCAAGCTGGCCGAAGTGGAGCCCAATGCCGCTCATAAGGCGTTGGCTCGACTGGAACAATACCTGCCGGTAACGGTAATTACCCAAAACGTGGACGACCTCCACGAACGGGCGGGAAGCAAGCGGGTACTCCATCTCCACGGCGAACTCAAAAAAGTGCGCAGCGAAAAGAATCCCCGCCTGGTTTATCCTTGGGAAGGCGATTTGCATTTGGGCGACCTGGCCGAAGACGGCGCCCAATTGCGTCCCCATATCGTTTGGTTCGGCGAACCCGTACCCGCCATCGAGGAAGCGGCCCGCATCACTCGAGATGCCGATATTTTTCTGATCGTGGGCACAAGCATGCAAGTATATCCCGCCGCGGGATTGATTCACGAACTCCACCCCCACGTTCCGATCTATTACGTGGACCCTTCGCCCGCTCCGTTGGCCGTGCCCAATCCTTTGCATGTCATTCCGGCCAAAGCCACCGAAGGCGTGCCTCCGCTGGCGGACAAATGGATTCGGGAATATGCTTGAGGCATCCTTCTTCAAACGCGACACCCGCACGGTGGCCCGCGAGCTGTTGGGCAAATATCTTTATCGCCGCACGCCCGACGGACGCCTCTTTCGCGGCATTATTTCGGAAACCGAAGCCTACCACGGACCCGAGGATTTGGCATGCCATTGTGCCAAAGGCAAAACGCCTCGTACCACCGTCATGTTCGGCCCCGGAGGCCATATTTACGTATATCTGATTTACGGCATGTACGAGATGCTCAATTTCACCACCATGGACGAAGGATTTCCCGCCGCCGTGCTGATTCGGGGGCTCATGCATCCCGAAGTGTGGGAAAACGGCCGGTTCGTGCCTCTGGATGCCAAAACCGACGGACCCGGCAAGCTCACCCGAGCTTTCGAAATCGACCGCTCCCTCAACACCCGTCCTTTGGGCGACCGGACCGGCCTGTGGGTGGAAGATGCCGGCATTACGCCCCGCGAGGTGGAAACCACGCCCCGCATCGGAGTGGATTATGCGGGCGAATGGAAGGACAAACCCTGGAGATACGTAATTAAAAAATTGTAATTTGCACCAAACCCACGGCCCATGAAGTATGCGCGGATTTTTTCACTCGTTTTTCTGGTTTTACTGACTCGATGTACGTCCGAACGTACCAAGCTCACCCATTTTCCGCAACGTTGGCATTACGACACACCCACTCCCGTGGCCTTCGACAATTTAAAAGACCAAGGGGTCAAAGTGATTAAATTTCGGGTGGACAGCATCATCGGCGGAGGCGCCCGTGTGGGCGATACCGTGTACCTCCCGCCGTTGCGCGACATACCGCTGGGACCCCATGAAATTTTCTTCTACATTACCTATCCCGACGGACACCGCGAAGTAATTCGCAAAAAATTCACCCTCTACGCCCGAAAACCGCCCGCCCGGTGGAAATACCGCATCGTGGCCGAATATCCCCATGACATCCACGCCTTCACCCAAGGATTGGAATTCTCGGGCGATACCTTATACGAAAGTACGGGCCTTTACGGCAAATCGTCGGTGCGCAAAACCGATTTCCGCACGGGACGCATTTTGAAGAAAAAAAATTTCGAATCCGATATTTTCGCCGAAGGCCTCACCCTGTGGGGCGACAGCGTGCTGGTGCTGACCTGGCAAAACGGCAAAGGCTTCATATTGGACAGAAAATTCAACCGCCTGGGCGAATTTCCTTACGGCAAAAGCAAAGAAGGTTGGGGACTTTGTCATAACGACCGGGTGATCTACAAATCCGACGGTACCGAAAAAATTTGGATTCTCGACCCCCGCACATTGGAGGAAAAAGATTATTTCAACGTATATGCCTATCAAAACAAAATCAAACGCATCAACGAGCTGGAATGGGTGGAGGGTAAAATTTACACCAACATTTGGCAAAAAAACGCCTTGGCCGTAATCAATCCCGACACCGGCGAAGTGGAAGCCGTCATCGATTTGAGCGAATTGGTCAAACGCGTGAAGCACCATCCCGATTTGGACGTGCTCAACGGTATTGCTTATCACAAGGAGCGAGGTACCCTGTTCGTTACCGGAAAAAATTGGGACAAAATTTTCGAACTGGAAATCTTGCGGCCCGAACCCGTTCCTCCGCCGCGCCCTTTCTCTTTGAAGCCTTAAAATTTTTCGTTTTCGGTAAAGTGCTTTTTATCATTTTATTTATATTTCGTCAAGATTAAATTTGTTTGGAAATGAAAAAAGCCGTTCGCGCGAAGGTGTACGGAAAAGTGCAAGGCGTATGGTTCCGCAAATTTACGCGGGATAAAGCTTTGGAATTGGGAATCAAAGGAATCGTACGCAATGAACCCGACGGCTCGGTATATGTGGAAGCCGAAGGGGAACCCGACGCCCTGGAAGCTTTCGTGCAATGGTTGCACCGGGGCTCGCCCCTGTCAAGGGTGGACCGGGTGGTGACGGAAGAAATTCCGCCCCGCCATTATCAAAATTTTGAAATCGAATACACCTAAAAAACTAACAACAATGATAGAAACCCATAAAATCGCCGACGAAAAAGCCGTGCTGAAAGTGGACGGCAAGACGCTGGAATTTCCGGTGGAAATCGGAACGTTCGGAGACAAAGCCATCGACATCAAAAACCTCCGTACCGCATCGGGAGGTATCGTGACCTTGGATCCCGGTTATAAAAACACCGCTTCGACGCGGAGCAAGATCACCTATATCAACGGCGAAGAGGGCATTCTCCTCTACCGCGGATATCCCATCGAAGAACTGGCCGAGCAATCCACCTTTTTGGAGGTGGCCTACCTGTTGATTTTCGGTGAATTGCCCACCAAAGAACAGTTGGACAAATTCGTGGCCGACGTGAAGGACAAGTCCTTCGTAAACGAAGAGATGAAAAAAATCATCGACGGATTCCCGCGTTCGGCCCATCCCATGGGAATTTTGTCGTCCATGACCAGTGCCTTGACGGCCTTTTATCCGGTCAACGTGGACTTTAACGACAAAGAAGAGCTTTACAAAATCATCGTGCGTCTGTTGGGCAAATTCCCGATTTTGGGCGCCTGGGCCATGCGCAAACGCAACGGCTGGCCCCTCACTTACGCCGACAGCCGGCTGACCTATACGGGCAATTTGCTCAAGATGATGTTCGAAAAACCTATGGAACCTT
>JAADED010000038.1 GCA_013153605.1 Chlorobiota bacterium | reverse complement strand
GAAAACGGCAAATCGGGGTTCGGAAAATTTAAAAAAACATTATATTTGGCAAATCAAAACCAGCGCTCATGCTAAGATCCAAAGTAGCCGGCCTGGGCAAATACGTGCCCGAGCGGGTGGTCACCAACGAGGAATTGACTCGGTACATGGACACCTCCGACGAATGGATACGCGAACGTACGGGTATTCGCGAACGAAGGTGGGTGGAACCGGGCGACGGAAACACCACGGCCACCATGGGCGCCAAAGCGGCCCGGCAGGCATTGGAACGGGCGGGCATGGAGCCGGCGGACATCGACTTCATCGTGTTCGCCACCCTGAGTCCCGATTACATCTTTCCCGGCTCGGGGGTTTTGGTTCAAAAGCTGTTGGACATGCCCACGGTGGGAGCGCTGGACGTACGCAACCAATGTAGCGGGTTCGTATATGCCACGGCCGTGGCCGATCAATTCATCCGCACGGGCATGTACAAAAACGTGCTGGTGATCGGAAGCGAAGTGCAATCCACGGGATTGGACGTAAGCACCCGGGGACGGGCCGTATCGGTGATTTTCGGAGACGGAGCGGGCGCCATGGTGCTCACCGCCACCGACGAAGACCGGGGATTCCTGGCCCATTCCCTCCACTCCGAAGGCAAATATGCCGAAGAACTCATCGTCAAATATCCCTCCAGCAACTTCCCTTCCCAAAAATATTTCGAACATCTCCAACAAAATCCCGACGACACTTCCCACTTCCCCTATATGAACGGCAACTTCGTGTTTAAACACGCCGTGATTCGTTTTCAGGAAGCCATCATGGAAGTATTGCAACAAGCGGGGCTCACCCCCGCCGACATCGATTTGCTGGTGCCCCATCAGGCCAATTTGCGCATTTCCCAATTCGTTCAAAAACAATTGGGCTTGCGCGACGACCAGGTGGTCAACAACATTCAAAAATACGGCAATACCACCGCCGCCTCCATTCCCATCGCCCTGACCGAAGCATGGGAAGAAGGGCGAATCAAAGACGGCGACCACGTGGTGTTGGCCGCCTTCGGAAGCGGATTTACGTGGGGAGCCAATTTGTTAAAATGGTAAAGATGAAAAAAACCTTTTTAAATACTAAGCGTATGCGAACAAAAAACGTGTTGAGATGGAGTCTCTCCCTGTTGATGACTCTGATGATCTCCTGGGGATTCGCCCAGAGCGGTACCGTATCGGGTATCGTGAAAGACAAAACGGGTGAACCTTTACCCGGGGCCGAAGTTGTCAATCTGGACAACGGCAAGGCCGTAATTACGGACTTTGACGGCAAATTCACCATCGAAGCCAAACAAGGCGACAAGCTGCAAGTCCGGTACATGGGATACAAAACCAAAGTGGTTACCGTCACCGGCCCGACGGTGGAAGTGGTATTGGAAGAAGATGCCGTGGGCTTGGATCAAGTGGTAATCACGGGTGTGGCCGGCGAAGCCACCAAGAAACAATTGGGGTCCACCATCCATACCCTCAAGGCCGAAGACCTGGGTCAAAAAGAAGCCACGACCATTACCGAAGCCTTGCAAGGGCAAATCGCGGGCGCATTCATCATGCGTAACAACGGATCGCCCAACGGTAACATCAGCGTGCGCTTGCGCGGACCCAGCACCATTTTGGGAAGCTCCGAACCGCTCATCATGATCGACGGAGTGATTATCAACAACGATGACCGCTACATCACCGGCATGGGTTCGGCTTCGCAATCGGCATTGGTGGATTTGGACCTCGAAGACATCGAACGCATCGAAGTATTGAAAGGTCCGGCCGCATCGGCCATCTACGGATCCATCGCCAGCAACGGTATCATCAACATCATCACCAAAAAAGGAACCACGGGCGAACCTACGGTGAGCGTGAACTCCAAAGTGAGCTTCAGCGAAGTGCGCAAATACAAGCCGCTCAACAAAGTTTATCTCTACTGGGACGGTACGCAACCCCAAGAATTGCCCGATTCGTTCAACGGCACCAAACTGGGCCGCTACGATTGGGGTAAGGAATACATCTTTACCAAAGCAATGGGTTATTACAACTCGGTGGAAGTCAAAGGAGGAACCGAATCCACCAAATACCTCCTCAGCGGAGCCATGCTCGACAACGACGGTATCCTCCGCAACACCAATTTCAAGCGTAAAAACTTCCGCCTCCGCCTGACCCAGAAACTCAACGATTGGCTCGAACTGGAAGGCTCGGTTTACTATGCCAACACCGTTTCGGACGAAGTGCCCTTCGGCGACGCCTGGGTAGGCAACCCCATGATCGCCTATTTGTTCGGCGATAACATGGTGAATCCTTTCCCCAACGAATTGGGCGTTTATCCCGTCATCAAATCCTCGGGCGGTTTGGTTTACCTGGATTACTCGGGCACCGGCCGTCAGGCATGGTACGGCAACCCTTACGAAGCCATCGACTTGGTGGACATTTTGGTGAACAACAACCGTACGATTTCCAACTTCTTCATCACCGCCAAGCCGATTAAAAACCTGAAGATCAAATACACCTTGGGTTACGACTACACGGCTACCAACCAACACTTCCGATTGCCCTACAACTTTACCAGCGACCGCAACGGATTGTTGCGCAAGGGCAATTCCTATACCCGCATCTTCAACACCGCCATCGACGCGTCGTACATTCTGAAAGTGGGTGACAAAGTCAAACTCACCACCGGTGCGGGATACAACTATCTGTACCGCCGTTACGAAACCCAATTCGCTTCGCAAATCGCATTGCCTATTTTCGACAACATTCGCGTGATCAACGGCGACAATCCGGTATCCAACGGTATCTACGAACGCGCGCTGTGGGGCGGATATTTGCAAGAAGTATTCAACTACGACGACAAATTCTTCCTCACCTTGGCCGGCCGCTACGACGGCGCCTCCACCTTCGGTCCCACCGAACGCAACCAATTCTATCCCAAAGTATCGGGATCGCTGGTGCTGTCGAACTTCGACTTCTTCAACGACGCGGTGGGTGACGTGGTGAACGAATTCAAATTGCGCGCCGCATACGGCGAAGCCGGTAACCTGTCGGTACTCGACGCTCCCAGCCGCAACTATATGTATTTGGGTACGTTATACAACACCGGCAACTACTTGGGTCAAAACATTTACTTGCCTTCCACGGCCGACGGAAACAAATTCATCCGTCCCGAACGCAGTAAGGAATTCGAATTCGGTTTCGACGCTTCGCTCTTCGACGGACGTTTGGGAATCGAATTCACCAAGTACAATCAAAACATCAAAGACCTGGTATTGCAACGGGTGCTGGCTCCTTCTACGGGATTCTCGAGCCGCTACGAAAACGTAGGCTCCATGATCAACAAAGGGTTCGAATTGGCCCTCAACGCCACGCCCGTACAAACCAAGGATTTCCAATGGGACGTACGCTTCACTTACTCGCGTAACGAAAACCGCGCCTACGACGTACCCGGCTATCGCATGTTGCTGGCCGGATGGTCGTCGTCGGTAGTGGAAGAAGGCAAGCCCATCGGTGCGTTCTACCTCTTCTTCTACGCTACGGACGAAAACGGCAACTGGGTATTGGATCCCAACGGCAACCCGCAACGTGCACGCGGCCATTACGAAGACCGCGACGGAGACGGATTCGCCGAAACCGCCGTTCAGGATTTCGACCCCGTGACGGGTCAACCCGTGGGCGAATTGCTCCGCAAAGTGATCGGCGACCCGCATCCCGATTACATCGCCTCGTTGGGTCAAACCTTTACTTACAAAAACCTCTCCTTGCGCATCCTCTTCGAACGCGTAGCCGGATTCGAGCTTCTCAGCTGGGACAAACGTATGGCCTACCGTTTCCCTATCGGCGAATTCTACGGAGAGGAATTGCAATTGGTTAAAGACGGGGTGAAAAACCCGGGATGGTATAAAAACCGCTTCTTCATTTGGGAATCCTTCCTCGAAGACGGCACCTTCACCAAATTGCGCGAAGTATCGCTGTCGTACCGCTTGAAGCTCAAGTCCAAATACCTCAAGCAAGCCCGCTTTACTTTGAGCGGAACCAACCTGTTGTCGTTCGACAAATATTGGGGAATGGATCCCGAAGTGAACTTCATGGGTCGCAACAACGTGGGCCGATCCGAAGATTTCGGAGGCGTACCGATTCCGCGAACCTATTCGTTCACGGTTAACCTGACCTTCTAAACCGAAAAACAATGGCTATGAAAAATATTTGGAAAACTTGGATGCTCCTTCTTGCCGTACCTTTGTTGTGGGTATCGTGTAAGACGGAATTCGAAAACCACAATGCGGCAAGCGAAGACGCCGTTTACAGCACGCCGGAAGCCTACCCCGGCCTGGCCTTGGGCATGACCCAACATTTCACCCAAAATGCGTGGTATGAAATCGTGCGCGGGCCGGGCGTGGTGGCCCGGGAAATCGCCGCTACCAATACCTACCTCACCGAACCCGAATTGGAAAGCGGCGACGTTCCTCAAGAAAATGCCAGCGTAGCCCGTTTGTGGCGTTTCCTCCACTACGAACGCGGCATTGCCGAAAAAATCGTGGAAAACATCGACAACGTCACTTTTGTCGATAACAACGAGAAAGAGGGAATCAAAGCCTATGCCTACTTCTTCAAAGGCATGACCACGGCCTACTTGGGATTCTATTGGGAAATGGCTCCGGTGAAAAACGATCCCCAAAACCGGGCCGAATTCGAAACCCGCGAAACGGTGTTGAACAGCGCCCTGGCCGACCTCGATGAAGCGATCGCCATCATCAACAACAACGGCGGAGCCGCCAATTACATCAACAACACGTTGTTGAACGGTCTCTTCTCGCTGGCCGATGTCATCCACGTGTACCGCGCCCGCATTTATCTGGAATTGGGCGATTATGCCAACGCCCTGAATGCAGCCAACGAGGTGGACCTCACCACCACCAGCGTGTGGATTTACGACAACGCCACCTCGAGCCGCAACATCATCTACATGAACCAATACGATCCGGGCGCCAACGAACGCTGGAAAGGCATCGAGAACATGGGCGTAAACGTGGAAGCCGGCGATCAACGGTTGGCCTTCTACCTGGGCGGAAGCACGGGCATCAGCTCCACCCATTGCGGCTTTAACACCAACTATATTCTGGGCTTCTGGGATCAAGTGGATGAAGACATTCCCGTGTACATCCCCGACGAAGTCAAGTTGATCAAAGCCGAAGCCTTGGCCCGTTCGGGCAACTTGCCCGCCGCCGTGGCGCTGATCAACGAAGTGCGTACCGACACCAACGATCCGTTCGGCGTAAACGCCGGATTGGGTCCTTGGAACGGAAATGCCGGCGACCAACAAGCGGTGCTCGACCAAATCTTCTATAACTATGCCATGGAATCCTACCTGGGAGGCATCCGTTGGTTGGCCCATCGCCGCATTTATCCCCATCATTTGGACGGCGTGACGCCGCCGGTGGATTGTTCGAAGGAACGTACGCGTAATTTCTTCCCTTACCCGTACAACGAACATTCCAATAACCCCAACACCCCGCAAGATCCCGAAATTTAATTTCCGGGACATCTCTCTCCCCCAAACCGCTCCCCTCGCCGGGAGCGGTTTTTTATATACGGCGGTTTTCCTATCTTTATAAAAAATCCCGGTATGGCCAAGTATATCAAAATCCATCCTCAAAATCCGCATCCGCCCCGCATCGCCGAAGCGGCGGACATCCTTCGCCGGGGCGGGTTGGTCATCTATCCCACCGACACGGTGTACGGCTTGGGCGCTTCCATCAAACATCCCAAAGCCGTGGAACGCCTGGCCCAAATCAAAGGGGTCAAGGTCCAATCGGCACCGATCACGTTGCTGTTTCACGATTTGAGTCAAATGTCGCAATACGTCAAGCAAATTGATACGCCCACATTTAAAATTCTCAAGCGGGCCACGCCCGGTCCCTATACTTTCATCCTTCCGGCCACCCATCGTCTTCCCAAAATTTTTCAGAAACGAAAAACCATAGGCTTCCGCATTCCCGACAATCCCGTTCTCCTGGAAATCCTGCGCGAACTGGGCGAGCCCATCGTGAATATTTCCATCAAGGATGACGACGAAATTATCGAATATACCACCGACCCCGAACTTATTTACGAAAAATGGCGCAATCGCGTGGATGCGGTGGTGGACGGCGGCATTTTGGAAAAAACCCCTTCGACCGTGATCGACCTCACGGAAGACACGCCCGTGGTGGTGCGCCAAGGGAAGGGGCCCACGGAACATCTGTGGTAACGATCCGGAGGGAAAACCTTAGATTTGCACGCCGAATACAAATCCCGTCCGGTTGAAAGATTTGTTTTCCCTTCATCCGGCCGTACGCCGGGCTTCGGAATTAGCGGATAGGGGCGGGCGCATTAAATTGCACCTGCCGCGGAATGCATTTGCCGCCCTCTTTTGGGCCCAACTGGCGGGGCTCCAAAACCGCCGCATTTGGGTGGTGGAAGACGACGAAGAAACGGGACGGCATTTGGTGCGCGCCCTTTCGCAATTGGCCGATATTCCGGTAGTTTTTTTACCGCCTGCCGTGACGGAAGGTGGCGGCGACGCCTTCGCTCTGAACGAACGACTCTCGGCCTTTCGCCATATTCCGGAGAAGGGAGCGGCCGTTATCGTGACCACTCCCCGATCGCTGCAGGAACCCTTGCCCCGGCCTTCCTTTTACGAACGACAAGGAATGCATATTACCGCGGGAGACAAATTGGATCCCGAATTTTTGAACGAATTTCTCTTCGATTTGGATTATGAACGTACGGACTTGGTGACCACTCCCGGCGAATTCGCCCGCTCGGGAAGCGTGGTGGACGTATTCCCTTTCGGCTCATCCGTTCCTTACAGGTTGGAATTCGACTTTGAGAAAGTAATCCGCATCCGCACCTTCGATACCGGCACCCAATTGGCCGACGCCGAAGCGGCCGGCATCGATATCCTGCCCGTACCCGCCCGGGAGGAGCGCCGGCCCGCCTACGAGTTCATTGGCTCGGAAGATTTGCTGTTTTTTCGCCATCCCGTTCGGTTGGAAGAACTCCGTGAAGAAAAGGGTGAGCCTTCGGAGGATTTTCTGGCCCGCCTGAGGCCCAAAGCCTTTTTTTCGCCCCAGTGGGACGAGGCTCCCTCGGTGGATCCGGGTGTACGCTCCCTCCCGGCCGTTCCCAACTTCCGTGTATTCACTCGCGATTTGGAAGCCCGTACCCTCGAAGGATACGTCCACTATATCACTTCTCCCGATCCCGCCCGGCTGGAACGCCTGCGCGAACATCTGGCTCCCGTTGCCGGACGCGTGGACGTGCGTACCCTTGAAGGGGATTTTTTCAAAGGCTTCATCGACCCCGCCACCCGCACGGCCCTGATTCCCGAACACGAAATTTTCGGACGCCCCTATCGCACCGCTACCTCTCCCCTCAAGCGCAAGAAGCAACAGCACCTCCTCCGCGAGCTGGACGAATGGCAAAAAGGAGATTACATCGTGCACGAGGATTACGGAATCGGGATCTACGAAGGATTGGTCAAAATCGATAAAGGGGGCAAGCAAGTGGAGGCGGTCAAATTGAAATACAAAAACGGCGACGTCCTTTTCGTGGGCATCCATTCGCTCTATAAATTGTCCAAATACCGCTCCAAGGACGGCAAGCCGCCCAAAATTTACCGCTTGGGATCGGGCGCATGGGAGCGGCTCAAACAAAAAACCAAAAAAAGGGTCAAGCGGCTGGCGTTCGATCTGATTTCGCTCTACGCCAAACGCAAAAGCCAAAAAGGATTCGCCTTTGCGCCCGACAGTCCGCTCCAATGGGAATTGGAATCCTCCTTTATGTACGAAGACACGCCCGACCAGCGGCGGGCCACCGAAGAAGTGAAGCGCGATATGGAGAGCGACCGCCCCATGGACCGCCTGGTATGCGGCGACGTGGGATTCGGCAAGACGGAAATCGCCGTACGGGCGGCCTTCAAAGCGGTGGACAACGGCAAGCAAGTGGCCGTATTGGTGCCCACCACGGTGTTGGCCTATCAACATTACCAAACTTTTAAGGATAGATTGAAGAATTTCCCCGTCACGGTGGAATACCTCAACCGCTTCCGGTCGGCGAGCGATCGTCATCGCATTCTCAAAGAATTGGCCGAAGGCAAAATCGACATCATCATCGGCACCCATGCGCTGGTATCCGACAAAGTGCGGTTCAAAGATTTGGGATTGCTCGTGATCGACGAAGAACAAAAATTCGGGGTGAACGTCAAAGAAAAAATCAAAAACCTCAAAACGGGCATCGACGTGCTTACTCTCACGGCCACGCCCATTCCGCGGACCCTTCAATTTTCGCTTATGGGCGAACGCGATTTATCGGTGATCCATACTCCGCCGCCCAACCGCTATCCGGTGGTGACCACCGTGACCCGCTTCGATCCCGAATTGATTCGCGAAGCCGTACGGCGGGAACTGGACCGCGGCGGCCAGGTATACGTGGTACGCAATCGCATTGCGGGTATCGAGCAAGTGGCCGATCTTATCCGCGAATTGGTGCCCGAAGCCAAGGTGGCGCTGGCCCACGGACGCATGGCGGGCAAAGATTTGGAACGCACCATGTTGGACTTCCGCCAAGGAAAATTCGACGTTTTGGTGAGCACGGCCATCGTGGAAAGCGGACTCGACGTGCCCAATGCCAATACCATGATCGTATTGGACGCCCACCGGTTCGGACTGGCGGATTTGCACCAATTGCGGGGCCGCGTGGGCCGATCCGACCGCAAGGCTTATTGCTACTTTTTGATACCCTCCTACGAAACCCTCTCGCCCGAAGCGGCCAAACGCATGATGACTTTGGAAACCTACACCTCGCTGGGCGACGGATTCGAAATCGCCATGAAAGATTTGGAAATCCGCGGGGCGGGCGACATCCTGGGCGCCGAACAAAGCGGGTTTATCAACGAATTGGGATTCGAATTGTACCAAAAAATCCTTCGCGAAGCGGTGGAAGAGCTCAAACACGAAGAATTCGAAGGTACCTATACCCCCTCCTTCGAAAAGGTGGACGAAGTCCAATTCCAAACCGACCGCACCTGGCAATTTCCCGATGCCTACATCCCCTCGCCGGCGGCCCGCATGCACTATTACCGACGCCTGTTGTCGGCCGCATCGGAAGAAGAAATCGACCGCATTGCGGAAGAAATCGAAAACCGCTTCGGTCCCGCACCCGAAGAAGCCCGCCTGTTGCTGGACTCGGTTCGCCTCCGCCGGTTGGCCGCTCCGCTGGGATTCGAACGCCTGGTGTATCGGAAAGACAAGCTGACGGCCTATTTCACGTCCCACCCTTCTTTTGCCGAGTCGGACGTATGGAAAAAAATTCTCGCTTATGCGGGAGCTCATCCTGGATGTTGCCGGCTGGGAGAAAAGGACGGAAAATACTATCTTAGGTTTGAAAACCTCCCCTCCCCCGCCGAGCTGAAACGCACCATGCAAGCCTTGTACGATGCCGTTTTTGCTGAACGATAAAATCCCCATCTTCCCCCCGCCCTACCGGGCCGCACCCGACGGGCTGTTGGCGGTGGGCGGAAGCGTGTCGCCCGCCTTTTTGGAAGCGGCATACAGGCTGGGAATTTTTCCGTGGTACAACGCCCACGATCCCGTGCTGTGGTGGAGCCCGCCCGAGCGACCCGTGTTTTTGCCCGGCCGGGTGCGGGTGCACAAAAGTATGCGCCAATGGATGCGACGGAGGCCCGGCTTTCGCCTCACCTTCGACAAAGCCTTCGACCGAGTTGTGGAATTATGCGCCTCCGTCCCCCGCAAAGGGCAAGAAGGTACCTGGTTGCATCCCGAATTGCAAGTGTCGATGAAAACCCTTCACCGCCGGGGCAAGGCCCACTCGGTGGAGGTTTGGGACGACCAAGGACGGTTGGTGGGCGGCCTCTACGGCGTGGATGCGGGACCCGAAGGTAAGCTCTTTTCGGGCGACAGCATGTTTTCATTGGTACCCAACGCTTCCAAATTGGCCCTGATCCATTTGGTGAAAAACCTGGACCAATACGGCTACGAAGCGGTGGACGGCCAGGTGGTGTCGCCCCACCTCCTCCGTATGGGAGCCCGCGTGTTTCCGCGGGACGAATTTTTGGACCGCTTTATCTACCGCATCCTCTAATCAGGGCAAAATCACTTGCCCTACGATTTCGCCGAACAATTTTTTGAGGTTATTCCACAATTGGATTTGACGCAATTCGTCTTCCAATTCGGGGGTCAGCTCCCGAGGCGGATTTTTTTTGTAAGCTTCGCTCTTTTCTTTGAGCAACAACTTAATCCACTCCAAGCGAAGGCGGTAAATCACATCGGTGACCCACACGTCCAAATTGGCGGTAAGGTCGGGCGGAGGGATGTTGAGCTTCTCATTGGGAGTATAAGTGAATTTTTCGGACTCGGTAAGGAGGTCGGAAATAAGGCGCGTATATTCGGGCGGCACTTCGCGAAGAATTTGCACGCTGTCGATCTCGCCCGTTCGACGATATTGATCCATGATTTTCTCCCATAAAAATTTGAACTCGGGAGAGGAGAATTCGATCTCGTCCGCCTGGAGTTCCAAAAAGATTTTTTCGGCCACCGTGCGTTCCGCTTCGCGGGTTTCGTACAACACCGTGGTGCCCACCACTTCCTGGATGAGGTATTCTTTGAATTTGGTTTTTACGTTTCCGAACAGGAGCAACAATTTGATGATTTCGCGTTCGAATATTTGGCGCTTATCCAAAAAGGAGGGCCGGGGCGTACTTTTTTCGATGCGGATTTCGGGAACGGCTTCCCGCAATTGCCGCGTTTGGCGGATGTAGCGATTTCGGAGAATGCGATTGAGCTCGATAAAGAGGGTATCTTCGCGGGTGCCGGTCAGGCGAGCCACTTCGCGCACGTATAATTCCTGTTTGACCCGGTTCGGAATGCGGGCGATGCTTTCCAATACCTCGCGGATAAGTTCGAATTTTTCCAAAGGACCGGGTTCGTCTTTGAGGAGGAAAGAGGCTTTAAATCGGATGAAGTCCTGTTTTTGGGTTTCCAAGTAGCGGATGAGCTCTTCGGTAGGCACTTTTTTGGCAAAACTGTCGGGATCTTCCCCTTCGGGGAGCACCACCACTTCCACGTTCATGTCTTGCTCGAGAATGATATCGGTACCCCGCATGGCGGCTTTGATCCCGGCCGGATCGCCGTCATATACCAAAATCACGTTTTGCGTAAAGCGTTTGATCAACTTCACCTGATCGGGCGTGAGGGAAGTGCCGGCCGAAGCCACCGTATTGACGATACCCGCCTGATGAAAAGACATCACGTCCGTATATCCTTCCACCAGATACACCGCATCTTCCTTGACCATGGATTGTTTGGCCTGGAAAATGCCATAGAGGATTTTGCTCTTGTGATAAACTTCGGTTTCGGGCGAGTTGATGTATTTGGCCGCTTTGACGTCGTTTCGAAGGATTCGTCCCGCGAAGGCCACCACATTGCCGCTGAGGGCGTGGATGGGAAAAATCACCCGGTCGAAAAACCGGTCCGTTACCCGGTTGCCGCGGCGGATGATCAGGCCCGCTTTTTCCAACAGCTCTTCCTTATACCCTTTGGCGATGGCGGCCCGGTAGAAGGCGTCGCGTCGGGCGGGCGAATAGCCGGTTTCGAACGTGCGTAAGGTTTTTTCCAAAAATCCCCTTCCCTTAAAGTATGACAATCCCACCGATCTCCCTTCGTCCGTTTCGTACAATTGCTCCATAAACCATTTGCGCGCAAAATCCAATACCACGTACAGGCTTTCCTTCTCTTTTTGAGCCGCCTTTTCCTCTTCGGTGGGTTCGTGTTCTTCGATTTCGATATGGTATTTTTTGGCCAGCCAGCGGATGGCTTCGGGAAAGGTCATCTTTTCGTGTTCCATCAGAAATTTGACCACGTCTCCCCCTTTGCCGGATGAAAAATCTTTCCATATTTGTTTGGCCGGCGACACGTAAAACGAAGGGGTGCGTTCTTCCTTAAAGGGACTGAATCCCCGGTAATTGGCTCCCACCCGCTTGAGTTGTACGAAATCGGCCACCACTTCTTCCACGCGGGCGGCTTCACGCACTTTTTCGATGGTTTGGCGGCTGAGGTAACCCATCAGAGTTTGCGGTTAATCACGTAATCGAGCATGAGTTTGAGGCTCTCCTTGGCCTCGTTGTCGGGATAGCGCTCCAGGATGCGGAGGGCTTCGTCCTTGTAGGCGTGCATTTTTTGCACCGCATAATCCAATCCCCCTTTTTGTTTGATAAAGGCGATCAGCTCTTGCACCTTTTGCTTATCGGTATTGTGTTTTTTGAGGATTTTAAGCATCCATTTCTTTTCCCGCGGCGACACTTTATTGAGCACGTGGATAAGGGGCAAGGTCATTTTGCGCTCTTTGATATCGATGCCCGTGGGTTTGCCGATGTCTCCTCCGGTGTAATCGAACAGGTCGTCTTTGATTTGGAAGGCCATGCCCGTGAGTTCGCCGAACCGGTGCATGTCGTTTACGGTTTTGACGTCCATTCCCACCGATGCGGCGCCCATGGCGGTACAGGCGGCGATGAGGGATGCCGTCTTTTTTCGAATGATGTCGTAATACGTCTCTTCGTCGATATCGAGTTTGCGCGCCTTTTCGATTTGGAGAAGCTCGCCTTCGCTCATTTCGCGTACGGCCACCGATATGATGCGCAACAGGTCGAAATCGTCGTTGTCGATGGAGAGGATGAGCCCTTTGGCCAGGAGGTAATCGCCCACCAGCACCGCTATTTTGTTACGCCACACGGCATTGAGGGAGAAAAAGCCGCGGCGGTATGTGCTTTCGTCCACCACGTCGTCGTGCACGATGGTGGCGGTATGAATCAGCTCGATGATGCTTGCCCCGCGGTAGGTTCGTTCGGTGACATGGCCGGCCAACATTTTGGCGGTGAGAAACACGAACATGGGTCGCATGCGCTTGCCCTTGCGGGTGACGATAAACATGGTGATGCGGTTGAGCAAAGGCACGCGCGTACGGACCGCCTCGCGGAATTTGCGCTCGAACATTTCCATTTCCGCCTCGATGGGCGCTTTGATGCGGGCCACGGTCTTCATGCGGAGGCAAACTTTTGTCAAATATACTACAACTCACCCAACCTCCGGTTCAGGCCCAATGGTCGCGAAGCCATTCTTCGGCCTCGCGGTAGCGGAAGGTCAATCCCCGTTCTTCCCATTTGCGCGCCGATACGGGCATGCCTTCGGTGACCAGACATGCCATTTCACCGAGCACGGCTTTCAGCAAAAAGGCGGGCACCGGCGGCAGGCAACAGGGCAATCCTTTAAGGCGGGCGGCGGTGGCGATGAATTCGCGGTAAGTAACCGGCCGGGGTGCCACGGTATTGAACACCCCCGAGAGGCGTTCGTTCAAGGCTTTGAGGTAAGCGGAGCCCGTATCTTCGCCCGAAATCCAATTGAGGTATTGGCGGCCGCTTCCGAGGATGAGGGGGAGCTTGAACCGCAAGGGTCGGATCATTTTGGGAAAAGCGCCCCGTCGGGGATCGAGCACCACGCCGGTACGTAAGACGGTCACTCCGTCGGCCACCTCTTCCATGCGGCGGGTTTCTTCTTCCCATTCGGTGACCACGCGGGCCAAAAAATCGCGGCCGGGCGGGTCCTCTTCGGTTCGAGGACGGTCGTCGGTGGTGCATCCGTAATAGCCAATGGCCGAGGCCCCCGCCACATGGATGATACGTTGACCTCTCCGGCGAAGAAATTCGCGCAAAAACCGCAAGGACAAAATCCGGCTTCCGGCAATAAGGGCCCGGTATCCGGACGTCCACCGATGCTCCCCGATATTGGCTCCCGCCAAATGGATGAGATACGCAGCATCGTCGAAGGCGGCGGGGTCCGCCTCCTTACGCGTCCAATCCCATCCGAAATAACGTACCCCGGGAGTGTCGAGATGACGATACCGCTCGGGATGACGGGTGAGGATGTGCACTCGGTAGCCGGACCGCCTCAAAAGAGGCACCGTATAAGAACCCACCATTCCCGTACCGCCGGTTACCACCACAATTTCGCTCATGGGAATACGTTTTATTTGCGACATTTGTAAAATAATAAAAAAGTCGGTGAAGGCACGCACGCTTCTGTTTCTTTGGATGCTTCCCCTCGCCTTATGGAGCCAGGGCGAAGTGCAAGTGGAGGTGCGGGGAGCGACTCCCGGAGGGAACGTGATCGTCATGTTGTTCGACCGGTCCGAAGATTTTCCGCGCCGACCCCTCATGCAACGGGTAATTCCCGTGAAAGGGCGCCAAGCCGTGCACACCACGTTCGCCGGTTTGAAGCCAGGTACTTATGCGGTGGCCGTGGTCGAAGACGCCAACGGCAACGGGCGATTGGATTTTTACTTTTTCGGACCGCCCAAAGAGCGGGTGCTGGCTTCCCGCTATGCCAAAGGACGCTTCGGACCGCCTCCTTTCGAGGAAGCCGCCTTTCGGGTGGACCACGCTCCGGTGAAAGTGGTGTTGGATTTCGACCGTTGAGTATGGGGGCGATTGCGTACCTTTACGAGCAAAATCTCACCCATGACATATATCGACTTGTCGGTATCGGAAGGCGTGGCGCGGCTCTATTTCAACCGGCCCGACAAACATAACGCCTTTTCGCCTCCGTTATTGGAAGAATTCACCCGAACCCTTCGCGATTTGGCCGCCCGTCCCGAAGTGCGCCTTCTGGTTTTGGGAGGGCGGGGTAAAAGTTTCTCCTCGGGAGTGGATTTGAAAGCCCTCCTGGATTTGGACACCGCCGAAGCGGCCCGTTCGTTTGCCCTTCTGTTGGAAGAAGCTTCCCATGCCCTGTTCACCTTTCCCAAACCCGTGATCGCCCGCTTGCACGGCATGGTCCTGGGCGGAGCGCTGGGCTTTGCGGCCGCCGCCGATATCCGGGTTTGCGCCCTCGATGCCCGGTTGGGTTTTCCCGCCGTCAAATTGGGAGCCATCCTCCCCGCCACATGCACGGTGTATGTGGAATCCCTCGCCGGACGGGGACGCACCATGGAGCTCACCATGACGGGACGCCTCATCGACGGGGTCGAAGCCCGACAAATCGGGTTGGTCGAATTCGCGGTGTCCGCCCAAGAATTGGACCCCGTGGTGGATCGCCTGGCCGCCCGAATCCTCGAAGGCACCGATCAAGCATTGGCCTTGACCAAACAAACGGTCAACTTTCCGTGGAAAATCCATTGGGAACAAGTCCGCCTCCATGCGGCGGACAATTTCGCCTATCTCTCCCGCACCGCGGAATGGCAATCCCGCATGCGCGATTTTGCCCGGCGGTCAAAAAGCGGGAAGGGTTCTACTTAAAAATTGTATATTTGCTTCAACCAAAAAAATTTCGCGATGTATTGGCTTATCTTCTTTATTTTGGTTGCGCTTATTTTGCTGATGGCTTATTTGGTGGCCAAAGAAAAATTGTCTCCCAAAGTCATTCCCGTTATCAATATCTTTCTCATCCTCGCCTCCGTTTATTTGGGTTACAAAATATACGATTCCATTACGGCACCCGTTCGATTCAACAAAATCAAGAAAGAACGGTACGCCAAAGTGATCCGCCGCCTCAAAGACATTCGCGATTCCGAAGTGGCCATGCGGACCATCACCGGCGACTATACGGCTTCGTTCGACTCGCTCATCCAATTCGTGGATACCGCCAAATTCCCCATCATTCAACAAAGGGATTCGGTCATCAAGAAATTCGACCGATTCCGCGGAATCGAAACCGAAGAAGAAATCATCATCATCGACACCTTGGGATTCGTGCCGGTGAAAGACTCCTTGTTCAAAAACGACGACCGCTACAAAGAAATGATGTGGGTGCCCATTCCGGGACGTGAAAAACAGGTGAAATTCGAATTACGCAAAGGCTACATCAAAAAAGGCGACGTCAAATTGCCCGTATTCGAAGCGCGGGTGGCCAAGCGCGAAATCCTGTGGGACCAGCCCGAAGACCTGGTGGCCCAGGAAGAAAACGTCATCAGTACCGAAGAAATCAACGGCCCTTACATCATCGTGGGCTCGCTGGAAGAAGTAACCACCAGCGGAAACTGGCCCAAAGTGTACGACATAGAAGCCGAATAAATGAGCGTACAACCCGTGGAGAAAATGTCCATACAAGCCGGTTTGTATGGACTTTCTTTTTACATTTACAATAAAGGGGTGGAAATCATCGACCGGATTCCCTACACGGCGGCCCGACCCGAAGACTTGGATAGGGAATTGGCCCGAGTTTATGCCGAAAATTTGGCCGAATTCCGTCCCGAACGCCTGATTCTTTTGCATCAAAACGCCCTCAACACCCTGGTGCCGGCCTCGCTGTTCGACCCCGCCAAAGCGGCCGAATACCTCAAATTCAACGTGCCTTTGCAACCCACCGACACCATCGAAGCGGACACGGATTTGCCATTTGATACGGTGAACGTGTACGTGCCTTACGAAAACCTCAACAATTTTTTTATCGACAAATGGGGCGGAGTGGAATATTACCATGCCGCCAGCCCGTTTGTGATCTATGCCTCCCGGCGGGCCGAAGCGGAAGGAACGGATGTGTTCGTTCGTTTTTTTACGCGGGAATTTCAAATGCTGATCGTTAAGGACGGGAAATTGTTGTTTTACAACACTTTTCCTTACGAAAATACGGACGATTTTCTGTATTATTTCTTTTTTGCCTGGGAAGAGACCCAAACGCCGTCGGATGCCCGCATTCGTCTCACGGGCCATACGCCGGCGGCATGGGAAGCGCGCAAGCAATTGGAAGATTTTCAACCGGGAGCGGAAGTGGATACCGGAGGAGAAAAGGAAATTTTAAAAGCCTTGTTATGAGAATCATCGGGGGAAAACACAAGGGTCGAAAAATTCGAGCGCCCAAACATTTGCCCGCCCGGCCCACCAAAGACGTTACCAAAGAGGCGCTGTTCAACGCCTTGCAAAGCCGCTATTTTTTAAACGAAATCTCGGCCCTGGACCTGTTTACGGGCACGGGCAACATCGCTTTGGAATTCGCCTCGCGGGGTGCGACCCGCGTGACGGCGGTGGACAAACATCGCGACAGCGTGCGCTTCGTGGAAAAAACGGCGCGCGAACTGGATTTGCCGATTAAGGCCGTTCGGTCCGACGTGAAAGAATACCTCCAATATCCGCCGGACCAACCCTTTGACGTGGTATTCATGGACCCGCCCTACGCGCTGACGGCCGAAGAATTGCGGGCCCTGGCCGACGCCGTGTTCGAGCGGGGATTCGTGGCGCCCGGCGGCATGTTGGTCATCGAACACCACAAGGGCGTGCGCTTGGACGACCACCCCCGGCATGTGCGTACCAAAACCTACGGCCATTCGGCCCTGAGCTTTTTCGAATAAAATGATGGACGCCCCCCTGTCGGCGGCAATAGTCGCCATCACGGCCTCGGCATGGCTCTACCTTACGGGTCACGCCCTGTTTTTTTGGGTGAAATTTTTGCGCTACCGTCCGCCCTCCCCCGAAACGCTCGACTCGCCCGTATCGGTCGTCGTGGCGGCCAAAAACGAAGCCGAAGCTCTGGAGGCCCATCTCCCCCTGTGGTTGGGCCAGGATTATCCCGAATTCGAAGTGGTGGTGATCAACGACCGCTCCACCGACCGCACGGCCGAAGTGCTCGACCGTTATGCCGATTATCCCCGCCTTCGCATCGTGCGCATCGATCCGCAAGAGTGGAAATCCTTTATCGGCAATAAAAAATACGCCCTCACCATGGGCATCAAAGCCGCCCGCCATCCGTATTTGCTCTTCACCGACGCTGATTGCCGGCCCGCCTCCGACCGGTGGATCCGCCTGATGACCGCTCCCTTCACCGAAGGGAAAGAAATCGTGTTGGGTTACGGCAAATATGCCCGCCGGCCGGGATGGCTCAACCTCCTGGTGCGTTACGAAACACTCCTGACGGCCCTCAATTACATGGGATTTGCTTTGCGCGGCAAGCCTTATATGGGCGTGGGACGCAATTTGGCCTATACGCGGGAGCTGTTTTTCCGAAACGACGGCTTCAAAAACCATTTCGAGCTCCTCTCGGGCGACGACGATTTGTTTGTCAACGAAAACGCCACGGCGGAAAACACGGCCGTATGCATCCGCCCCCAAGCCCACACCGTATCGGACCCCCCGACCACGTGGGGTAGCTGGATTCGCCAAAAACGGCGACATTATTCCACCGCTCGCCATTACCGCACGGCCCACAAGATGCTATTATTCCTCGAAGCGGCGACCCGCACCCTGTTTTGGACGGGAAGTTTTGTCATGCTCGCTCTTCCCCCGTGGCGGCCTTGGGCGGCAGGCATGATTTTTGCGAAACTCATCACCGGCGCGGCCGTATTCGGCAAGGCAGGCAAAAAATTGGACGATCCCCTTCCGCTATGGGCCGTTCCCCTATTGGAAATTCAATTGTGGGCATTGCAATTGTGGATATTCTTCACCGGTCCTTTTAAAAAGCGCATCACTTGGAATTAAACGAGTACATCCGTCTTGCCAAGCGGGGCCGGGAATCGGCCTTCAGGCGACTATTCGAGCTGTTTTGGGAAGACGTGTTTCGGTACCAACTCCGACGTACTTCCCACGTACAGGAAGCCGAAGATTTGGCCATTCAAACTTTTGCGCGCGCTTTCGACCGCATTGCCAGCTTCGACGAACGGCACCGGTTTAAAAATTGGCTGTTGTCCATCGCTCGCCACATTCAAATCGATTCGCACCGCAAAAGCCGGAAAGAACAGGCTACCATCGTCCGCAACGACATTCCGCCCGCCATTTTGGACAAACTTACCGAACCGCCCGACGACCCCGTGGAACGGGAAAAAGAATGGCAGGAACTTTCGGTCCGCCTGGCACGCGCCATCGAAGGGTTGAAACCCAAATACCGCGAAGTCCTCAAATATTATTATTTTGACGGCAAAACCACGGAGGAAATCGCCCGGCTGACGGACACCACGCTTTCCAACGTGCGCATTCGCCTGATGCGGGCACGCAAACTCCTCAAACAAGCATTCGACGCCGATGAAAGACACCGTTAATTCGCGCCGCAAACCCGAATGGCTCAAGGTACGCCTCCCGTCGGGAAGAAATTTCCAAAAAATCCGCCACATTGTCCGCCAACACCGGTTGCACACCATTTGCACCAGCGGTGCCTGTCCCAACATGGGCGATTGCTGGGTGGAAGGCACGGCCACCTTCATGATATTGGGCAATATATGCACGCGCTCCTGTAAATTCTGTAACGTAGCCACGGGCCGCCCCCTCCCGCCCGACCCGGACGAACCCCGCCGCGTGGCCGAAAGCATACGCCTGATGGGCGTCAAACATGCGGTGATTACCTCGGTGGACCGCGACGACCTGCCCGACCTGGGCGCGGGCATATGGGTGGCAACCATCCGCAAGGTAAGAGAGCTCAATCCCGGCATCACCATGGAAACTCTGATCCCCGATTTTCAGGGCAAGCCCGAAATCCTGGATCGCATCGCGGCCGAACGGCCCGAAGTGGTGTCGCACAACCTGGAAACGGTGCGCCGCCTCACCCGCCAAGTACGGGTGCAAGCCAAATACGACCGAAGCCTGTTCGTCCTTCAATACCTCAAAGAAGCGGGACTCCCCCGCACCAAATCGGGCATCATGCTGGGGCTGGGCGAGACCGACGAAGACGTACTGGAAACCCTCGAAGATTTACGACGCGTAAAGACCGACATCGTGACCATCGGACAATACCTCCAACCCCATCCGAACCTGTTGCCGGTGGTCGAATACGTGCATCCCGACAAATTCGCCTACTTCGAAAAGGTAGCCCGCCGCATGGGTTTCCGCCACGTGGAAAGCGGACCGCTGGTGCGCTCGTCGTACCGGGCGCATAAACACGTGGAATAAGCCTTTTGGGGGCTCCTTCCCTTCTCCTTGAAGCATCGCGGCCGTGCGCGAAAAATGCGTATTTTTGAAAAAACGGCCGGAAAAATGAAAAAATTGCTGTGGTGGCTGGTATTCGCCCTTCCCTTGGCGGGAATCTATGCCCAAATCATCGACCAGTCCACCCCGCGGGGGGCGGTATATACCCATCTGGAAAACCTCAAGCCCAACAATTACCATCCCGAAGCTTCGGCCCGGGTATTCTACGGCGTGGACATCGAAAAAGGTATCGACAAAGCCATTAAGCTCAAATATATTTATATAGGTAAAGGGCTTCAAATCGATTATACCGAGATTCCCAACGACCCCGATTATGTGGACAGCATCAACTTCCCTTTCCCGCGTCACGCTTATATCCTCTTTCCCGTCCGCCTGCCCGACGTGTATGTGGAGAAATACGGCGACAAATGGTATTATTCCAAACACACGGTGGCGGTCATCGACAAATTATTTTACGAAATATATCCCTACGGAGTGGGATTCGTGGATAAAATTCCGGCCCAGCTCAAATACCGGTTTTTGGGACTGGAAATCTGGCAATGGCTGGGGCTGATCGCCCTGTTCGTCATTGCTTTTATCCTTCATGTGATTGCCAAAAAGATTTTTTACCGCCTCTTTAAAATCATTCAAAACAAAATCGTTCCCGAATGGTTCGACGTGGACCGCATCGACATGCGGTTGCGCCAATTTTCCGATCCCCTCTCTTATATCGTTTCCATTTATTTCATCCAGAAATTCCTGCCCAGCCTTCTGTTGCCGGGACGGTTCAGCGCCTTTTTGATTTCGGGTTTTAATATCGCCGAAATCGTGCTCTGGATCTTCGTGGCCCTGAGATTTGTGGACGTGATGATGTCATTTTACCTCACCCGGGCCGAACGCACCACCAGCAAACTGGACGACCAACTGGTGCCCATCCTCCGAAATACGCTCAAAGCCCTGGTGATTTTAATGGGCGTATTCAAGCTCTTGATCACCTTCGGCGCCGATCCCAAAACGGTATTGGCGGGAGCCTCCATCGGCGGATTGGCGGTGGGGTTGGCCTCCCAGGACACCATCAAAAACATGATCGGCACCTTCATGATTTTTATAGACAAACCCTTCCGCATCGGCGATTGGATCGCCTTCAACAATATCGAAGGGGCGGTGGAAGAGGTAGGCTTCCGCTCCACCATCATCCGGGCGCCCGACACTTCGCTGATCAAGGTGCCCAACAACCAATTGGCCGAAATGGCCATCAACAACAAAGGTCAGCGGGTATATCGCCGCTACCAGACCAAATTGGGCATTCGCTACGATACGCCGCCTTATTTGATCGAAACATTCGTGGAAGGCATCAAGCAAATCATCGAACTTCACCCTCTCACCCGCAATTCGGCCGACCATACGCCCTACAACGTGCGGCCTTACAACGTGGAATTCGTGGATTACGGCGATTTTTCGCTTCAAATTCTGGTAAACGTATATTTTAAAACCAAAGATTGGGGCGAAGAGATGCATGCCCGCCATATTTTGCACCTGGGCATTTTGAAATTGGCGGAAAAATTGGGCGTAGGTTTCGCCTTCCCGACCCAAACCTTACAGATGGAAATCTTTCCGGGTCAGCCGCCCTTGCTTCCGCAATACCCGACCGATCCCGAAGAAATCCGCAAGCGGTTGGAAGAAGCTTACGAAGAGTTTAAACAAAAAATCAGCAAATATTGATCCGCCGGTTGTATCGATATGTGTTGGCCGAAATTTACGACCCCTTCCTGGAGCCGCTTGAACGGACCTTGAAGGCCCACCGCCTCGACCTTCTGAGCCGTACCTACGGAGACGTGCTGGAAGTGGGCGCCGGCACGGGCGTGAATTTCGCATTGTATCCCGAAGGAGTAAATGTGTATGCCGTCGAGCCGTCGGAGGCCATGATTCGCAAAGCCCGAAAGAAACTTCGGCCCGGCATCCGCCTGATTCACGGCGGCATCGAAGACGTTCCCCGCCTGACCGGCCTTCCGCGGCAATTCGATTTTATCGTATCCACCCTGGTGATGTGTACGGTGAAAGACCCCTACGAAACCGCCCGTATTTACAAACGCT
Organism: Chlorobiota bacterium; assembly: GCA_013153605.1. GTDB lineage: Bacteria > Bacteroidota > Bacteroidia > Flavobacteriales > Flavobacteriaceae > JAADED01. The sequence goes on along the minus strand of JAADED010000038.1, from coordinate 80,964 downwards.
TGCTCAAACCCGGGGGCCGTCTGTTGGTATTGGAGCATATCCACTCCACCGGTCGTCCCTACGGAATGTTGCAGAAATGGATCAATCCCCTATGGCGTCCGCTCGCCGACGGATGCAACCTCACCCGCCGCCAGGATCTCATCCTTAAACAAGCGGGTTTTAAGCCCGAAAGCGAAACCTACTTCCGCACCGGCACCGATTGGTATAAGGCCGTTATGCTCAAGGAAGATTAAATTTGATTCCCTTGCTCGATCCGGGCGCTGAAAGCCCACACGGCGTCGAAGAGGCGCTCCATGCGTTCGTCGAAAGGTATTTGGCGGCGTTGCATGACCTTGCGGGCGGTTTCTTTGGCCCGCTCGAGGTGATAGGTATGTCCCGGGGCATCGCCTCCCCAATTGAACGAAGGAATGAATTTGGGCGGAAAATCGCGGGTGAAAATATTGGCCGACACGCCCGCCACCGTTCCCGTATTGAGCGAGGTGTTGATGGCGGTTTTGGAATGGTCGCCCATCACCAGGCCCAAAAACTGGCGACCCGTGGATTCGTAGGTACGTGTGGCGGGCACATACATGCGCACGGGCGAATAATTGTTTTTGAGATTCGAATTGGAAGTGCCGGCACCGAAATTGACCCATTGCCCCACCACGGCGTCGCCCAAAAATCCGTCATGCCCCTTGTTGGAGTAGCCGAAGAAAAGCACGTTTTTGATTTCGCCCCCCACTTTGGTCCAGGGTCCCAGGGTGGTGCCGTTGTAAATACGGGTGCCCGCCTTTACCAGGCTGTGGTTGAGCACCGCCACCGGTCCCTTCAGATAAGAAAAAGGAAAAATTCGGACATTCGGTCCGACATATACCGGCCCTTCGCGGGCATCGAGCACGGCGGCATCCACCTCGGCCGAAGGGTCCACATATACGGGGCGGGTACCCAAAACTTGGATTCCCGGCGGAATGCGGGACTCGAGGCCCAGCAAGCGGCCGTCACGTTCGATTTCGTAGCCGTTGAGCTCCACCGCCTCCCAGGGACGCCGCAACCGGCGGGCCGCCACCCGGCGGATGTCGAATCCCCCTTCGGATCGACGGGCCGCCATCTCTTCGGGAAGTACCGATGTCTCGGTACGGCAAGCCACCCACTCGCCCTCCTCGTCCGTAAGACATTCGCCTTCTTTCAGTTCCGATAAGGCCCGCGAGAGTTCGGGCGTGGGAAGGACGGAAGAACGCACGAATAATCTTCCCGGCGAAGCGCCTCCGAAAATTTCTTTCAAATAAAAAACAGGCTCGACTTCAATCGGCACGCCGGCGTATTTTTCCCATTTTTCCCGGATGTTAAGGATTCCGAGACGAATGTTAGGTATTTCTCTAAAGTATGTTAAGGGCAACAAAAATTTCCAATCTTCGGGTGTGTCCACAAGGATAATTCGGTCCATAAGGCATATTTTCCGATGCAAAAGTAGGTCTTTTTTCATATCTTTGAACAAATTTTTTACACATGTGCGGAATTGTCGGTTATACGGGAGACCGAGAAGCGTTTCCCATCCTCATCAACGGACTCAAAAAACTGGAATACCGCGGCTACGACAGTGCGGGCATTGCATTGGAAAAAGAAGACGGCATCGTGGTGTATAAAACCGAAGGCAAGGTGTCGCGCCTGGAAGAAATGGTCAAAGACAAAGATTTAAGTTCCCGTACGGGCATCGCCCATACGCGGTGGGCCACCCACGGGGTCCCCAATGCGGTGAACGCCCACCCGCACCTTTCGGCCTCGGGCAAGCTGGCCATCGTGCACAACGGCATTATCGAGAATTATCAGGTGCTCAAGGAAGCTCTCGAGCAGGACGGCATCCCCCTGAAGAGCGAAACGGATACCGAAATTCTGGTCAATTTCATCGAAAAAATCAAAAACGAAACGGGCAAAAACCTGTTCGAAGCCACCCAATTGGCCCTCAAGCGGGTGGTGGGCGCCTATGCCATCGTGTTGATGGATGCCGACGCGCCCGGCCGGCTGGTGGTGGCGCGCAAAGGGAGTCCGCTGGTGATCGGATTGGGTAAAAACAAAGATTACATCGTGGCATCCGATGCCTCGCCCATTATCGCCCAAACCAAAACGGTGTATTACCTGGACGAAGACGAAGTGGGCCTCCTGGAACCGGGCAAAGAAATGATCATCAAAACCCTGGATAACAAAAAGGTGAATCCCCGCCTTACCGAATTGGACATGACCATCGAAGAACTGGAAAAAGGGGGATTCGAGTATTTTATGCTCAAAGAAATTTACGAGCAACCCAAGTCGGTATATGATAGCATGCGGGGACGCATCCATCCGGGCAAAAAAATCATTCGCCTGGGAGGCATCGAGCCCTACGAAAACCACATCCTGGAAGCCGACCGTATCATTATGGTGGGTTGCGGCACCTCGTGGCACGCCGGATTGGTGGGCGAATACATGATCGAAGAGTTGGCCCGCATACCGGTGGAGGTGGAATACGGATCCGAATTCCGATACCGCAATCCGGTGATCCGCCCCCGCGACGTAGTGATCGGTATTTCCCAATCGGGAGAAACGGCCGATACCCTGGCCGCCCTCAAACTGGCCAAAGAAAAGGGCGCCCTTCTGCTGGGCATCTGCAACGTGGTGGGCTCGTCCATCGCACGGGAAACCCATGCCGGCATCTATACCCATGCGGGCCCCGAAATCGGAGTGGCTTCCACCAAGGCCTTTACCGCTCAAGTTACGGTGCTCCTCCTATTGGCCCTCCGCTTGGGATACCTCAAAGGGACCATCCCTCGCGAGCGGTACGAAGCCCTGATCGAAGAGCTGGCCAAAGCCCCGGATTTGATCGAAAAAGTGTTGCAAACCGATTTGCAAGTCCAACAAATCGCCCGTCATTACAAAGACATGAAAAACTTCCTCTACCTGGGCCGCGGCATCAACTTCCCGGTGGCCTTGGAAGGGGCGCTCAAGCTGAAAGAAATTTCCTACATCCATGCCGAAGGATACCCGGCCGCCGAAATGAAACACGGCCCCATCGCCCTGATCGACGAAAACATGCCGGTGGTGGTGATTGCCACCAAAAAGGGCAATTATGACAAAATCGTGTCCAACATCCGGGAAATCAAAGCCCGCAACGGGCGCATTATCGCCATCGTGACCGAGGGGGACAAGCAAGTGGCCGCCCTGGCCGACCATACCATCGAAATTCCCGAAGCGGACGAAATGCTATCGCCACTATTGGCCACCATACCGTTGCAACTTTTGGCCTACCATATTGCGGTGATGCTGGGTCGCGACGTGGACAAACCGCGCAACCTGGCCAAATCCGTGACGGTGGAATAAGGCCCGTCTCCGTTCGCCCGAAAGAAAAGAGCCGCCTTCAACGGACGGCTCTTTTCGTTTTTTGAAACGTCGGATTTCATTCCCTTTTCTTGGGCTTCCAGCGGTATCCCGCATACAGGGCCAAATAACCCGTCTTTTCGGCATCGCCTCCGTCTTCAATGCCGGCCGTGATGCCCCACAGCCATCCGTTACGCAGATATTCCCACTCGATACGGGGCCGAATGCTCCAAAGGCGGGTGGCCTGTACCCTCAAATACCGGAGGCCCCGGGCGGAATCATATTCGGTACCCAGATGCAGGCCGGAGGAAAACCCCGGCCCCACGCCCAAATACAAACGCCAGGACGGAATGTGATCGGAGGCAAAGAGCGAGGCCGCATTCCAATAAAGAAACAAGCGGAACGAAGAAGCCGCATCGGCCTCGCGATCACCTTCGGGGAGGCGATAGATCCGGTCGGTGCCGGTTTCGTTATCGAAAAACAAATAATCCGCATGACCTATACCGGGCAACCCGACATGGGTAAAAGCCACACCCGCTTTCCATACATGCTTGTGCATATACCCGGCCTCGGCCGTAAAAGCATACCCGTCGGCAAAAACGTTATAAGCCGTGGGCCCCAGACCGGCTCGAAGATAGCGGTATTGAGCCGGAAGCGAAAAAGAAAAAAGCAAAAAGACCAAACTCGGAATTAAACGAAACATTTTTAAAATATTTTGTAACAAAAATAGCCGTTTTTTTTTATTTTACAAATTCATTTTTAAGATTTCCGGCTTCTCTTTCCTTTCGGCGAAATCTTTATCTTTAACCCGTGGAATCCTACGGTATTTGGTCGGTGATTCCGCCTTTGGCGGCCATTATCCTTGCCATCCGCACGCGCAAGGTATTTATTGCCCTGTTCGGCGGAATTTGGCTGGCATGGGTAGTGATGCACGGCGGCAACCCGTTTCGGGCTTTTTACGATGCGGTGATGTCGCTGGTGCGGGTTTTTCAATCGGAAGGCAATACCAAAACCATCATGTTCAGCGCCTTGGTGGGGGCGCTCATTCTATTCGTTCAAAAATCGGGAGGCACCGAAGGGTTCGTTCGGCTGGTGCGTTCCTACCTGGATAAATTGGAGACCGTCGAAGGCGAAGGCGTGCGCCGGAAAATCGCGCTAATGGCCTGGCTGACGGGCATTTTGGTATTTGTGGAAACCAGCATCTCGTCCCTGACGGTGGGCACGGTGTTTCGCCCGTTGTTCGACAAATACCGCATTTCGCGCGAGAAGCTGGCCTACCTGGCCGATTCCAGCAGTGCGCCGGTGTCGGTGTTGCTTCCGTTCAATGCATGGGGCGCTTTTATCATGGGGTTGTTGCTCACGGAAGGGATGGACAAGCCGTTCGCGATATTGCTTCGCACCATTCCTTACAATTTTTATGCCTGGGCCGCCCTTGTGACGGGTTTGATCGCCGTATGGGCGGGCTGGCATCCGGGCCCCATGAAGGATGCCGAACGGCGGGTACGCGAAACGGGAGAAGTATTGAATCCCGGAGCGGTGCCCATGGTGTCGGACGAGCTGACGGCAGTGGAACCGGTGCCGGGCGTGCGGCCCCGAGCGGCCCACATGTTGGTACCCATCGCGGTGATGGTGCTCATGATGCCGGTGTTGCTGGTGTGGACCGGATGGGACGCCGGAGTAGCCGCCATGGATGGGCCCCTGTCTAAAAAATTAATGGCGGCTTTGGGAAACGGATCGGGATCCACGGCCGTCCTTTTTGCCGTCATCACCGCTTTGGCGGTAGCCGGGGTCATGTATCGCCTCCGGCGGATCGCCACCTTCTACGAGATGCATGATTGGGTGCTCAAAGGCATATCGGCCATGATGCCGCTGGCCCTCCTGATGATGATGGCTTTTGCCATCGGAGCGGTAACCAAACAGTTGGGGACGGGCGAATATTTGGCGGGCCTGGCGGGCGATTACCTACATCCCCGTTTTATTCCGGTGATTCTCTTCCTCCTCTCGGCTTTTATCGCCTTTTCCACCGGCACCTCGTGGGGTACCTTTGCCATCATGATTCCCATTGCCGTGCCCGTAGCCTTGCGCACGGGCATTCCGGTGGAGCTGGCCGTGGCCGCCGTATTGAGCGGCGGTGTTTTCGGCGATCATGCCTCCCCCATTTCCGATACCACCATTATTTCCTCCATGGCGGCCGCCACCGACCATATCGATCATGTAAAAACCCAGCTTCCGTACGCGCTGATCAGTGCGGCCGCGGCGGCCCTGTTGTTCCTGGCGGCGGGCTGGAAAGCGGCCTGAACTTATCCGCCGGTCGGAGGGGTATGGGATGCACCTCCGCCCGAGGGACGGATAAATTCGAGCTTTTCCAACAGGGATTTGACGCTTCCATACACTTTGCCGGGCTCGTAAAGCTCGGGATAATGGGGCGGAAGCCATTCCGTTTTTTCGATGCCTTCGCGCCCTTGGGGAGCGGGGGCCGCATCGGGCGGAGCATCCATGAGGTACCAATGGGTGATTTTCATCTTGCGCCGTCCCTGTTCTTTAAAAAGATGGTAGGTGCGCGTAAAATACCGGCGGGGACGCAAATTTTCCAATCCGCATTCTTCCTTTATTTCCCGCAAGGCGGTTTCTTCCGGTGTTTCGCCGGGCTCCATTTTTCCTTTGGGCAAATCCCAAATGCCGCGGCGATAAATGAAGAGGATGCGCCCGTCGGGATGGAAAACGATGCCGCCGGCGGCTTCGATCACGTCGAAATATTTTTTGAAATCCTCCAGCGCCCGGGCGGGATCGGGATGGTAGAGATATACGGTGGAGAGGTCCTCCTTGCGGATTTTGGTCAATAAAAGAGGAATGACGGTATGGGCGTACACGTACAACGGAAATCCCTCCCGCAAGCGATCCGTAAGAATGAGTTTACGGTCTTCCAGAAAGAAGGTGATTTCCATCGTGTGTACATATTAGCTCCCGGTTTCGGTTATTTGCCGGTGAATCGGGGTTTACGCTTTTCCACGAAAGCCGTGGTGCCTTCCTTAAAATCTTCGGTGGCGAAAGCTTGGCCGAAGAGGCGGCTTTCGACCTTAAATCCGTCGCGGCCGTAAGCCGAATTGATGGCGCGGATGGCCAAAGCGATGGCCGAAGGCGAATTTTTCATAATGGCTTCGGCGGTTTCCACGGCCACATCCAATAATTTTTCGTGGGGCGTCACTTCGCTCACCAATCCGTAATCGTATGCGCGGCGGGCGTCGATCATCTTCCCGGTGAGGATCATTTCCATGGCGCGCCCTTTGCCTATATGTTGGGCCAACCGTTGGGTGCCTCCGTATCCGGGAATCACGCCCAGCGACACTTCGGGCAATCCCATGCGTGCCTTTTCGGACGCAATGCGTATGTGGGCCGCCAATGCCAATTCCAATCCGCCGCCCAAAGCATATCCGTTAATGGCCGCAATCACGGGGGTGCCCATTTGTTCCACATAGTCGAACAGGAGTTGTTGCCCTTCGCGGGAGAGTTGCTCCCCTTCTTCGGGCGTAAAATGCATGAATTCCTTAATGTCGGCCCCCGCGATAAAGGCCTTGTCGCCGCTTCCCATTAAGATCACCGCCCGGATACCCGGGTCTTTTTCGGCTTCTTCCAAAGCGTCGTGCAATTCGCGAATCAGTTCTCGATTCAGGGCGTTGAGCTGGCGGGGACGGTTGATGGTAATCAATCGCAAATGTTCGGATAAATCCTTGACAATGAGGTTATTGAATTTCATGGTCCGGTTTCTTTAGGGGTAAAATTAAGATAAATTTGGTTCCCTTTCCCTGATATGTCTCAACCGAAATCCGGCCTTCGTGTTTCTCGACGATCCGTCTCACGATGCTCAGCCCCAACCCCGTTCCCGAAGATTTGGTGGTAAACCGGGGTTCGAAAATATGCTCCAGCACCTCGGGCGGAATGCCCGTACCTTTGTCTTCCACTTCGATGTACACATGCTCCTCTTTCACATATGCGCGCACGACCACGTCGGGTTGCTCGCCCTCGCGGGTGGCCTGAATGGCGTTTCGAATCAGGTTGACCAGGGCTTGCTTGATGCGCCCTTTGTCGTAGAGGGTATATATTTCATCCTCGCCCTCGTAGCGGGCATGTCCCGGAAAGAGCATGACGGTGTTGCGAATTGTGTCCACAATGTTGTCGTAAGTAAAATCCAACTCGCTGATTTTGGTGTATTCCGAAAAAGAACGGGCGATACGGTTGAGCACGTCCACCTGCTCGAGCAACATTTCGCCGAATTGGCGTACCCGCTCGGCATTGCCGGGATCGCCGGGTCGGAAAGTTTGCAAAAAGTGTTCGATACTCAAACGCATGGGCGTCAACGGATTGCGTATTTCGTGGGCCACCTGGCGGGCCATTTCTCCCCAAGCGGCTTCTTTTTCCATGCGAATCAATTGTTTGGTACTCCGCTCCAATTTGTCCACCATCTGGTTATATGCATCGATCAGGGGTTGAAGTTCGTCGGGTAATCGTCGGATTTCCAATTTTTGGTTGCCCTTGGCGATATCGGTTTCCTTTAATTTGTCGCTGATCACCGAAAGGCTCTTAATGAGGTTTTTGGACACTACGAAACTAATGGCGATAGCCACCAGCAAAAGAAAAATATACACCTTGGCCATGCGGGAAAGAAATTCTTTGATTTCGTATTCGTAAAAATCCGATTTGGAGCGGTAGGGAATATGAAGGATGCCTATGGGTTTGTATTTGGCGTCCGTAATGTAGCTGTAGGCCGATATGAAATCGCCCTGGACGTTTTTTTCTTCGATTTTCAATTTTTTATCGGGCGTTTTGGCCAATTCGTCCAAAATTTTGGGAGGAATCAAACTCATGACCGTGTCTTTGCCGAATCCGCCGGCCGAACTCACCAACAGCCGCCCTTCCAGGTCGTAAATTTCGAAGTTCAAATTGTGCACGTTGGCAAGCTGGTGAATTTCTTCTTTAAAAATCAAAGGCAAATATTCGGTGGTAACGGGAAACATGGTCTTGCGCAAGACCAAATTGATGGATTCCCGGAGGGCTTTTTCCTTGCGTTCCAAACGTTTGTAATTGTAATCTTTGGCTTCTTCGCGGTATTGGATGATGGATGTGATAAAAATAATCACCGACGAGAGCACCAGGATGACGAACATGGAAATAAATATGCGGTAACGCAACGAGCGGGTCATTTGTCCCAGGCGGGACCATAGCCTTTTCATCATTCACCGGGATTTTAGGACAATTTTTATAATTTGCATATCAAAACTTACGATTATGAAAAGAACCTTGCTCTTTTTGCTGTGGATCACGGTCGCGGCCTGGAGCCCGGCCCAGCAATCCGGTATCAGCGGGAAAGTGGTTTCCGCCTCGGGCGACCCCCTGGCGGGCGTGCATATCCTGGTCAAAGATACGAAAAAAGGGACTGTAACCGATTTGGACGGCCGGTTCCGCATCGTGCCGGAAAAGTATCCCGCCACTTTGGTTTTCAGTTATTTGGGATACAAACGCGTGGAAAAAACCTTTACGGGCCCGGCTTCGGGCGTGCGTATCGTGATGGAAGAAAGCGCCGAACCGCTGGAAGAAACGGTGATCACCGCCTCCCGAACCGAAGAGAAGCTCAAAGAATCGCCCGTAACCATCGAGGTAATGACCCCCGAAGCGGTGGAGCTCTCGGTAGCGCCGAGCTTTTATGACGAACTGGTCAAACTCCGGGGGGTACAAGCCAATACCAACAGCCTCACGTTTCAGGCTCTTAATACGCGGGGTTTCGCCACTTTTGCCAACAATCGCATGCTTCAAATCATCGACGGCATCGACAATTCGTCGCCGGCCTTGAATTTTCCGCTCGGAAATTTGGTGGGCATCAGCGATCTGGACGTGGAGTCGGTGGAACTCCTTCCCGGGACGTCGTCGGCCCTGTACGGAGCCAATGCCTTTAACGGCTTGATTTATATCCGAAGCAAAAATCCGTTCGACTATCCGGGCGTGTCGGTATCGGTCAAGAGCGGCATCACCCGCCAGGAATGGGGCGGCATCCATCCCTTGCACGAAGCGGCGGTCCGCTATGCGCGGGCGGGGCGTAAATGGGCGTGGAAATTCAACCTTTCCGTCCTGGACGCCACCGATTGGACGGCCAAAGATTATACGGATTACGACATGCATCCCCGCAATGCCGACAAACGGGGCTCGCGCGAGAGCAATCCCTCCTACGACGGATTGAACGTATACGGCGACGAGGTGGCCACCGACATCGACCTGTCGGCTTTCGGATTGGGCATCATCCGCGTATCGCGGACGGGATACGAAGAAGAATACCTCACCGATTACAAGGCGCGCTCCTTCAAAACCGATTTCGCCGTCCACCACCGGCCCAAAGGCAAGGACCATCCGCTGGAACTTATGTGGGTATCGCGTTTCGGAAGCGGACAAACCATTTACCAGGGAAGCAACCGCTTTAATTTAAAAGACTTCATTATCCACCAACACAAACTGGAATTGCGCAACCGCAACTACTTCGTGCGCGCTTATTATACCGGCGAAAATGCGGGATCGAGCTACGACATGCGTTTTGCCGCCATTCATATCAACCGGGCATGGAAATCGGACTACGACTGGTTCCGCGATTATGCGGGTGCCTACGTGGTATCGCGACGGGCGGGCCTGAGCGAAGATGAAGCCCACCTCCAAGCCCGCGCCTATGCCGACCGAGGCCGTTTCCTCCCCGGCACTCGCGAATTCGACAGCGCCTTCGTGCAAGTAACGTCCACCCCGGGCTTTACGCAAGGAGCCCGCTTTATCGACCGCACCTCGCTCTTCCATACCGAAGGCAACTACGATTTCCGAAATCTGTTTCCCCAAGGCCTCCTTCAAGTGGGCGGCTCGTACCGCCAATTCAACTTGCGTTCCGACGGCACCATCTTTACCGACTACGACGGGCCCATTCATATCCGGGAAGTGGGAGCCTACGTGCAATACATTCAAAAATTGTTTGACAAACACGCCAAAGTGTCGGCTTCGCTCCGCTACGATCGCCAGGACCGGTTCACGCCCAACCTCTCCCCTCGCCTGGCGGTGGTGGTCATGCCCGATGCCGACCGCGCCCATGCCTTCCGCATCGCCTACCAAACGGGTTTCCGCAATCCCACCACTCAGGACTGGTATATCGGGCTGGACGTAGGCCGGGCCTCGCTGGTGGGCGCCCATCCGGCCAACTGGGACCGCTACCGCGAACAATGGCTCGACAATCACCAACAACCCTACACCATCACCGGGCGGGATGCCTATACCAATTCCTACACGTTGGCCTCGTTCCTGGCATTTGCCGCCACTTGGGACCCGACCGTGCTCGAAGCGGCCGACATCAAGCCGTTGGGACCCGAAAAAATACGCTCCATCGAAATCGGCTATCGCGGCAAGCTTAAAGAATGGCTGGATGCGGACCTGGTTTATTACTTCAACGATTATCAAAATTTCATCACCCAACAGGCCGTGGTGGGCATCCCTTCCTCATACGGAAGCGTGCACGACAGCACGGGCCTGAGAGCGCTCGGATTGGGTGCCTATCGTATTTTCGGCGTATTCACCAATGTGGACGTACCCGTCCGTTCCCGCGGGTTCGACATGCACCTCCATGCCGCGGCGGACCGATGGGAAGCCGATTTCATTTACAGCTATGCCAAGCTCCTGTTCGACCGCGAGCGTTACCCCGATTACACCACTTATTTCAACACGCCGGAAAACACCTATAAGCTGATTCTCACCGCCCGCGACATCTATCCCCGGCTGACGGCGAGCATGAGCATCTTGCGAATGGACGGATACATATGGGAATCCAGCTTCGCCACCGGGCCCGTACCGCCCCGCACCACGGTGGACGCCGTATTGGCCTACCGCATTCCGCGCCATAACCTATTGCTCAAAGCCGGAGGTACCAACATTTTCGGTCCCGACTATGTGGTGGCTCCCGGAACGGGTAAAGTGGGAAGCATCTATTACCTCAGCCTGATGTGGAAAAGCAATTAAAGGCGGGTGAGTTTGGCAAAGCGGAGGAGGAGCACTTTGGTACCCGAATAATCGAACTCGACGGTGGCTTTGGAATTCTCGCCGTCGAGCACCACTTTTTTGACCGTGCCGTTTCCGAATCGTTCGTGGCGCACGCGGTCCCCTTCGGCCAAGCGGACGGGTGGAGCTCCTCCTTTGGCGGCCCGTTTCAGAGGCTTCAGGTTCGAAGGGCGGATGGTGCGGGAAATGCCCCTACGGGCGGGAGAAGCGGGCTCGGCCGGTGCCGGCGGGGAATCGGCCGGCGGCTGGCGCAACCATTGCACGTGCGCCTCGTCGATTTCGCTCAAAAAGCGGCTGGGTTCGCTCTCGTACACGGTACCCCACCGCATGCGGCTGCGTGCATAGGTGAGGGTACACAATTTTTTTGCACGCGTCATGCCCACGTACATCAGGCGTCGCTCTTCTTCCAAATTTTCGCGGTCGAACATGGTCACGCCCGCGGGTAAAAGGCCCTCCTCCAATCCCGAGATGTACACCACGGGAAATTCCAACCCCTTGGACATGTGCAAGGTCATGAGGGTAACCGCATTTTCGTCATCGTCGGCCATGTCCATGTCGGTTTGGAGGGCCACTTCCGACAAGAAACGTTCCAATCCCGGGTCGCCGTCGGCCAATTCGGACTGGCTTTCCACGAATTCACGCATGGCGTTCACCAATGCTTCCACGTTTTCGATATGGCGATCGGCATCCACGTCGTATTCCTTGCGGTAAGCCTCCAACAGGCCGGTGCGCTTGATAACGGCTTTGGCCAGCTCGTCCACCGGCAATTCGCGGGCGCGGATGCGGAAGTGTTCCATCATCACCGCAAAATCCTTGAGCTTGTTTCGGGCCCGGGCATTAAGCATACCGCCGGCCAGGCGGTCGATGTCTTGCGTCAATTCGTAGAGGGAGAGACCGTGGCGGTCGGCCAGGACGCTGAGGGTTTCCAACGTTTTCTTACCGATCCCGCGAGCCGGAAAATTGATAATGCGGAGAAAAGCTTCGTCATCCCGCGGATTGACCAGCAAGCGCAAATAGGCCAACACGTCTTTGATTTCACGCCTTTGGTAAAAGGAAATGCCTCCGTAAATGCGATAAGGAATGCCGTAAGCGCGGAAGGCGTCTTCCAAAGGGCGGGATTGGGCGTTGGTGCGGTATAACACCACGGCATCGGAATAGCGAAGACCTTTTTGTTCCAGCCGGCGAATCAAATCGCGGGCAATCCACGACGCTTCGGACCGGTCGCCCGAGAGGGCCATGATGCGGATTTTCTCGCCCTCCTCGTTTTCGGTCCACAATTCTTTTTTCAGCCCGTATTTGTTGTGGGCGATCAGGGAGTTGCTGGCTTTCACGATGTGCTTGGTGGAGCGATAGTTACGCTCGAGCCGATAAACGGTTACTCCCGGAAATTCGCGCATGAAGTTCAAAAAATGTTTGACTTCGGCTCCGCGAAACGAATAAATGCTTTGGCTGTCGTCGCCCACTACGGTGAGGTTTTGATAAAAATCCGCCAACGCCCGCACAATGCGGTATTGCGAATAATTGGTATCCTGAAATTCGTCCACCATGATGTGCTCGAACCGCCGTTGGTATTGTCCCAAAATTTCGGGGTATTTTTCGAACAATTCGTTGGTTTTGAGCAAAAGGTCGTCGAAGTCCATCACGTTGCGGCGAAAGAGGAGGTCGTTATAGCGATGGTAAATACGGATAAAATCCGGCTGGCGTCTTTGGACGTCCTCGTTGATTAACTCCACGTAATCACCGTATTTGTCCGGCGTGATCAGCCGATTTTTGAGGGCCGAAATCCGGTTGAGCACCTGGCGGGGTTTGTAAATTTCCTTGTCCAATCCCAATTCTTTGATGACCGAAGTTACCGCCTTTTGGCTGTCGTCTTTGTCGTAGATGGTAAAACTCGAAGTATATCCCAATTTGTCGGCTTCGAGGCGGAGGATGCGGGCGAAGATGGAGTGGAAAGTGCCCATCCATATGTTTTTGGCCCGGCTTTCGCCCACCACGGCGGCAATGCGTTCTTTCATCTCGCGGGCCGCTTTGTTGGTAAAAGTGAGGGCCAGAATGCGAAAAGGGTCGGTGCCTTCGAGCATGAGGCGGGCGATCCTGTAAGTGAGCACCCGGGTTTTGCCCGACCCTGCGCCGGCCACGATCATGGCGGGCCCGTCGTCGTGCATGACGGCTTCCCATTGTGCGGGATTGAGCAATTTTTTCAAATCCATCCGCCGCGTAGTTTGGCACAAAAATCGGAAAAAAGAATCAAACCGCCGTCCGGCGAATAATGCGTAAATTTGTTCTGATGACCGATTACACACCCCTTGCCGAACGCATGCGTCCCCGCCGCCTCGAAGAGGTGGAGGGCCAACCCCACCTGACGGGTCCGGACGGGATCCTTACCCGCATGCTCAAAGAAAATTTCCTCCCCTCCCTCCTTTTTTACGGACCGCCGGGGACGGGCAAGACCACCCTGGCCAAAATCATCGCCGACCTCACGGGACGCCCCTTTTACCGCCTCAGTGCCGTGAGCGCCGGGGTCAAGGACATCAAACAAATATTGGACAAACATCCCAAAGGAAGCCTCTTTCCGGCACCCGTGGTGTTCATCGACGAAATCCACCGATTCAACAAAGCCCAACAGGACGCCCTTCTTCATGCGGTGGAAACGGGCCAAATCATCCTGATCGGCGCCACCACCGAAAACCCGGGTTTCGAAGTAAACAACGCCTTGCTTTCCCGCATGCACACTTTGGCGGTCCGTCCTTTGGACGAACAAGCCCTTCGCCGCGTGCTGGACCGGGCTCTCAAGGAAGATCCGGTGATGAAATCCAAAAACATACGACTTCAAAATCCCGACAAACTCATAGCCTTGAGCGGAGGCGACGCCCGCCGCATGCTCAACCTGTTGGAAGCCGTGGCCGCCGCGGCCGGAAACGAACCCGTTACCGACGAACAAATCGAAGAGGTGGCCCGACACATGCCCGGCTTGTACGACAAAAAGGGTGATTGGCATTACGATATGGCTTCGGCATTTATCAAATCCATTCGCGGAAGCGATCCCGACGCCGCCCTTTATTGGCTGGCCCGCATGCTTCACGGGGGCGAAGATCCCCTCTTTATTGCCCGGCGACTCATCATTTCGGCCGCCGAAGACGTGGGCATGGCCAATCCCCAAGCCCTCACCGTGGCCGAAGCGGGTTTTGCATCGGTGGAAAAAATCGGTATGCCCGAAGGGCAAATCGTATTGGCCCAAGTGACGGTGTATTTGGCCACTTCGCCCAAAAGCAACGCCTCCTACAAGGGCCTCAAACGCGCCTTGACCCGCGCCAAAGAGACGGCCCACCTTCCGGTACCCCTCCATTTGCGCAAAGCCGCCAACCGTTTCATGAAAGAATCGGGAGCCGGCAAAGATTATCGCAACCCCCACCGCTTTCCCGGGCATTTCGTCCGCCAACATTACTTTCCGCCCCACATGGAACCCGAAGTGTTTTACATCCCCGCCGACAATGCCAGAGAGCGCAAAATCCGCGAAGCATTGGAAAAAATGTGGAAACGTTCCTATCCCGGCCCTTCGCCCGAGGACAAGGAAAAATGATTATTTTTACCCCAAACAACCGCACTTATGGGCCATACGCGCCAACTTCTTCTGATCGTCGTCCGATTTTTCTTATTTTATTTTCTATTCCTTTTCATATATAATCAAATCCTCTCCCGCCACACTCCCGATCCATTCACCCTCACCACGGCCAAACAGGTCAATGCCGTTTACCGCTTCACCGGATATCGAACGGAATATCAAACGCTGGAAAATCCGGCCGAAATCGGCATTCGGGAAGGGAACCGGTGGTTTGTCAAAATCATCGAAGGATGCAACGGCATGAGCGTCATCTTCGTTTTCCTGGCATTCGTATGGGCGTTTCCCGCTCCCCGACGCCAAAAACTCATTTTCTCCCTGGCGGGAGTCCTTCTGATTTGGGTGGTGAACATTCTCCGCATCTATATATTGGGATTGGTCTATCGCTACCGACCCGAATGGTTCGACTTCGGCCACAAAGTGCTGTTTCCCGCTTCCATTTACGGAATGGTGGTATTGTTATGGGTGGTATGGCTTCGCCGCATCACGCGTCGGGCCGGAGCCGGAAGCGTAAATAAGTGATTTTTTTGCCCTCGTCCAGCCATTTTTGTTCGTAAAAGGTTTGAATTTCCGTAGCCAGCGGGGGTGCATGGCGGTTGTTGTAAATATCGTGATGGGCGTAAAGGATGTCGTGTCCCGAGGCTTCGAGGATGCCCAGCGTATATCCGTATAAAAATTCGCTGTCGGTTTTAAGATGAATTTCGTGCTCGGGCACCAGGATACGGCGGTAACGTTCCAAAAAGGCGGGATTGGTGAGCCGGTGTTTGGTGCGCTTGTATTTCATTTGCGGATCGGGAAAGGTGAGCCATATTTCGTTCACTTCGCCCGGGGCGAAGGCTTTATCGATCAATTCGATTTGCATGCGCAAAAAAGCCACGTTGGGCAACCCTTCTTCCAAAGCCGTTTTGGCCCCTCGCCACATGCGGGCTCCTTTGATGTCGATGCCTATAAAATTGCGGTCGGGAAAACGGCGGGCCAATGCCACGGTATAATCCCCCTTGCCGCATCCCAACTCCAAGACGAGGGGACGATCGTTTTTAAAGAAATCGCTTCGCCATTTTCCCCGTAGGGGAAAGCGTCCTTTGAGCAATTCGTCTCGTGTAGGTTCGAAAAAGTGGGGGAAGGTTTTGTTTTCGGCAAACCGTTGCAATTTATTTTTTCCCATGGTCGTCCGTTTTTTGAAGATAACGGATGATCAGGTCCAAAGTGGAAGGGTCGCGAATAATGCGGCGATGTCCCAATCCGCGGGTCAGTATCAGTTCTCCTTGGGGTAATCGGGCCGCAATCCGGCGGGCGTCTTCGCACGGCACTTCCTTATCGTCGCAATCGTGAATCACCAACACGGGAATGCGGGTACGCGCGGCATTTCGAGACCCCGCGATTTCATCGATGTTCATGCCGTACACGTCTTCAAGGTATTGAATGTTTAAACGGGCCACTTCGGGCGAGAGGCCCAAAGCGTCGGCGAATTTGTAAAAAATGGCTTCGATGCTGTCGGGAACCGATACCAACACCAACCGGCGGGGCCGGAATCCGTGGCTGCCGGCGGCATTCAAGGCCGATATGCCGCCCATGCTGTGGCCGATGGCGGCGTCGAAAGGGCCGTATTTGCGATCGAGGGCCAGGATGCTTTCGATAAATTCCTTCATGTAGGTGGAACGCCCGGGCGACTCGCCGTGGGCGGGTGCGTCGAAAGCCACCACTTGATACCCTTCTTCGGTCAACCGGCGAATCAGTTTCCACAACGAAGTGCCGTGCCCGCCCCATCCGTGGGCTACCAACACTTTGGAGGGCCCTTCGCCCCATCGATAAACGCGGATGCGCTTCCCTACGGCGGGCACTTCCACCCATTCGCGCCGGGCTTTGCGCCGCCATTCCTTATGTTCGGGCTTGAGCTTGGGGCGAGGCGGGCGTTTAAAGAAAAAACGCATATAGGCCGCCGCCGCGGGTTTGGAAATTTTATCCAGCACCTTTCCCGGCCATACGATCCATCGCGGCACCGGGGGGCGGGCTTCGGACGTGGAGGTTTGTTTTTTCATCGACCGCAAGTTACGCATTCTCCTTCATTGACTCGCCGTTCCTACTTCACCCGAGGAATTATTTGCGGAAAAAATAATATTTTACTCCTACGGATGTATGCATATTGCGGTAAAAAGGGGTGACGAACGCTCCCCAAGTGAGGTAGGCTTCCCATGCCTTGCGGGAATAACCCGCCTCCACATCGGCCGAAAGGCTGTAAACGGGCACATACACTTTGCGCAAGACCTCTTTGTTGCCCCCCGGCCCGGGACCGGGACCGCCCGCTTTGATCCGTTCCCAATAATATTCGCTTCCCCAACGGGTGCCGGTGTAGGCATAGACATAAAAGGAACCCAGCGGAGCATACACACTCACTTCCGGCCCCAGCAATCGGCGTCCCAAAGGCGAATAATAGCGATTGGATTTATAGGTATAAGTCAAATAGGAATATCCCGCTCCCACGCGGAGTTCGGGTTTGCGCAAGAGGCGATACGATAGGGTTACGCCCCCTCCGAAAAAGGGGTTATAATCTTCTTCGTACCGGTCGGCGGGCACGTCCAGGATAAAAGCTTTATCCACCACTCCGCCTTGCAATTCGAGCTCCGCCCGCCACGCTTTGTAATCGGCACGGAAACGTTCTTCCAACCGGTGATGTCCCACCCGGTTCCAATAATAAAAATACTCATACCCCGCATCGACGGATTGGCGGAAACGGAAACGGCCCGCGGAAAAATCCCATTGCCAACCCAATCCGTAAGACGAAAATTTCTCGTCGGTGGCCGAATAGGAGCCGTATATGTCGAAACGGTGGTCGGTCAAATACACCGAGGATTTTAAACCCGCCGAATGATACCAGCGCAAGGTATCGGACATATCGGGATTGTAAAAATCGCGGCGGGAATAATCCAAATGATGCATGGCGGCCACGCTCCAATTGTCGGTCACCCGTTGCGAGAGGGTGCTCACGTGGCTCAAGGCGAGAATCTCGTAATTTTCTTCGCCCTCGTACACGGGTTTCAATTTATTGTCCCATACCACCGCCGTTTCTTTGAGGAGCTCTTCGTATTCCTTGCGAATTTCTTCGGAAGCCGGATCCCAACGAAGTGCCCGGCGATAATAACGGAGAGCGGTAACGGGTTTGTTTTTCCACCAATACATTTTGCCCAATCCCTGCCATGCTTCCGCATAGGTATCGTCCTTCTGGAGAATGGTGCGATACACGGCGACGGCATCGTCCAATCGCCCCGCCCAGGCATAAGCGCGGGCCAAATCGAAATAAAAAGGAATATGATCGGGAGCGGCTTCCACGGCACGGCGGTAATAGGCAATGGCCGAATCGTAGCGATCGGTGTATAGATACACGTCGCCCAAGCCTTTGAGAGCTTCGGCATCGGACGGATCTTCTTCCAACATTTGTTCAAAGAGCCGCTCGGCCTCCTCGTACCGCCCCGTTTGCACATAGAGGCGGGCCAGAGCCAAGCGGGCATCGTAATCGCCAGGACGTGCTTCCAAAATACGCGCATACCAGCGAACGGCCTCCCGGAGTTCGCCCCGGGTTTTGGCTTCATATCCGCGTGCACGCCATACTTCCACGCTGTCGGTTTGGGCATACAAACCCCACACACTCAAAACCGTGATCCACCAAATCAATCCGATCTTTTTCATGCTTGCATTTTTTGAAATCCTTTGCGTTCGAACTTTTTCCATTCGGCATTACCCCGCACAAATTGCCAAATTCCTTTGAGTTGGGCAATGATTTTAAAGAAAGCATAGGTAAATTCCGACGCGATGCCGGCTCCCACCAGGCGGAGCCAATCGCCGAAGGTCTTGTAGCGCAATGCATCCCGCATGGCGGGCAACCGGCGGCTGGCCCAATATTCGAGTATCAAAGTGAGGGTGGCCGTAATGAGTGCGGTGGCCACCATGATGCCCAACAGCAACAGAAGCACCCAATGCAAATGCAAAAGGCCGGCCCGGGCGGCGACTATTAGAAAAATCAATGCCGACAATTTGACCGCCGGAGAGAGAAACTCGAAAAACAGATAATAAGGCATCCCGATCATGCCGGTGGCGCCGTATTTGGGTTCGAATATCATGGCGCGATGATACCGTAAGGTTTCCCCCAATCCCTGATGCCAACGCGCCCGTTGTTTAAACAAGTTGCGAGGCGATTCGGGTACTTCGGTCCAACATACCGCTTCGGGCACAAAACGCACTTTGGCCTTTTGACCGAGGTCCCGCTTGTAGCGCCACAAACGCACCACGATTTCCATGTCTTCGCATACGGTACGGGCCCCTTCACCCACGGTTTCCAAAATGTAAGGGTTCCGGTTGAGCGGACTCAAAAAGCCGCCGGCCGCCAACAAATCCTTTTTGCGAAACATGGAGAAAGCACCCGACATGATGAGCAAGGCATTGATGCGGCTGAAAGCCAGGCGGGAAATCATAAAGGACTTGATATATTCCACGATTTGCCAAATCACCAATAGATTGCGCGGCATGCGGGCATTGACCACCCGATTGTTTTCGATTACCGTGCCGTTGGCCACCGCCAATTGGCCTCCTCCGATCATCACCGCCGGATCTTCGATCATGGGACGTATGACTTCGCGCAAAGCGTCACGATCCAACACGCTGTCGGCATCGACGGTGCAAACATAATCGCCCCGGGCCCGGTTGAGGCCCGCATTGATGGCATCGGCCTTGCCGCCGTTGTCCTTATCGATGACCCGCAACGGAAGACCGGGCGCTCCGTACACTCGCCGCACCGGGGCGGTATGCAAGGCGTGAAGGGGCGCATCTTCCACGGGTCGCAAACCGAAGCGGTCCACCAGCCGCTCCAAAGTGGCATCGGTCGAGCCGTCGTTAACCACCACCACTTCGTAGGAAGGATAATTCAAGCCCAACAGGTTTTCCACCGCCGTGGCCACCGTCACTTCCTCGTTATAGGCCGGTACCACAATCGTAATGGGATGGGAAGAAAAATCGGGCTCGCTTCGGAGAGTGCGGCGTTTGAAAATAAAGTAAAAAAGGGCGTAAAAATACATGAGGAGGTCCGCCAGCAAATATAGGCCGAAGTAGATGATGAGCAATTTCTCGATGATGCGCAGTGCCAGCATGGCGGCTTTTCCGGTTTAAGGAATGAGGATATCAAAAACTGTGCCCGCCATAAAAAAACCCGCCCGCCGTAAAGGGCGGACGGGTCGAACCAAAACCCTGATGACCCAATCAGATCTTCCGGATTTTGACGGCTTTCATGCGACGATTGGCGCGATCCACCACCGATACCAAATAATATCCGGGGCGGAAAGCCCGCATGTCAAGGGCCGTTTCGCGACCCGCAAAGCGGGTGTGCACCAACATTTTGCCGGTCAAGTCGAATACGTATAATTCATACTCCCCTTCTTCGGCGATACGAATGCGGAGGGTTTCCCGCACGGGGTTGGGCCAGAATTCCGCACCCGGAAGGGGCGCATATTGTTCCAGGTCCAATAATCGGGCCACGTCGGGGCCGATAAAGCCTTCCGACAAATGGGTGGCGGGCCCGTTTTCCTCGGCCGTAAATACCTCGCCCACCGTAAAGACGGCCGTCGTGCCGGATGCCGAGGCACTTCCGCCGCCGGGCGCCCAAGAGGTTTTATACACCTCCGGCTGGGCCGAGGCCGCCCAAGTTACGGCCGAAGCGAGGAGGATATAGAGAATTTTTTTCATCATCTTATTTTTTATACACTACAAACGAGAACGACATGTCGGCGGCATTGCCGTTGCGGTCGATAATGCGTATGTCGAAATCGCCGGAACGGCGAATGACTTTTACCAAACCGAAATCGGAGTTGTCCGTCAAGGTTACCGTGACCAGATAATCCGAAGCCGAACCCGGAGCTTGGTCGAATTGGACGGTATATTCGCCCGTGGCGGTGCGCGTCACGCTAAATCCGTCGGTGCTGGAGCCGTTCTCCACGGCGCCGGCGGCCGTCACGGTGCCGTACACATAGGGCTTCAGGTCGGCGTCGCCGGTGTCTTCGCCTTTGAGCTTGCCCGACAAATAAGCGTCTCCTTCGAAATAGGCTGCATAACTGCCGGGCTTGGGTACCGACGCATATACGCCGTAGTGCGTACCGCCGGCCGTTTGGTCGATATAGACCGAGACGCCGTATTTATCGCCCGAGCCCGTGCCTTGAAGGGCGGCGTTGAAGCCCACATGGGTGCCGTTGCCGTTGCCGCGCAAATGCACGTAGTTGCCGATATGGTAGTTGTCGCCGTTGCCTTCGAGCAAGGTATATTCGCCGGCATGATAACCCGAACCGTCCCCTCCGATATAGTTAAAGAGGTTCACGCGGGTGCCGCTGCCGTCGCCCAAAATGGCGTTGCGGAAGTTCACTTGCGTACCCGTGCCGTTGGAGGTGATTTCGTTGTATTGGTTGAGCAAATATCCCGAACCGTCACCCGTGATGCGGGTGCTGAGGCCCGTTTTGTTGCCCGGATCGCCGGAGGCGGTTTCCAACTTCACGCCGGCTCCGTATTGAACGCCCGAAGCATCGTTGAACACGTAAAATTTCACGTTATCATCGGTATAATCGGTGCCTACGGATATCGAACCGAGACGATAGATACGTTGAGCGGCGTCGGTGGCGGGTTCGGTGGTGCCGCTTTGATAGAAAACTTCGGGCTTGTTGAGCAATCCGTTATAATCGGCCGAAGCGGCGTATTTGGCCAAAGGCACGAACCGGAAAGGCAAATCCGTTACATAGGGCGTATAACCCGAACCGGTATCCATGTACACGTCATATGTAATGCCGGCGCTCCAGTCGATGTCGTCGAACGTGGCGGCCGTACCCGAAAGGCGGGTGCCTTCACCCATCGCACATTGCCCGATTCCGTGGGCATCGGTGATCAATCCCGTGTGTTCTTCTTCCCACACTACGGTGGCGGTAGAGTCCTTAAGGGTAAATTTCACGTTCACCGGCGCATTGGCCAAAGCCGAGCCGGAAGCGTCGGTAAGGAGAAATTTGTAGTGAAAGCCGTTTTGGGCGAACATCCAGGCGGGCATAATCACCCAGGCAAGCAGGAGTAATTTCGTTTTCATACGCTACGATTTTAATTGACAAAAACACCAAAGACAAATTTCAGGCCAAAAAATACAACTCCGTTGCCTCCAAACACATGGCATCGGACGAAAAACGGCTTTGATGCCCCGAAACGAAGGAACGGACCGAAAAAGGTCAACCGCGGTATTTGGAAACCAATTTGTGAAGAATCATTCGTCCCAAAGGAATGAGCAAACTGGCCAAAGCGGCTAGAAATCCATAATATAAAAACGTATATTTGCTCTCGGCCGGCACCATATGATAACGGATCAATACATAGAAGAGAAGCGAAAAAAGCACGAAGTAGGCCACAAAACCCCAAAAGTATATCCTGCGGGAGGATTTGTCAAAGAGGGTTTTATGAAAATTTTGGTTGCCGTACATATCGAATGTGCTCAAAGGGCGTATCTTTTTTAAGATAAATATGTCATTTTCAAAAGATCAACAAAATTTTTTTGTAACTCGTTAGCAAAAATAAATAAAAAATTTTTTATAACCAAATGTTTTTTTCTTTTATTTTTTGCCTTCTTTTCTCAACGGAAATGCAAGACAATTATAACGGAAATTATTAAATTTGAAAAACGCTTTGCTCATGAACAATGTTAATTTTAATCAACTTTTAAAATATGCCTTTCTCATGGCCCTTCCGGGACTGATCTCCACTTTCGTCACTCCCGCCCTGGATCCTCAATCGACGGCCGCCAAATTGGTCAGCCTGACGGTAATGGCGTTGATGGTGTTGCTCCTCTACTACGGCATCTTGGATTATCATCAAAAGAACGGCATTCCTTTTACCTTCGGCAACGTGCTCAAAACGGGCATGTTCATCGCCCTTTTGGCGGGTATGATTTGGGGATTGGGAAATTACGTGTATTTGGAGTATCTTAATCCCGGATACAAAGAGGTATTGCTCCAACGGCAATTGGAACAAGCCCGGGAGCAGGGATTGACCGAAGCGCAAATGGAGTTGGTCCGAAAAGGTAAGGATTATTACGGCATCGGCTCCTTTGCCGGCTCGCTCCTGGGGGCATTGTTTATCGGAGTGGTCACCTCGGTTCTCACGGCCTTATGGAAAAGAGAGACACCCGCGGCATAGACCTTTCGGTGGTGATTCCCCTCCTGAACGAGGAGGAATCGCTGGAAGAGCTGTACCGGTGGCTGGTATCGGTGCTGGAAAAGGAAGGTTACACGTTCGAAATCCTTTTTATTGACGACGGGAGTACCGACGGATCGTGGGAGATCATCCGCCGCCTGGCTGAAGGGGACCCGCGGGTACGAGGATTTCGCTTTCGCCGCAATTACGGCAAATCCCAAGCTCTTCACCTGGGCTTTAAGGAAGCCCGTGGAGAGACGGTCATCACCATGGATGCCGACCTTCAGGACAATCCCGAAGAAATCCCGGCCCTGGTGCGCATGATCCGCGAGCAAGGGTACGACCTGGTATCTTGCTGGAAAAAGGTGCGCCGCGACCCGGTGTTGACCAAAAATTTACCTTCCAAGATTTTCAACTGGGCCGCCCGCCGCGTGTCGGGCATTTCGCTTCACGACTTCAATTGCGGACTCAAAGCCTACCGCCGCGAGGTGGTAAAAAAAATTCCCATGTACGGAGAAATGCACCGGTTTATCCCTTTCCTGGCCATACAGGCAGGCTTCGATAAAATCGGGGAGAAGCCGGTCAAACACATGCCCCGCAAATACGGGCGCTCCAAATTCGGATCCGACCGCTTTATCAAAGGGGTGCTCGATATGATCACCCTTTGGTTTCTTCTCCGGTTTTCCAAACGTCCCATGTACCTGTTCGGCGGATTGGGCCTTATCATGTTCCTCATCGGTTTTTTGGCCATCGCCGTGATCTTGGGGATTAAAGCTTACAAATTGTATCGGGGCATCCCCACCCACTTGGTCACCGACCGGCCCTGGTTTTATATAGCCCTCACCGCCCTGTTGGCGGGCATTCAATTTTTTCTGGCCGGATTTCTCGGCGAACTCATCCTCCAAACGGACAAGCGCGGCGGCGACTACGACGTGGCCGAACAAACGCATCCTCCTTCCGATCAACCCGATTAAACCTCATACGTATGAAAAAATTATTCTTCTTTTTTATAATGATTTCCCTCACTTCCATGCGGGCCCAATGGAAAGAAGGCGATACGATTACCAATCGCAAAGGAAGCACTTATCGGTTTGTCATCACCAAAATCAATAAAGCCACGCCGGTCAAAAATCAGCACCGTACGGGTACGTGTTGGAGTTTTTCGGGACTCTCGTTCCTGGAATCCGAAGTCATGCGCAAGGGAGGCCCCGAAACCGACCTCTCGGAAATGTGGGTGGCCCGCCATGCCTATTTGGAAAAAGCGCGCAATTATATCCGCACCGACGGGCATACCAATTTCGGCCAAGGCTCCCTCTTCCACGACGTGACCTGGACCGCCGCCACCGCGGGATTGGTGCCCGAAAAGGCATATCCCGGCCGCGCCTACGGAGGCGACAAACACCACCACGGCGAATTGCATGCGGTGCTTCACAATATGCTCAAAGCGTTGAACAAACGTCCGCAAGGGGGAAAACTTACGCCCGTATGGTTCGACGCCTTCCGCCGCACGTTGGATACCTACCTGGGCGAAGTGCCCGGCGATCCCGAGGAATATTACTTTATTTTCAAAGGCAAATCTTTTAACCCCAAAAGTTTTGTCAAATACTTGAAAATCAATCCCGAAGATTACGAAGAATACACATCGTTCACCCATCACCCCTTTTATACTTCGTTCCCCCTCGAAATTCCCGACAACTGGCATATGCTTCCTTCCCGCAACGTGCCGGTGGACGAATTGGTGCGCATCACGGAACATGCCCTTCAAAAAGGATATACCGTCGCCTGGGGAAGCGACGTGTCGGAAAAAGGATTTTCGCATCGCAACGGCTTGGCCGTTATGCCCGAAGACCCGCGCACCGTTTCCCGACCCAAATCGGATTCGCTGTACTTCACCGTCAAAGGTCAAAAAGTGCCCAACGCCTTCCTCCAACCGGTCAAAGAAGTGCGGGTAACCCAAAAAATGCGCCAGGAAGCCTTCGAAACCAAAGCCACCACCGACGACCACGGCATGCACATTATCGGCCTGGCGCGCGATCAAAAAGGCAACAAATATTTTATCGTCAAAAATTCGTGGGGCGCATCCAACGACTTGGGCGGTTATTTGCTGGTCTCCTATCCCTACTTCGCCTACAAAACCACCATGATCATGGTGCACAAGGATGCCGTGCCCAAAGATATTCGTAAAAAATTTAAAAATCGCTGAAACAAACCGCGGGTACGGAGAATAAATGACCGAACGGACGCTCGGGCGTAGGGAAGGTATGATTTGCGGCGATCCGAACCTTCCCCCGATATCCGAGTTCCTCACCGAGGCGATGAAATTCTCTTCGGGCTTGGTTGCCACAAAAGGAGGAACTGAAATTTTCGGATAAAACGGCTCGGATCTTCGTTTGAACAAATCACCGGATTTTTCCGAACAATCCGGAAACCTCTTTTATTGTTCCGCTCGCTCGCCGAGCTTGGATGCCAAAAAGGGCACGAATGCCGATCGGCCGTGGCGTATCATCTCTTCGGGCGTACCGCTGAAGATGAGCCGTCCCCCTTGATCTCCTCCGCCCGGCCCCAAATCGATGACGTAATCGGCGGCGGCCACAATGTCGGGATGATGCTCGATGACCAGAATGCTGTGGCCTTTTTCGATCAGCCGGTCGAAAGCCCGGAGCAATTTGGCGATGTCGTCGAAATGAAGGCCGGTGGAAGGCTCGTCGAATATAAAGAGGGTGGGTCCGGCTTGAGCCCCTTTAACCAGGTAGGAAGCGATTTTGAGACGCTGGGCTTCGCCTCCCGAAAGGGTGGAAACCGGCTGTCCCAATTTGACGTATCCCAATCCCGTATCGCGCAAAACTTCCAGCTTGGCGGCAATGTCTTTTTGACCGTGGCGGTCGAAGAAATCCACCGCCTCGTCCACGCTCATTTCCAGGATGTCGTGGATGTTTTTGCCTTGAAAAGTAACTTCCAGCACTTCGTCTTTGAAGCGTTTGCCGCCGCACACGTCGCACGTGATGCGCACGTCGGCCATGAATTGCATTTTTTCGGTGATTTCCCCTTCGCCTTTACATGCCTCGCATCGCCCGCCGGGTACGTTAAAGGAGAAATGGCGAGGTTCGAAACCGAACACGCGGGCGGCCGGTTGGGCGGCCATCAGGCGGCGGATGTCATCGTAAATTTTCAGATATGTAACCGGATTGGAACGGCTCGAGCGGCCGACGGGCTCCTGGCCGATGAGTTCCACATTTTCCAAGGTTTTCCAAGCTCCCGACAATTCGTCGTAAGGCCCCGGCTCGGGTCCCGTGCCGAAGAGGAGGCGATGCAAGGCGGGATAGAGGGTATCGGCCACCAGGCTGGATTTACCGCTTCCCGACACGCCCGTAACCACCGTGAGGGTATGCAAGGGAAATTCCACGTCGATATTTTTCAAGTTGTGAAGCCGGGCGCCTTTGAGCACCAACCGGTCGGGATGGGTGCGGCGGCGGGAAGGAACCTCCAGCTTTTCTTCTCCCCGCAAGTAGCGGGCCGTCAGGCTGTCGGATTGTATCAGATCGTCGTAAACGCCAGAAGCTACTACCTCGCCTCCGAAAATGCCCGCCCGCGGCCCCAAATCGATGATATGGTCGGCGGCACGGATGATTTCTTCGTCGTGTTCCACCACTACCACGGTGTTGCCGGCATCCCTCAAGCGATGCAATACACTTATGAGCTTGCGCGTATCGGCGGGGTGCAATCCCACACTGGGCTCGTCCAACACATATACCGAGCCCGTCAGGCCGCTTCCCAGCGAAAGGGCCAACCGCACCCGCTGGGCTTCGCCCCCCGACAAGGTGTTCATGGGCCGGTTCAGGGTGAGGTAATCCAAGCCCACGTCGGCCAGGAAGCGGAGACGCTCACGGATTTCTTTGAGCAAGCGGCGGGCGATTTTCTCTTTTTGGCCATCGAATCGCAACGCGTCGAAAAAGGGAATAAGATCTTTTACCTGCATGTCCACCAACTCGCCGATGTCTTTGCCGCCCACTTTCACGTAATAAGCTTCGGGGCGCAACCGCTTTCCTTTACAGGCCGGACATACGGTCTTTCCCCGGTACCGCGCCAGCATCACGCGGTTTTGAATCTTGTAAGATTTGCGCTCCAGCTTGCGAAAGAAGGCACGAATACCGCCGAAGTAAGCGTTCCCTTCCCACACCAGCTCTTTTTGCTCTTCGGTCAGGTCTTTCCAGGGCGTATGTACGGGAAAATCGAACTTATGGGCATGGCGCACCAGATCGTCGCGCCATGTGCCCGCCTTTTTGCCCGTCCAGGGAGCCACCGCCCCCTCATACACGGATTTATTGGGGTCGGGAATCACCTTGCGAGGGTCGATGTCGATCACGCTTCCGTATCCCTCGCATACCGGACAAGCGCCATAAGGGGAATTGAAACTGAACAAATGCACGGTGGGTTCGGGAAATTCCATGCCGTCCAGTTCGAAGCGGTTGGAAAATTCATGACGCTCGCCGGTTTCCCAGTCGGTGAGGGCCAGGCGGCCGTGTCCCTGAAAAAAGGCGGTTTCCAGCGACTCGATGATTCGTTTAAAATAAGAGGGGTCGTCTTCCACCACGATACGGTCCACCACCAGCTCGAAATCCGAGGGCACGGCTTGACCGTCCCCTTCCAACAGGCTGTCGATACGGAGCAAGCGTCCGTTCGCCAGAATGCGGCTGTAATCCTGATTTTTAAGGATTTGCAACACTTCCTTAGGCGAGCGGTCGCCGAAAGGGACGCGCACGCTCAAGATCCACCGCGAGCCGGTGGGGCGGCTTTTGAGAAATTGCACCACATCTTCCACGGTATCCTTGCGAACCGGTCGCCCCGAGATGGGGGATATAGTCTCCCCCACCCGGGCGAACAGCAATTTCAGGTAATCGTAAATTTCGGTGGCCGTACCCACGGTGGATCGGGCATTGGCACTCACCGTTTTTTGTTTGATAGCCACGGCGGGCGCCAAATGGAGAATACGCCCCACTTTGGGTTTTTCCAAACGTCCCAAAAATTGCCGGGCATAAGAGGACAAGCTCTCCACATAGCGGCGATGTCCCTCGGCATATAATATGTCGTATGCCAAGGTGGATTTGCCGCTCCCCGACACGCCCGTAATCACCGTCAGCTTGCCGTGGGGAATGCGGACGTCGATATGCTTGAGGTTATGCTCGTGGGCATCGTATATTTCGATGGCTTCCATACCTTCCCGTTATGCTTCCGCCGTCAGGTGCAAAAATCATTCCGTGCCGTCCTCTTTTTTCTTACCCGGCGAATCCGTCTTTCCGCCCTTTTTCAATCGGCCCGCTTTGACCAATGCTTGATGAATGATATATTCCAATTGGCCGTTCACACTGCGAAATTCATCGGCCGCCCATCGCTCCAGCGCGCGATAGGTCTCCTCGTTCAATCGCAATACAAAGGCCTTTTTTTTGGCCATAATCAGTGTTTGACGGATTTGCGGGAAAGCACCAAATATACGGTATCACTCAACGCGTGTAGGGACATTTCGGCCAATTCCCATCCCATGCGGGCATGGCGGTCCAACGCCTCCTGGATTTTTCGGTCCAAATCGGATTTGAAAAAGCTCTTTTTGATTTTTAAAACTTTGTATTCCTTCATAATTATCCGCTTTTAATACACGGAACCCGTATTGATTACGGGCGTCACGTCTTTGTCCGAAGTCAATACCACCATGAGGTTGCTCACCATTTGGGCTTTGCGTTCTTCGTCCAATTCCACCACGTTGTTTTCGGTGAGTTCTTTCAGGGCCATTTGCACCATGCTTACCGCTCCTTCCACGATTTTTTTACGGGCGGCGATAATGGCCACGGCTTGTTGGCGCTTGAGCATGGACCCGGCGATTTCGGTGGCGTATGCCAGGTAATTGATGCGAGCCTCCAATACTTCGATTCCGGCGATTTTGAGCCGTTCGGACAATTCTTTTTCCAATTGGCGATTCACTTCTTCGCCCCCGCCTCTCAGCGTGATGTGGGCTCCTTCGTCTTCGATGTCGTCATAAGGATACATGCCCGCCAGCTTGCGCAAGGCCGCATCGGTTTGTACCACCACGAAATGGTTGTAATCGTCCACTTCGAAAGCGGCTTTGTAAGTATCGCGCACGCGCCATACGACCACGGCTCCGATGAGGATGGGGTTTCCGATTTTGTCGTTCACCTTGATGGTATCGCTGTTGAAGTTGCGGGCCCGCAAGGAAATTTTTTTCTTGGCCATCAGCGGATTGACCCACCAAAACCCGTTGTCGAGAATGGTGCCTTTATACTTCCCGAACAGGGTAAGCACCACCGCCTCGTTGGGATTCACCACCACGAATCCCGGCAAGGTGAAAAAGAAAAGAATACCACCCAATACCGCCAAAAGCGGAATATTGCGCACGGCGCCCAGCACCGCAAGGGCCAAAAACAGCAATGCCACGCCCAGCATGACAAAGCCGTTGATCGCTTGATAACGTTTTTCTTTGCTCATTTGATAGTGTTTTGATATCATATTGACATCACAAAGATAACAAAAAATTTTAATCCCCCGCAATAGAGGATTATGTAACAATTGGTCGGTAAAACGGGATTTAGTCCTGTGTTTTCAGTTCTCCCTCCTTTAAAAATTCCATCGCGTCGATTACGGGGAGAATCAGGCCTTCCAAAAAAGTATGCGCCACGGCATTCCAAACCAAACCGCGAGCGGTTCCGTAAGCCACACTGATCATATTGGCTCCCAGGAAAGCACTCATTTGCATATGCCCGTCTTTTTCGCGTTCGTAGAGATGAAAATTTTCGATTTTAAAATGGAAGTCGAAAATAAATTCGC
Organism: Chlorobiota bacterium; assembly: GCA_013153605.1. GTDB lineage: Bacteria > Bacteroidota > Bacteroidia > Flavobacteriales > Flavobacteriaceae > JAADED01. The sequence continues at coordinate 50,915 of JAADED010000038.1, read as the reverse complement.
CTCCTACTCCAAGGGGTTTATTATTTCGGTCCGCCCCGTAAGCGGAAATAAAAAGCCTTACTCGTCCGGCTTGTTTCTCTCGATTGAAACCGGTTTTGTGAGCCAATTTCAGGGCAAAAAGCGGAGGCGGTTGAGGACCCTCCGGCGGAATGTTTTTGACAAATTCTTCCTGATCGATGCGGGATCGAATAATTAAAATTCGTTCTACCGTAATATCGGAAGGATTAAAATAATTTTCTTTTTTAAGGGCCATCAGGCGGGAATTTTTTGATTTGTTCCGGCCTCTTCAAACCCGGTTTGAGGTTCATAAGGCACATTTTCAAAATCCCTTCGCCGGGGATTCACATATATTTCAATAAGGGAAGTAAAGGTTTTCTTGGCATCACTTTCGGTGAAAATCAATTTTTTACCCAACGCCGCACTCAATTTGGCAATGGAGCGTAAGGTAAAATTATGGGTGCCCGACAACCATTTGCTGATTTCGGATTCCGATTTGTTCAATTGGCGAGCCAAATCTTTTTGCGTGAGGCCTCGACGTTTGAGTTCCTCACCCACCGCCGCGGCAATACCCATGCTGTAGTCCGTAAAATATTCGAGCTCGGGATCCGCGGCTCGATTGAATACTTCTCTTATCTTTTTTCGTTGTTCTTCAAGAGAAGGGTATTTTTTTCCTCTTTTTAAATATCCCATTTTCAATTTAATTTTTTTAAAAAATTAGATTTTCATCCCATTTCGGTCTTCTTTAGGAATCGATTTGAATTCGGACGGATCCGACGAGGTTTATAGTTTTTTATCCAACTGATTATCCCCGCAACCAAGAAAAAATTCACTTATAAGTGAATCGTATTTTCAAACGCGAATTTACAAAAATTTTGAGGGATGGGCAAAAAAATTGATAATGAAAAGTTTACAAAATTTCTTCAATAATCGCTTCCTCCGAAATTCCTTCGGCTTCGGCTTTGTAATTTTTGAGGATGCGGTGGCGGAGCACGTTGGGAGCCACATAGCGTACGTCTTCGATATCGGGTGCCAGCTTACCGCGGGTGAGGGCATGGGCTTTGGCGCCCAAAATCATGTATTGAGAAGCGCGGGGTCCGGCTCCGTAGCGGAGATATTTGTTGACGGATTCGGGGGCTTCGCGGCCGGGACGCGTGCGACGGGCCACATTCACCGCATATTGCACCACATGGGGCGTCACCGGAATGTCGCGCACCAGTTGCTGGAGGGCCAGGATGTCTTCTTTATTCAACACGGGTTCGATCTTCGGCGAGCTCCCGCCCGTGGTGCGGGTGACGATTTCCACTTCCTCTTCGGCGGTGGGATAATCCACGTATAGCGAAAACATAAACCGGTCCAATTGGGCTTCGGGCAAGGGATAAGTTCCTTCCTGTTCAATGGGGTTTTGGGTGGCCAGGACGAAAAAGGGGCGGTCCAACAGGTAATCTTTGCCCGATACGGTGACCTTCTTTTCTTGCATGGCTTCCAACAGGGCCGATTGGGTCTTGGGCGGCGTGCGGTTGATCTCGTCGGCCAGCACGATATTGGCGAACACCGGGCCTTTGATAAATTTAAACCGGCGGTCGGCGTCCAGGATTTCGCTTCCCAATATATCGGAGGGCATCAGGTCGGGGGTGAACTGGATGCGGCTGAACGAGAGGTCCAATGCTTCGGCCAAAGTTTGAATCATCAATGTTTTGGCCAATCCCGGCACCCCTACGAGCAAGGCGTGGCCTCCCGCCAGGACGGACAGGAGTATTTTATGAACGATTTCCTCCTGACCCACGATCTTTTTGGCGATTTCCGCCTTCAGGCGCGGAAACCGTTCGGTAAAGCGCTCGAACACGTCGCCCCGGTCATTCATGGGAAGTCCAATTTAATTCGAAATCGCAATTTTTGTAATCGTCATCGATGCGGACGTAAATTTCTTTCAGCCGGTCGGCAATCCATTCGTTCACGATGCGGTTCTTTTTGGCTTCCAACGCCAATTGCGAAATGCGGGCGTAGTCCTTGACGAAATCGGCTTTGTGGGCGGGCACCTTTTTGCGGATACGGTAAAGTTTATACACCGGTCGCCCCAGGGGGTCCGTTTCTTCGACCACCGACGTCATGTCTCCTTCGCCCAACCCGATGAGGCGGGCATAAACCTGGGGTTCCAGCCTCGTGACTTCGATCAAGGTTTCGTTGGTGTTGGGGTCCACCATCAATCCGCCCAATTTGGCCGTTTGCTCGTCGTCGGAAAAATTGCGGGCCGCCTCCTCGAAAGTAAGCTCTCCCTTGGCGATTTTTTCGCGAATTTCTTCCAGTTTTTTCCGCGCTTCTTCTTTGTTTTCGCGCGTAATTTTGGGAATCAACAAAATGTGGCGGATATCCCGCTTGCGGCCCTTGATTTTTTCTACCATTACGATGTGCCAGCCGAACTCGGTGCGGAAGGGTTCCGAAATCTCACCTTCTTCCAAGGAGAAGACCACGTCCTTGAATTCCTGAACCAGGGGTGTGTTTTTATCCACCGTCATGAGCCCCCCGCTGATGCGGGTGCTCGGATCTTCGGAATAGAGGATGGCCTGGGCGCGGAAGCTCTTTTCGCCCTTCAAAATGGCCTCCCGGATTTCGGCCAGCCGGTTTTTGACGCGTTCCTCTTCGGCGGGATCGGGTTTGGGACGGATGACGATTTGTTGCAATTCCAGCCGGGTGGGAAATTCGGGCAATTGATCGGGGGGAATGGATTCGTAGAATCGCCGTATTTCGTCGGGCGTGACGTCCACCTTTTCGGTGATTTTGTTGCGCATGGCATTGGCCAGCTCGCGCTTGTAGTTGAATTCGGTGATTTCTTCCAGCAATTCCTCCTCGTTGTTTTTGCCGTACATTTCCAATACCTCCTCCAATCCGCCGGCTTGGGCTTTGATGTAATTAAGTTGCTGGCGCGCCTGGTCGCGCACCGCCTCGCGGGTGACGGTTTTGGCAATGACCGTATCGCGTTGGGCCTCGTTGACCAGCACTTTTTCTTTCAATATATTTTCCAACAGCTTGCAATCCGTCCAAGTGGAGTCGAGTAATCCTTGCTCTTTGAGCTGGATTTTGGCGGCCTGAATATCGGATACGAATACGGCCTCGTTACCCACCACGGCGGCTATGCCGTCGGCCTTCAATCGCTGTTGGGCCGTTAAGACGGCGGGCAGGGCGAGCCAAAAAGCAAGGACGGTAATAATATGTTTCATGGTTGATATCGTTTTATTTTTTGTTTTTTATAGGCGTCTTCCATCATTTCGCGGTGCAACCGCCGGACTTCTTCTTGCAATTTCTGTTCCACCACGAACTTTTTCAAGCGGCTTTTGATATGTTCGTAGGGCTCGATTTGTCCCGGCCGCACGATACGTCGAACGTCCACCAAATATAGGCGGTTTTTTTGAGAAAACGTGAATGTGCCCGTACGGGGACCGCGCGCTTCCAAAGGCGGAACCACCTTCACCGCCTCCCGCCAACGAATCCACCCGGCGGTATCGAGTTTAAAGGCCAAAAAGCGGGAAAAATAGCTTTCCAACGTATCCCGGTCGGAGGGGCGAGACGAGAAAAACATACGGCGGATTTTGCGTTTGTCCCGGTCGGCGGCGTCCAAAATCAGGAAGCGCCATTGCACCAACGTATCCTCGGCGACAAAATTTTTGCGGTGTCGGCGGTAATAGGCTTCCAAGTCGGCTTCTTCCACCCGGATTTGGTCGCGCAATTTATGTTTGAGCTTATTTTCATACAACTCACGTAACAAATCGTTGCGGTATGCTTCCACCAGACGGTTGACATAGGCGGTATCCACGTTGCGGCGGGCATGGTAGAGAAACACGCGGCGCCGGATCCATTCGTCCGTAAATCGGCGCACGGCGGCGGCACTGTCGCCCTCGCGATACACGGCGGCGGGAATATCGGAGGGATACAGCTTTTCGCCGTACACTTCGACCAGGGGGCGCTCCCCTTCCCCGGCCGGCCGGCATGCGGCAAGCACCCACAGCGGCCACAGCCACCGGAGGCTAATTCTTATACTTGGCCCGCAAGCGTTGCCAGGCTTCTTCATTGATTCGGACCGGATATTTGCGTTCGAGTTCCCGAACGAGTTGTTGCTCGAGATATTGTTGATAATCGCTCATGACCTTGCCTTTGACCTCTTCGAAAGGCGGAATGCGCTCGGGAATGATGTCCACGATCCCCTTCACCACCCATTTGTCGCCCTTGAGGAAGCGGAGCGCTTTTTTGCCGCCCGTGGCCTGACGGGCCAATACGGGAATCATCACCTTGACCTCCACGTCGGCTTTGTTGCCCGCCGTTTGCATGATTTCTTCCAACGAAGCGCCTTTCTTCAGCATTTTATACAATTTGCGAGCCAGCTTTTTGTCCTCGGTTTCGATGTAAATGTAGCGGGCTTGTTCCGGCATGCGGTAGCGGTCTTTATGTTGCTCGTAGAATTCGCGCAATCCGGTGGTGTCGCGCAAGGCTTTTTCCCAAATTTCGCGGCTTTTGTAGTTGAACAGCAGGAGGCCGTCGTAATATTCCTTGACGGTTTGCGCGAAGCGGGGATGGAATTTTTCCAGGTTTCGTTCGTAATAGCGATATAATTCTTCGTCCAAAAACCGGCGGAACAATTCGTCGATCACCGCTTTTTTGCGTTTGTAAGCCGCGGGCTCGCGAAGTTGGTGGCGGTAGAGATAGGCCAGAAAATCGCCGTATGTAAGCGGATACTCTCCGTTGATCACGGCCACCACTTCGTCTGATCGGGTGAAGTTTTTGGGAAATTCCCATTGCCCTTCGAAAAAGCTTTTGCCTACCACCCGGTACACCGGGGCCAACGAGCCTTTGACTTCCACGGGAATGTCGTTCCGCAATTTTTCGATAAGTTTTTGGCGCCCCAATTCGCCGCGGTCGCTTTTGGCCACGCGTACTTCCAGCTCTTTGCGTATGTCTTCGAAGGGAGGCACCGGATATTTTTTGATCAACTTGGCAATATGCCATGCTTTCTCCGTTTCAAACGGGGGCGTGATATCTCCGGGATTTTCGAGGGCAAAAACGGCTTCTTCGAATTCCGGCACCTTTTCCCTTACGCCGAACGGCGGCATAATTCCCCCTTGGCGGGCGGTACGCATGTCTTCGCTGTAGCGACGGGCCAATTCTTCGAAGCTCTCCTCCCCTTCTTTGACCCGGCGATAAATATCTTGGATTTTTTGACGGGCCGCTTCGGGATCGCCTTTTTTGAGCACCATAATGTGGGCGGCTTGCACTTTGTACACCGCCGGCCGTTCTCCCTCTTTTTTGATGATGTGATAGCCGTATTTGGTGCGGAAAGGTTCCGATATTTGTCCCACCGGGGTGCGGTAAGCCGCCGATTCGAACGGATATACGGTCTGGAAGACGGTAAACCACCCCACGTTTCCGCCCCGGGCGGCCGTTGCGCGGTCGTCGCTGTAGCGGCGGGCCAATTCGCCGAAATCTTCGCCTTTGCGTGCACGCTGGTAAATGCGGTAGATTTCCTTGCGGGCCTTAAGGGTGTCGGCCGGAGTAGGATTGGGCGGAAGGGCCACCATGATATGGGAGACGTTCACGTCCTTTTGCATGCGATCATATGCTTCGCGCACCAACGAATCGGTTACCCCCGGCAAGATGAGGTACTGACGCGCCAATTCGCGCCGGTAGCGGTTGAATTCGGCCAAAAATCCCGGATCTTTGTCGTAGCCTTTGGCCTTGGCATCCGCCAATTGGAGGCGATAACGTATATAAAGGTCTTTATAATAATCGATGTCTTTTTGTCGGGGATCTTGCACCAAGTCGAGGTTTTTGGTGTACATGCGTTCGAATTCCGCCACGGTAACGGGCTCGTCGCCTATGTACATGAGGACGGAATCCTGTTGAGCCCGAAGGGGCAAGAGCGCAAGAGCGAACAAAAAGATCCGCAGCACTTTTTTCATGGAGCGCAATTTTGGTTTTCACAAATTTAATAAGAAAAGGCGGAACGGGCCGCCCGCATAAAAAAACCGCCCCGGCGGGGGCGGTATGCGAAAGAGGATTTAAAAATCTTATTCGTAGAAAGCTGCGCTCATATATCCCACCACGGCCGAATAATCGCCGGTTACGTCGCCGCTGGTCCGGTAGTCGAGCACTTCGCTTTTCCAACCGGCCAATGCGGCGGTTTGAATAACGGCCGCCAATCCCGTTTTGCCGCATGCCTCGCATCCCCGGTCGAGCAAGGACACATCCAACGTCTTGACCGCTTCAATACAAATGGCGTCCAGCTTGTTGGCCTCTTCTTGGGGATAATAGTGGCTGAGGTCGGTGGATACCACCACCACGCTTCTCGGCAATTGCTTGAAGGCCGCAATCACTTTGGCCACCTCGCCCGGACCGGCCGTGCCGTAAATCACTTCGGTAACCTTGACGTCGGGATTGTAGTACTTCAAAAACGGAAATTGGGTTTCCGTGCTGTGTTCCAAAAAGTGAGCTTGAGGAGCAAAAGTAAACGGATATACCTGACGGAGAAATTTCACCGCTTCGGGATCGCCGGCCAACGTGCCGAAAGGCGTTTCGTATCCGTCGAACACGCCCAGGCTCATGCCGTCGATATACACGTGATGGGAAGGCCCCACCACCAAAACGTGCAAGGGTTCCTTGCGGGGAATAAGCCGGTGAGCCGTGTTGGCCGTAAATCCGCTGTACACATAGCCCGCATGGGGGCACACAGTCGCCTCGGGCACTATGCCCGGAAACGTCATGCCATGCTCGTCGAGAATGGCATTCCACTGAAGTATCATTTTTTCTATTACGGCACCGTCGGAAGGATAAAATTTGCCACGGTTGCCTGCTCGTCTGATCATTTCCATACGCCCGGAATTTCGGTATGACAGTTATAACATTTTCCGTCCACCAGCCGGTAGGCCAGAATCACGTAGCCGATCCGCTCGATGAGGGCGGCGTTGCAATTGGGACAATACGTGGTGTTTTTGACACCCACGTTACCTATGTAAATAAATTTCAATCCCGCCTTTCGCCCGATTTCGTATGCCTGTTCCAAAGTGGTGAGGGGCGTGCGCGGTTTGTCCAGCATTTTGTAATCTGGATGGAAAGCGCTGAGGTGCCACGGCGTTTCCGTTCCCGCTTTGTTGGCGATAAAATCGGCGATTTTTTTCAAATGTTCGGGATCGTCGTTGATGCCGGGGATGATGAGGGTGGTTACTTCCACCCACAGCCCGTTCTTTTTCATCCCCACGATGGTTTCCCGCACCGTAAAGGGCGCTTTCAGTTCGCGGCGATAATATTTTTCGTCGTAGGCTTTAAAGTCCACGTTGGCCGCGTCGATGATGCCCTTCATGTCTTCCACCACTTCCTTGCTTTCGATTCCGTTGGTCACAAACACGTTGCGAATGTCGTATTTCTTGGAGGCCAGGGCCACGTCGCGGGCATAGGGGTAAAAAATGGTGGGTTCGTTATAAGTATAAGCGATGCTTTTGGCCTTGTATTTGACCGCCAATTGCACCAACTCTTCGGGTGCCACATAATCCTGCTGTTCCACCTTGCGGATTTGGGAGATTTGCCAGTTTTGACAAAAGGCGCATTGCATGTTGCAACCCACCGTGCCGATGGACAAAGCCGTGGTGCCGGGAAGGAAGTGGTAGAGGGGTTTCTTTTCGATGGGGTCGAGATGAAGGGCCGCAATCTTGCCGTACACCAGATTCACCAGCTTGCCTCCCTCGTTTTTGTTGACCCCGCATACCCCCACTTGACCTTCTTTGAGGTGGCAATAATGGCTGCATAATTTGCATACGATGCGGTTGCCCTTTTTTTCCCAAAACTTTTCGGGCACCACTTTGACGTGGGTGTTTACTCCTTCCATAATCCCTTGATTTCCTTAACTGTATAAACGTAGATTTCGGGATGGTAATCCAAACAATTACCGGGCAAGCCCGCTTTCTGACACAAATGTTCGAAGAACATGTCGAAGTCGGGCAATTTCTCCCATACTTGGGGCAGGAAGGTGGCCTGACGGCCGTCGAGCTTGAGGATCACTCCGTGTTTGCCGGGGATGATCTTGCGTCGCAAATCTTCCTTGTCGGTATATTCCACTTTCACAGGAATGGAAAGGATGGAAATTTCGATTTCGAGGTTGTCGAGTTCATGGGGTTGCAACGGAGGAAACCGCGGGTCGGAGAATGCGGCCGCCTTGGCGTTGTAGATAATGTCGTCGATCAAAGGGCGAGTGGGAAGAATGGATCCGATACATCCGCGCAAGATTTCCTCGCCGCCGCGCACCTTGTTAAGGGTTACGAACACCGCACCCGGACGGGCCAGTTCGGGAAAACGGCTGATGTAATACTCCTTGTCGATCAGGGGGCGCCCCACGAATTCTTCCTCGATGGCCAATTTGGCGATTTCGAGCATGGCTTTTTCCAGATCGGTCATGGGTATAAATTTTTCATAAAAGTTCGGCATTTTTTCCGCAAAAACCAAACCCCGCGCGTTATTTTTTGCTCACTGGTTCCAAAAAGACAGGGTACGGTGCAAAAATGGCAGGCATCCCTCCGTTCCAAATAAAAAAATCCGAATCCCGGGACAGGATTCGGATTCGTTTTTTTGAAAGGCGTCCGCCTTATTCGGCCGCTTCTTCGGTATTTTGGTCGCCGGTTTGAGGCGCTTGGTCCTCGGCGGGCGTTCCTGCTTTTTTGCGACGTCGGCGTCGGCGGGTTTTCTTGGCCTTTTCGTCTTTGGTGTAGGTGGTGTTGTAATCCACGAATTCGATCAAGGCCATTTCGGCATTATCCCCTTGGCGGGTGCCCAATTTGATGATGCGCAGGTAACCCCCCGGACGGTCGCCTATTTTGTCGGCGATGTTTCGGAACAATTCCGTCACGGCATATTTGTTTTGCAACTTGCGGAACACCATGCGGCGGTTGTGCATGGTATCCTCCTTACTGCGGGTGATCAGCGGCTCCAAAAACATGCGCAACGCTTTGGCTTTGGCCAAGGTGGTGTGAATACGTTTATGTTCGATCAGGGCCGCCGACAGGTTGCGCAACAGCGCTTTGCGGTGTTCCGCCTTGCGTCCCAGGTGGTTGAATTTTTTCCGGTGTCTCATAACTTTCTGGCTTATGCGATTAGTCGAGTTTGTATTTGGACAAATCCATGCCGAAGCTCAATCCTTTTTCTTCGACTATTTTCTCCAGCTCTTCGAGCGACTTTTTGCCGAAGTTGCGGAGCTTCAGCAAATCGTTTTTGGTGTACTGGACCAAATCTCCCAAGGTGTTCACTTCGGCCGCCTTGAGGCAGTTGAGCGATCGCGATCCTATGCCCAAATCCTCGATTTTGGTTTTGAGGAGGGCACGCATTTGCATGGCTTGTTCGTCCAATTCGCCTTCTTCCTCGCCCGCATCGCTGGGAATCATCAGCTTTTCGTCGGAGAACAGGATGAAATGCTTGATCAAAATTTTGGCCGATTCGGCCAATGCCTTGCGCGGGGTGATGGAACCGTCGGTGGTTACCTCGATGATGAGGCGTTCATAGTCGGTTTTTTGACCCACGCGGTAGTTTTCGATCGAATAATTCACATGTTTGATGGGCGAGAAGATGGCGTCCATAAAGATGGTCCCGAAAGGCATGTCGGGCTTTTTGGTCTCTTCGGCCGTCACATAACCCCGGCCCTTGTTGATTTCAAACACCATGTCGATTTTCACCTTGCCGTCGGTGGTCATCAATACCAAATCGGGATTGAGGATTTCGAAATTGCGGATAAAAGGTTGCAAATCGCCCGCCGTATATACTTCCTTGCCTTGCAAGGTGGCGTGCACTTTTTCGCTTTCCACGTCGTCCGATTTGGCTTTAAATCGAATTTGTTTGAGGTTCAACACGATGCTGGTAACGTCTTCCACCACGCCGTCGATGGTGCTGAATTCGTGGTCCACGCCTTGAAAGCGCACCGACGTGATGGCGTATCCTTCAAGGGCCGACAACAACACCCGGCGCAATGCGTTGCCGATGGTGAGGCCGAAGCCCGGCTCGAGGGGTTTGAACTCGAACCGCGCGGTATTGCCCTTGGCTTCCAGCTCGGTTACTTCCTTGGGTATTTGAAAGTCCAGTTTTAATCCGGTCATTTCCAATGAATTCATTTTTAGTTATTACTTGGAGTACAATTCCACGATGAGGTGTTCCTCGATGTTTTCGGGAATTTGTTCGCGCGTGGGCACGGTCACGAAGGTGCCTTCCATCTTTTCGTCGTCCCACGTCAGCCAATCGTATTGATTGGTGCGGTTGGCCAGCGATTCCTGGATCACTTCCAGGCTTTTGGACTTGGTGCGCACGCCCACTTTGTCGCCCGGACGGAGGGTGTAGGAAGGAATGTTGACCACGCGTCCGTTTACGGTGATATGTTTGTGCGACACCAATTGGCGGGCCGCCCGGCGGGTGGGCGCTATGCCGAGGCGATAGACCACGTTGTCCAATCGCGATTCGAGCAATTGCAACAACACTTCGCCCGTGTTACCCCCGGCCTGAGCCGCTTTTTTAAAGGTGTTTTTAAATTGGCGTTCCAACACGCCGTAAATATGTTTGGCTTTCATTTTGGCGTCCAGCTGGATGGCGTATTGCGATTTTTTGCGTCGCTTGCGCATCAATCCGTGCTGGCCGGGAGGGTATTTGCGCCGTTCGAAATATTTGTCGGGCCCGAAAATCGGGTCGCCGAAGCGTCGCGCTATTTTGGTTTTGGGTCCTCTGTATCTTGCCATATCAATGCGGTTTTCCTGTTACACACGTCGTCGTTTGGGCGGACGGCATCCGTTGTGAGGGATGGGCGTCACGTCGATGATTTCGATGACCTCGATCCCGTTGTTATGGATGGTACGGATAGCCGCTTCCCGTCCGTTGCCGGGGCCTTTGACGAATACCCGCACCCGGCGCAATCCGGCTTCGTAGGCCGCCTTGGCCGCATCTTCGGCCGCCACCTGAGCCGCATAAGGGGTGTTCTTCTTCGACCCCTTGAAGCCCATCTTACCGGCCGACGACCAGGCGATCACTTCGCCCTTGGTATTGGTCAACGAGATGATAATATTGTTGAAAGTGGCCTGAATGTGGGCTTCTCCCACCGGGTCCACTTTGACCTTACGCTTTTTGGTTCTCGATTTTGCCATAACGGTTCAAATTAATACGCTCTTATTTCTTGGTTGCTTTCTTCTTGTTCGCAACGGTTTTACGTTTACCCTTACGCGTGCGGGCGTTGTTTTTGGTTTTCTGACCCCGCACGGGCAATCCCAAACGGTGGCGGATACCGCGATACGAACCGATATCCATCAACCGTTTGATGTTCATCTGAATTTCGGACCTGAGGGCACCTTCCAGTTTGTAATCCGCAATCACTTTGCGGATGGATGCCACGTCATGGTCGTCCCAATCTTTGACGCGCTTGTCGGGATCCACGCCGGCCTTGGCCAAAATTTCTTTCGACCGGCTGCGGCCCACGCCGAATATGTAAGTCAGCGCGATTTCGCCGCGTTTGTTTTTGGGCAAGTCAACTCCTGCTATCCGTGCCATAATTATCCTTGTCTTTGTTTATGTTTCGGATTTTTCTTGTTGATCACATACAACCGCCCTTTGCGGCGCACGATTTTGTCCTCGGGACTTCGCTTTTTGATCGATGCTCGTACTTTCATTTTTATTGCTCGTTTTAATTTTTCAATATCTGTAGGTGATTCTTCCCCGTGTCAAATCGTAGGGGCTCAATTCCACCGCCACGCGATCGCCGGGCAACAGGCGGATATAGTGCATCCGCATTTTTCCCGAAATATGGGCGGTGACAATATGTCCGTTTTCCAACTCCACGCGAAACATGGCGTTGGACAGGGCTTCCTTGATGACGCCGTCGACTTTTATTGCTTTTTGTTTTGCCATAATCAAATGTTTCGCCGTCTTCCGGTGCGCAAGAGCTCGTCATAATGCCTGTTGAGCAGGTAGGCCTCGATTTGTTGGATGGTATCCATGGCCACACCCACGATAATCAACAGGGACGTACCGCCGTAAAACATGGCCCACGATTGTTGCATGCCGAAGAGGTGGTACACGAAAATGGGCAAGATGGCGATCAAGCCCAGGAAAATGGCGCCCGGCAAGGTGATTTTCGAAAGGATTTCGTCCAAATATTCGGCCGTTTGCGTGCCGGGACGTATGCCGGGGATAAAGCCGCCGCTTCGCTTGAGATCTTCGGCGATCTGGTTGGTTTGGACCGTGATGGCGGTATAGAAATATGTAAAGACCACAATCATGATAAAGAACACCACATTATACCACGGGTCGAATATGTTCCCGAAAATGTTTTGGATCTTCTTGGCCCATTCCGCATCGGAAAACGAGACCAACAATGAGGGAATGAACATGATGGCCTGGGCGAAGATGATGGGCATCACGCCGGCGGCGTTCAACTTCAAAGGTATGTACTGGCGACTGCCGAAAATGTTCTTTTCGTATCCGCCCGTATAATTGCGTCGCGCATATTGCACGGGCACGGGCCGATAGGCTCGCACCAAATAAATGCTGATGGCAATCACGCCCAGCCATACCACCATTTCAAAGAGGAACAACATCAATCCGCCCTGCTGGTTGGTCACCCGGGCGGTAAATTCCTGGAACAAGGCCTGCGGCAAGCGGGCCAAAATACCGATCATGATCAAGATGGAGATACCGTTGCCTATGCCCTTGTCCGTGATCTTTTCCCCCAACCACATGGCAAAAATCGTGCCTGTCGAGAGAATGATCATGGCCGTGGGAATAAACAGGCTGTCGGGCAACAAAAAGGCTTCGCGCGGCAAGATGGTGTGCAGGTTATACAGGTAGCCGGGCCCCTGGATGAGGGTGACGGCCAGGGTGAGATATCGGGTAAGCTGGGTGATTTTTTTTCGCCCGCTTTCCCCCGATTTTTGGAGCTTCTGGATGTAAGGCACCGCCACACCCATCAATTGCACGATAATGGAAGCCGAAATGTAAGGCATCACACCCAGGGCGAAAACCGACGCTTTGGCGAAGGCGCCCCCCGTAAATTGGTTGAGCAAGTCCAACAAGGGGTTGCCCGTGGCCTGTTGGGCCAGATTTTGGAGCTGGGTAGGGTCGATGCCCGGCAAGGTTACCTGCGCACCGAATCGGTAAACCAAAATCAAGCTTAAGGTAAACAGAATCTTGGTGCGTAATTCTTTGATTTGCCAAACGGCCCGGAGGGTATCCCAAATCTTCTTCATGAGCGCTGGTTTAAATGAATTCCACCTTGCCTCCGGCTTTCTCCACCGCTTCCACGGCTTTTTTGGAGGCCTTGTGCACCTTGACGGTCAAGGGTGCGTTGAGCTCGCCTTTGGCCAGAAGTTTAACCTTTTCGTTTTTGGAGATGAACTTCATTTCATACAACATGTCCGTATCCACGTAATCTTTGATGACTCCTTTGTCCACCCAGGCTTGCAAGGTGGCCAGGTTCAGAGGCGTGTATTCCACGCGGTTGACGTTGGTGAACCCGAATTTGGGCACCCGTCGGTACAGGGGCATTTGTCCGCCTTCGTATCCGGCTTTGCGCGAATATCCCGAACGCGACTTGGCGCCCTTATGACCGCGACCGGAAGTACCTCCTTTCTTGCTTCCTTCGCCGCGGCCTACGCGGATTTGTTTATGGGTGGACCCTTTGGCGGGTTTGAGATTCGATAATTTCATGGCCTCGATTTTTAAATTTCTTCGACTTTAATCAAATGTTTCACTTTCTTGATCATGCCTTCAATCTGGGGCGTGAGCACATGCTCGCGCGACTGGCCGATCTTGCGCAATCCCAGCGCTTCCATGGTTCGTTTTTGATCCTTGGGCCGGTTGATCGTGCTGCGCACTTTGGTAATGAGCACCTTTTTCATGGCTGATCGATTTTTTAACCGTTAAACAATTTGTCCAGGGTAATACCCCGTTGTTTGGCCACCGTGTAGGGATCGCGCATTTTAAGCAGGGCATCCATGGTGGCTTTCACCACGTTGTGGGGGTTGGACGAACCCAACGATTTGGTCAGCACGTTGTGCACGCCCGCCGATTCCAGCACGGCACGAATGGGGCCGCCGGCAATCACTCCCGTACCCGGAGATGCGGGTTTGATAAACACTTTGGCGCCTCCGAATTTTCCGTATTGCTCGTGGGGCACCGTACCTTTCAGCACCGGCACTTTCACCAAATTTTTCTTGGCGTTTTCGGTGGCTTTCTGGATGGCGTCGGGCACCTCTTTCGATTTACCCACGCCGAATCCCACGATGCCGTTTCCGTCACCTACCACCACCAGAGCCGAAAAGCTGAAGGTGCGCCCCCCTTTGGTGACCTTGGTCACCCGGCGTACCGATACCAGCCGCTCTTGCAAATCGAGGCCGGCCGGGTTTATCCTGCGTACGTGTTTGTATTTTTCCAGCATAACTTAAAATTTTAAACCTCCTTTGCGGGCACCTTCGGCCAGGGCTTTAATGCGCCCGTGATAAATGTGGGTGCCCCGGTCGAATACCACTTTGTCGATGCCTTTCTCCAGCGCGATGGCGGCAATTTTTTCGCCCACCATGGCGGCCTTTTCGGTCTTGGTGCCTTCCTTGGCGGCGATGTCCTTATCGCGCGACGATGCGGCGGCCAACGTGATGCCCGCCGTGTCATCTATGATTTGGGCGTAAATTTCTTTGTTGCTTCGGAATACCGACAAACGCGGCCGCTCGGGCGTACCCTTGATCTTCTTGCGAATCCGGCGGCGGATGCGTTTGGCCCTTTCCACTTTTGTCAAACCCATACTTCCGTGTTTTTTATGCGTTAAGCGGTTTTACCTTGTTTACGTCTGATTTCTTCACCCACGTAGCGCACGCCTTTACCTTTGTAAGGTTCGGGTTTGCGCAACGAGCGGATCTTGGCGGCTATCTGTCCCACCAATTGTTTGTCGTGGGAGGTGAGCTTGATCCGCGGGTTTTTCCCTTTTTCCGAGAAGGTTTCCACCTTGACTTCGGGCGGAATTTCGAAAATGATATTGTGCGAATACCCCAATGCGAGCTCCAGGAGCTGTCCCTGGTTTTTGGCCTGATAACCCACGCCCACCAGTTCCAACTCTTTGGTCCATCCTTCGGCTACTCCTTTCACCATATTGTAGATGAGCGAGCGGTAAAGGCCGTGCATGGATTTGTGATGCTTGGATTCGGACAAGCGGTTGACGCGAATTTCTTTCTTTTCGTCGTCGATTTCGATTTCCACGTCCTTGATGGGCAACGACAATTCGCCCAAAGGACCGGACACGTGCAACACGCCGTCCTTATATTCCACTTTTACCTTCTCGGGAATTTCAACCGGTTTGAATCCTATCCGTGACATGCTTCGTTCGTTTTTAATAAATGTATGCGATCACTTCGCCGCCCACGTTTTCCCGGCGGGCCTGTTTGTCGGTCATAATGCCCTTGGACGTGGAGATAATGGCGATGCCCAATCCGTTGATCACTTTGGGCAGGTTTTTGGCATCGGCATATTTGCGCAATCCCGGCTTGCTCACCCGTTTGAGTCCTTTGATGACGGGCTCGCCGGTTTCCTTATCGTATTTCAAAGCGATTTTCAGCACCGGGTGCCCCTTTTCGTCCTTTTCAACTTTGTAATTGAGGATGTACCCCTGATCTTTGAGGATACGGGTGATGGTTTCCTTCATTTTGGACGAAGGGATTTTCACCACGCGGTGCCGTGCCGCCTGGGCGTTCCGTATGCGCGTCAAATAGTCTGCTATCGGATCTGTATGCATGATTCTTCTTTTTTACCAACTGGCTTTTTTCACGCCCGGGATCAGGCCTTGATTGGCCATCTCTCGGAAGGTGATACGGGAAATACCGAAAAAGCGGATGTATCCGCGCGGACGTCCCGTTACCTTGCACCGGTTGTGATACCGGATGGGTACGGAATTTTTGGGGAGGCGTTGAAGACCTTCCCAGTCTCCGGCTTCTTTGAGTTTCCGCCGTTTTTCGGCATATTTGGCGATAAGCTTGGCCCGCTTGCGTTCGCGGGCTTTCATGGATTCTTTGGCCATAGGTTATTTTTTCTTTTTAAAAGGTAATCCCAACTTTTCGAGTAATGCGAATGCTTCCTTATCGGTTTTTGCCGTAGTTACGAAGGTGATGTCCATCCCCGCGATTTTGTGGATTTTGTCGAAATCGATTTCGGGGAAGATGATTTGTTCGGTGATTCCCAGGTTATAGTTGCCGCGTCCGTCGAAGGCGTCGCGCTTAATGCCCTGAAAATCGCGCACCCGGGGCAAAGCGATGGTGATGAGCTTGTCGAGAAACTCGTACATGCGATCGCCCCGGAGGGTCACTTTGGCGCCGATGGGCATGCCGCGCCGCAATTTGAAGGCGGCCACGTCGCGTTTGGCTATGGTGGGCACTGCTTTTTGGCCCGTAATGGCGGTGAGCTCTTCCACGGCATAGTCCACCAGCTTTTTATCCTGGGTGGCCTGACCCACACCGCGGCTCACCACGATTTTTTCCAATTTGGGCACTTGCATCTTGTTTTTGTACCCGAATTCTTCCATCAGGGCGGGCACCACCTTTTCGCGATATTCCTTTTTCAGTCTGGGTTCGTAGTTCATGGCTTAAATTTGTTCTCCGGATTTTTTCGCGTACCGTACTTTTTTGCCGTCCACGAATTTGTATCCCGCACGGGTGGGTTCTCCCGTTTTGGGATCCACCAACATGACGTTGGAAATGTGGATGGGCGCTTCTTTTTCGATAATCCCGCCCGACGGGTTTTCGGTGGAGGGTTTCACCCGTTTTTTAATGATGTTTACCCCTTCCACGATCACCCGGTCTTTCGAGCGGATCACTTCCAACACATGACCTTTGGCGCCGCGGTCCTTACCGGCCATCACTTGCACCAGGTCGCCCTTTTTTATTTTGAATTTTTTCATGTCAATCCGATTTATAATACTTCCGACGCCAACGAGATGATTTTGGTAAATTTCTTATCCCGCAATTCGCGGGCCACGGGCCCGAATACGCGGGTTCCTCGCATTTCGCCTTGGGCGTTGAGCAACACGATGGCATTGTCGTCAAAGCGAATGTACGACCCGTCGGGGCGGCGCACTTCTTTTTTTGTGCGCACCACCACGCCGGTGGAAATTTGGCCTTTCTTCACGCTTCCGTTGGGCGTGGCTTGCTTGACGGTCACCACCACTTTATCGCCCACACTGGCGTAGCGGCGACGCGTGCCACCCAGCACGCGGATGACCAATGCTTCCTTGGCGCCGGTATTGTCTGCTACTTTTACGCGGGTTTCTTGTTGTATCATCTTACTTGGCTCTTTCGATTATTTCCACTATTCTCCAACGCTTGCGCTTGCTCAAAGGGCGGGTTTCCATGATCCGCACCTTGTCGCCTTCACGGGCTTCGTTGTTTTCGTCGTGCGCCACATATTTTTTGGTGCGCAGGACGAATTTATGGTATTTGGGATGCTTCACCTTCTTCACTTCGGCCACCACGACCGATTTGTCCATTTTGTCCGACACCACGATCCCTACCCGTTCTTTTCGTAAGTTTCGTTTTTTCTCTTCCATGACTCGTTATTTTAAACCGCGAGCTTTTTTCTCCGTAAGCAAACGGGCGATGGTTTTGCGCATGTGGCGCAACTCCAGCGGATTTTCAAGGGGCGAGACCTTATGCAATATTTTGAGTTTGGCATAATCGGTCTTCATCTCCTTGATTTTTTCCAACAAATCGGCATCGCTAAGCGCGCGTATTTCTTGCATTTTCATAGCTCAATTTATTTTTGTCCCAATTCGGGTGCACGTACAAACTTACATCGCACGGGCAATTTCTGAGCCGCCAGCCGAAGGGCTTCGCGGGCCACCTCTTCGGGCACGCCGTCCACTTCGAAGAGGATCTTGCCCGGCTTCACCACGGCCGCCCAGTATTCCACGTTCCCCTTACCTTTACCCATACGTACTTCGAGCGGTTTTTTGGTAATGGGCTTGTCGGGGAAAATCTTGATCCACAATTGGCCTTCCCGTTTCATGTAACGGGTGGCGGCCACACGGGCGGCTTCGATCTGGCGGGCCGATATCCAACCCGGATCCAGGGTCTTGATGCCGTACATGCCGAAGGCCAGGCGATGGCCCCGCTGGGCATTGCCTTTGATCCGCCCTTTCTGTTGCTTACGATATTTATATTTTTTCGGTTGTAACATGGTTTCCGGATTTTATCGTCGTCGGTTGCGTCGCGTTCTGCGTTTGTCTTTTTGTTTGATTCCCACCAGCGGGTTCAGGTCGCGCTTGCCGTACACTTCGCCCTTCATGATCCACACTTTTACGCCTATGCGTCCGTAGGTGGTGTGGGCTTCTTCGAGGGCGTAATCGATGTCGGCGCGGAAGGTGGACAACGGTACGCGTCCGTCCATGTAGGTTTCGGTACGTGCCATTTCGGCTCCGTTCAAGCGTCCGCTGATTTGGACTTTGATTCCTTCGGCCTTCATCCGCATGGTGGAGGCGATGGCCTGCTTGATGGCGCGGCGATACGAGATGCGGTTTTCCACCTGGCGGGCGATGTTTTGGGCCACCAGCGTGGCGTCCAATTCGGGACGTCGGATTTCGTGGATGTTGATTTGCACCTCTTTGCCGGTGAGCTTCTTGAGCTCTTCCTTGAGTTTGTCCACTTCCTTGCCGCCCTTGCCGATGATAATGCCCGGACGGGCGGTGGTGATGGTTACGTCGATGCTGTCGGGCGACTTGCGCTCGATATAGATGTGCGACACGATTTTGTTGCGCGCCATCTTTTTGACCCGCTCGTTGATGTATTTGCGGATCATATAATCTTCGTGGACAAAATCCTGGTACTTCTTCTTACCGAACCACATGGAATCCCATCCGCGGATGATGCCCAGCCGGTTACCTATCGGGTTGGTTTTTTGTCCCATACTGCTTATTCTTTTTCTCCCAATTCGATGGTGATGTGACTTAAACGTTTGCGGATCCGGTGGGCCCGTCCTTGGGGCGCCGGTTGAATCCGTTTGAGCATGCCCGCTTCGTCCACGCGGATTTCCTTGATATAAAGATCGGCGTCTTCAATATCCCGGTCGGGGTTTTTCTGTTCCCAATTGTTGAGGGCGCTGATGAGGAGTTTTTCAAAAGCCGGTGCCGTTCCGCGAGGGGTGAATTTGAGGATGTTCAATGCCTCGGTTACCCGCTTGCCGCGGATCAGGTCGGCTACCAGGCGGGCTTTGCGGGCCGAAGTGCGCAAGTAACGCAATTTGGCCGTCACCCGGTTTTTCTTCTCCTCCTTGAGGCGTTGCGCCATTTCGTATTTTCTACGTCCCATAATCAGCGTTTTTTACCTTTGTTTTTTGCGCCCGCATGACCGCGGAACGTACGCGTGGGGGCGAATTCTCCCAATTTATGCCCCACCATGTTTTCGGTGATATACACCGGTATGAATTGACGTCCGTTGTGGACGGCGATGGTCTGTCCCACAAAGTCGGGCGTGATCATCGAGGCGCGCGACCAGGTTTTGATCACCTCTTTTTTGCCCGTCTCGAGGTTGCGCCGAACTTTGCGTTCGAGTTTATAGTAAACGTAAGGACCTTTTTTTAATGATCTGGCCATAATTCAATTATTTCTTGCGGCGTTCGAGAATAAACTTGTTGCTGTACTTCTTCCTGTTACGGGTCTTGTATCCCTTGGCGGGAATACCTTTGCGCGAGCGGGGATGACCGCCCGAGGCCTTTCCTTCACCCCCACCCATGGGGTGATCCACCGGGTTCATGGCCACGCCGCGCGTGCGGGGACGACGTCCCAACCAGCGCGAACGTCCGGCCTTACCCGACATGACGAGCTGATGGTCGCTGTTGGACACCACGCCGATGGTGGCCATTCCGTCGGCCAATACCAGGCGCGTTTCGCCCGACGGTAATTTGATGACCACGTATTTGCCCTCTTTGGCCATCAACTGGGCGAAGGTTCCAGCACTGCGGGCCAGCTGACCGCCCTTGCCGGGCTTGAGCTCGATGTTGTGAATAATGGCGCCCAACGGGATGTTTTTCATGGGCATGGCGTTGCCGATTTCGGCCGGCACTTTTTCGCCGCTGATGATTTGATCGCCCACCTTGATTTCGTTGGGTGCGATGATATAGCGTTTTTCGCCGTCGGCATATACGACCAATGCGATGAATGCCGAACGGTTGGGATCGTACTCGATGGTTTTGACCGTAGCCGGAATGCCGAATTTATCACGGCGGAAGTCGATGATGCGGTATCGACGTTTGTGGCCGCCCCCGCGGTAGCGCATGGTGCGGCGTCCCAAATTATTGCGACCGCCGGTGCTTTTCTTGGGTGCCAAAAGCGATTTTTCCGGCTTGTCGGTGGTGAGCTCTTCAAAAGCGTTCACCACTCGAAAGCGTTGTCCCGGCGTGGTAGGTTTAAGTTTTCTTACTCCCATGACGATTATTGGTTATAAAAATCGATGCTTTGTCCTTCTTTCAAATCCACAAGGGCTTTTTTGTAAGCCCCTTCCTTGCTGGTAAACACGCCCTTACGCGTATATTTGGTCTTCTTGCGGGCCGGATAAATCATGGTGCGCACCTTGAGCACCTCCACGTTGTAAAGCTTCTCCACTTCGCGCTTGATATCCTCTTTGGTGGCCTTGATGTCCACGATAAATCCGTAGCGGTTGTATTTATCCGTTTGGTCCACCATTTTTTCCGTCAAAATCGGCCGTTTGATGATGCTCATGGCTGATTACTTTTTTAATGTTTGTTCGATTTGGGCCACTCCCGATTCGCTGATCAACAGATTTCCGCCGTTGAGGATTACATAAGTGTTTAAGTCCGAGCCTCTTACGATTTTAACCAGCGGCAAATTGCGGGAGGACAAATATACGTTTTTATCCACATCTCCCAGCACCAGCAAGGCTTTGGCATTACCCGCTTGCAAATTGTCGAGGATTTTGACCATTTCTTTGGTTTTGGGTGCTTCCAGGGTAAAATCCTCGATCACTTTGATCTTGCCTTCCTTCATCATATAACTCAAAGCCGATTTGCGGGCCAGTTGCTTGAGTTTTTTGTTGAGCTTGATGCGATAATCGCGCGGACGGGGACCGAACACGCGTCCCCCGCCCCGGAAGAGCGGGTTCTTGATGCTTCCGGCCCGGGCCGTACCCGTACCTTTTTGGCGCTTGATCTTGCGCGTGCTTCCGGCCACTTCACTGCGCTCTTTGGCTTTATGGGTGCCTTGGCGCTGGGCGGCCAGGTAGCGCTTCACGTCCAGGTACATGGCATGTTCGTTGGGCTCGATGCCGAAAATTTCGTCGGCCAGCTCCACGGTGCGCCCGGTTTCCTGTCCTTGTATGTTGTAAACTTTTACTTCCATTTTACTTGCGGATTAAAACGTACGATTTTTTGTGTCCCGGCACATTCCCTTTGACGATCAGCAAATTCTTTTCGGGAATGATCTTCATCACCTTGAGGTTTTGCACCGTCACGCGCTCGTTACCCATGCGTCCGGCCATGCGCATACCTTTGAACACCCGCGAAGGGTCGGCCGAAGCACCGATGGAACCGGGAGCGCGCAAACGGTTGTGCTGTCCGTGAGTGGCCTGACCTACGCCCGCAAATCCGTGGCGTTTGACCACCCCTTGGAATCCTTTACCTTTCGACGTTCCCGTCACGTCCACATATTCGCCTTCCCGGAATACGTCTTCCACGCGGATTTCGTCGCCGGGTTGGTATTCTTTTTCAAATCCTTGGAATTCGACTAACACTTTTTTGGGCGAAACACCGGCTTTTTTGAAGTGCCCCAACATGGGCTTGGTGGTTCGCTTTTCTTTTTTGTCATCGAAACCAAGTTGCAGGGCTTCATAGCCGTCCTTTTCCTTGGTTCTGACTTGGACGACGGCGTTGGGCAATACTTCGATGACGGTAACGGGCACGTTTTTCCCGTTTTCATCGAAGAAGCTCGTCATCCCTATTTTTCTTCCTATTAATCCGGGCATCTTTTCTCCTTTTTTAGTTCACTTTTATTTCGGCTTCCACGCCGCCGGGCAATTCCATCTTCATCAGGGCGTCGATGGTTTTTCCCGACGAGGTGTAGATGTCGATCAATCGTTTATGGGTGTTGAGTTGGAATTGCTCCCGCGATTTTTTGTTCACGTGGGGTGAACGTAACACGGTGAAAATCCGTTTTTTGGTGGGCAAGGGAATGGGCCCCTTCACGAAAGCACCCGATTGCTTGACGGTACGGACGATTTCTTCGGCCGACCGGTCGATCAAATTATGATCGTAAGATTTGAGTTTTATACGTATTTTTTGGTAAGCCATAGCTGTAGGGATTATTCGCGTTCTTTTTTGATGACTTCTTCGGCGATGTTCTCAGGTGCCGGGGCATAGTGGGAGAATTCCATGGACGAAGTGGCCCGGCCCGACGACAGGGTACGCAACACGGTCACGTATCCGAACATTTCGGACAGCGGCACGTGCGCTTTGATCACTTTGGCTCCCGCACGGTCGGTCATGTTCAATACCTGGCCGCGCCGGCGGTTCAAATCTCCGATGATATCGCCCATATATTCTTCGGGCGTCACCACTTCGAGCTTCATAATGGGTTCCAACAGGATGGGGTTGGCCTTTTTGGCGGCTTCCTTGAAGCCCAATTTGGCGGCCAGCTCGAAGGAGAGCGAGTCGGAGTCCACGGGGTGGAACGATCCGTCCTTGAGGGTTACCTTCATGCCTTCCACTTCGAAGCCCGCCAACGGACCGCTCTTCATGGCTTCCTTGAACCCTTTTTCTACCGAAGGAATAAATTCCTTGGGAATGTTACCCCCTTTGATTTCATTGACGAATTCCAATCCCTGCTTGCCTTCCTCGGCGGGTTCGAGGGTGAAGATGATGTCGGCGAACTTACCGCGTCCACCCGTTTGTTTCTTGTACACTTCGCGATGGTCCACCGGCGTGGTGAGGGCTTCTTTGTATTCCACGCGCGGCTGACCCACGTTCACGTCCACTTTGAATTCCCGCTTGAGGCGATCGACGATGATTTCCAGGTGGAGCTCACCCATCCCGGAGATAATGGTTTGCCCCGTGTTTTCGTCGGTTTTCACCTGGAAAGTGGGGTCTTCTTCGGCCAATTTGGACAGGGCCATGCCCAATTTGTCCATGTCGGCTTTGGTTTTGGGTTCCACCGCAATCCCGATCACCGGATCCGGGAAATCCATGGATTCCAGCACAATGGGATGCTTTTCGTCGCACAGGGTGTCTCCGGTTTTGATATCTTTGAACCCTACGCCGGCGCCGATGTCTCCCGCGCCGATTTCGGGAATGGGATTTTGCTTGTTGGCATGCATTTGATAGATACGGGAGATTCGCTCTTTCTTGCCCGAACGGGTGTTGAGCACCGTGCTACCGGCTTGCAATTCTCCCGAATATACGCGGAAGTATGCCAAACGGCCCACGTAGGGGTCGGTGGCGATTTTGAATGCCAATGCCGTGAAGGGATCGTCATACGAAGGTTTGCGGGTCACTTTCTCGCCCGTGCGCGGGTCGATGCCTTCCACCGCGCCTATGTCCACGGGCGAAGGGAGAAAGCGAATCACGGCGTCGAGCAAGGCTTGCACGCCTTTGTTTTTGAAAGCCGAGCCGGCCAACATGGGAATGATCGACATATCGATGGTGGCGGCGCGCAAGGCGGCGATGATTTCGTCTTCGGTGATGGAGTCTTCGTCCTCGAAGAATTTTTCCATCAATTTTTCGTCGTATTCGGCTACGGCTTCAATGAGCTTGGCGCGATATTCTTCGACGGTGTCTTTGAGCTCTTCGGGAATGGGCACCACTTCGTAGGTCATGCCCAAATCCTCCTCGTTCCAAATGATGGCTTGTTTGCTGATGAGGTCCACCACTCCGCGGAAATCGGCCTCTTCGCCGATGGGCACCTGAATGGGCACCGCATTTCCGCCGAGCATCTCCTTTACTTGGCGAACCACATTAAAAAAATCGGCGCCCTGCCGGTCCATTTTGTTAACGAATCCGATCCTGGGCACCTTATACTTGTCGGCTTGCCGCCATACGGTTTCGGATTGGGGCTCTACGCCGTCCACGGCGCTGAAGAGGGCCACCATTCCGTCCAACACCCGGAGCGACCGCTCCACTTCCACGGTAAAGTCCACGTGGCCGGGAGTGTCGATGATGTTGATCTGGTATTTTTCGCCTTTATAAGGCCATTCGCACCGGGTGGCCGCCGACGTGATGGTAATTCCGCGTTCTTGCTCTTGCTCCATCCAGTCCATGGTTGCCGCACCTTCGTGCACCTCGCCGATTTTGTGCGTAATCCCCGTATAATAGAGGATCCGCTCGGTCGTGGTGGTCTTGCCCGCATCGATGTGTGCGGCAATCCCTATATTTCGAACTTTGGTTAAGTCCTTTCTTGCCATCTCTCCTTTTCCTTTTTAGAATCTGAAATGCGAAAACGCCTTGTTGGCCTCGGCCATTCGGTGGGTGTCGTTGCGCTTCTTCACGGCGCCGCCCTCTTCTTTGTAGGCCGCCAAAATTTCGGCCGCCAGCTTTTGAGGGAAGCTCTTCTCGTTGCGCTGACGCGCATATTTGATCAACCATTTCATGCCCAGCGAAATCTTACGTTCGGGACGCACGGGCACCGGAATTTGGAAGGTGGCTCCCCCGATTCGGCGGCTGCGCACTTCCACGTGAGGCATCACGTTGCTCAATGCCTGTTTCCAAATTTCCAAGGCCGATTTGTCGGGATCTTCTTTCTTTTTGTCCACGATATCCAAGGCATCATAAAACAAACGGAAAGCAAGCGACTTCTTGCCTTCCCACATAATATTATTGACGAAACGCGTTACCAGCGGATCGTTAAACTTAGGATCCGGATCCAGTTTGCGCCGTTTGGGTTTACCTTTTCTCATCTACCTTATTTTTTATCTTTAGGTCGTTTGGTTCCGTATTTGGAGCGACGTTGGCGGCGTCCTTCCACTCCGGCGGTATCCAATGCACCGCGAATGATGTGGTATTTCACACCGGGCAAATCTTTGACCCGGCCGCCGCGTACCAACACGATCGAGTGTTCCTGCAAGTTGTGGCCCTCACCCGGAATGTAAGCGTTGACCTCGTTGCCGTTGGTCAAACGCACACGGGCCACCTTGCGCATGGCCGAATTGGGCTTTTTCGGCGTAGTCGTGTACACGCGAATGCAAACCCCGCGCTTTTGCGGATTACCACCAAGCGCTACCGATTTGCTTTTCTTCACAATCTTTTTGCGCCCTTTCCGTATGAGTTGCTGAATCGTCGGCATACAATATGGTTTGTCAAAATTGGCGTGCAAATATAGAAAGTTTTTTTCTGAATTTCAAATTATCCGTCAAAAGAAAACGCTCCCCGGCCGCTTTACGGGGCTTATTTATACCTATTATATATAATATAGGTTAAAACACCGCCGCCACGATGGCGCTCACGTTGTCGGGAGCCGTACGCGCCAGGACGATTTTCAGGAGAATGTCCCGCAAGCGGAGAGGCTCTTCGCGATGATCGGCAATCAGGGAGGCTGCTTCGAAAGGTTCGAACACTTTCATCAATCCGTCGGTGCATACCAGCCATACGTCGCCGGAGCGAACGGGCTCGTCCTGTTCGACGATAAAGGGATCGAGATACATGCCGTCTCCGCCGAAAAAAGACACGATGGGGCTATTGGGAATGGCCGGATCCCAAACTTGAGGGGGCGTGAGCTTGCGAAACACACCTTCGCGCCATAGCCATACTTCCGAATCGCCGGCATGAAGGATCACAGGCCTAAATTCCCGAAGGAAGAACCCGCTCAAGGTGGTGGCGCTTCCAAGGTGGCCGGCCTTTTGGGCCGCTTCCAGCAACTCCACGTTTATACGAAAAAGGGTGTCTTGAGGCTCGCGGCGCACTTCTTTTTCCAGTGCGGCCAAGCGGCTCAACACAAAAGACGAAGCGAACTCCCCGGCGGGCGAACCCGCCACCCCGTCGGCCACAAAGGCAAACAATTCCTCGGGTTCGGGATGATGTCCGCCGCTCCCGAATACGCTCACCAACCCGCCGCAAAGTAAAGCGTCCTGGTTATAAGGACGAATTTCTCCAGGATGAGTGAAAAAGGCGGTGCGAATGTCCATGGCGGAAATATTGAAGAAATTTACCAAGAAATTTCGGACCCGAAAAATTCGGAGACTTGAAAATGACGCTTTACTAAGAAAAAACCATAAGCGCTCACCGAAGAGAGGAAACGCTCGATGAACTTACAACCGGTCGAAAATTTCCCAAATAAAAAAACCGCCCGAAAATTCGGACGGCTCCTCAAGCGGTGCGGACGGGACTCGAACCCGCGACCACCGGTGTGACAGACCGGTATTCTAACCTGCTGAACTACCGCACCTCGTTGCCCTTCCGGCAGAAGCCTCCTTCATTCATCCTCTCCATGGTCCCGCCGAAACAGCGATGCAAAAATAAAAAAAATTTTATTCGTACGCAAGACCGAAAAAAATTTTATTCTTCGAATTTTTTAAGCTCCACCTTCCGCCCGTCGCTCTCGGCATAGGTAAAGAGGTTGATCCAATCTCCCAAGTTGATATACATTGCCTTATCAGTGAGCGGATGCATCACCGCATGATGACGGTGTCCGAAAATAAAATAATCGTAGGGTTCGCGCTCCAACACTTTCCGGCTGTGGATCATCAAATGTTCGCGCTCGGGCCCCAAAAAACGGGTGATTTCCGGCGGCGTATGCCTGCGGCTTCGATGCGAAAACCACAAAGCCAGCGGAATCCCCCAATCGGGGTGGAGGATTCGATACAGGGTGCGGGACAAAGGGTGGCTAAATATTTTCTTCAACATCTTGTATTTTTTATCCCCCGGTCCCAATCCGTCGCCGTGGGCCGCATAGATGCGCAAGCCGTTAAGGCGGATGCGGGCGGCGTCGGGCACATAGGTTACCCCGATTTCGCGAGCCAAATAATCGCGGTGCCACATGTCATGGTTGCCGAAAAAATAATAGAGGCGCACTCCCCGGTCGTGCAATTCGGCCAATTTGCCCAGTACGCGCACGAAGTGGCGGGGGGCGGCCCGGCGGTAGTCGAACCAGAAATCGAAAATGTCGCCCAAAAGAAAAAGGACATCGGCATCGGCGGCGATTCGGTCGAGCCAACGTACGATCTTTTTTTCCCGCTCCAGCCCGGCTTCGGCCGAAGGGTACCCCAAATGCCAATCGGAAGTGAAATAAGCTTTGCGTCCCGGTGCCAGGGTGTGGCTTATATCAGTCGTCGTGGTCATCGGCATACCATTCGGCATAGGAAGTGCCGGTCTCGTAAAGTTTAAGAGCGAACAGCCGCACCCCTTCCGGTAACCGGGGCTCGATACGGCGGGCGATATCCAATAACATCATTTCCCCGGTAGGCTGAAAATCCACCAGCAATACCTTATGCCCCCGCTCCAGCAAATATTCGCCGATCTCGCGGTACGCTCCGTTCTTGTTGAGCAACAAGGCGTGGTCATAAACGTCCACCACATGCTCTTTGACCACCTTTTTCAAATCGCCGAAGTCCATGACCATCCCGTATTTCACATGCGAGGGGTCGTCGATGGGCGTGCCGATAACGGTGACTTCCAAGCGGTAACTATGGCCGTGCACATTGCGGCATTTGCCGTCGTACCCGGCCAGGGCGTGTCCCGTTTCGAAATGAAATATTTTAGTCAACCGGATTTTCTTCATCGCGCGGTCCTTTGTAATTTTTGTGGAAATAACGGATCAGCACCATGGTGACGGCAAACCCGATGATCACGGGAAGCAAGGCCGTTAACCAATAACCGACGTAGTACCAAAAATCTTTTTCCATACAGCGGTTTGCTTTTCAAAGATAGGGAAAATTCCCCGGCACCATAAAAAAAGCCGCCCGCATTGACGGACGGCCTTTATGTCATATGCGCCACGGATGTCTCACCCAAGGGCCACACGCTTGAATCCCGTAATTTGAAGCTCGGGATCCAGTTCTTTTACATAAGCACCCACCGTCTTTTTGTTATCCTTGATGTAAGCTTGGTTGACAAGGGTACTTTCTTTGAAGAACTTTTTGAGCTTGCCTTGGGCGATTTTGTCCAGCATGTTTTCGGGCTTGCCTTCGTTGCGCAATTGTTCCTTGGCGATTTCGAGCTCTTTGTCCACGATTTCTTGCGGCACGCTGGCTTCGTCCAGGGCAATGGGGTTCATGGCGGCCACTTGCATGGCCACGTTATGAGCCACTTCTTCGATTCCTTCGGGCGCTTTGTTAAAAGCCACCAAGGTACCGATCTTTTTGTTGGAATGGATGTACGAACCCAAATAAGCCCCTTCGAGCGGTTCGAACGCGCCGATTTCCAGCTTTTCGCCAATCACACCCGTTTGTTCCGTAATCTTGTCGGCCACGGTCAGACCTTCGGCAAAGGGAGCTTGGAGGAATTCCTCCTTGGTATCGTAATTCAAAGCGATTTTGCCCAATGCTTCGGCCAGTTTGATGAAGTCTTCGTTTTTGGCCACGAAATCCGTTTCGCAATTGAGGGAAATCAACACGCCGCGTGTACGGTCGTCGTTGAGGGTAGCCACCACCACGCCTTCCGAGCTTTCGCGGTCGGCACGTTTGGCGGCCACTTTTTGACCTTTTTTACGAAGGATTTCAATGGCTTTGTCGAAATCGCCTTCCGCTTCCACCAGTGCGTTTTTGCAATCCATCATGCCGGCACCGGTCATTTTGCGGAGTTTATTTACGTCGGCTGCGGTAATTTTTGCCATAACTTTATTTTTTAATTTTTTATTCGGCTTGTTCGGCGTTTTGTTCACCCGCCACTTGGGCTTCCTCATCGGCTTTCATGCGCTTGAGCTTGCGTTCTTCCAGCCCTTCGCGAATGGCGTCGGTGAGGTATTCGAGGATCAGCTCGATGGATTTGGAGGCATCGTCGTTGGCGGGAATGGGAAAAGTGACGGGACGCGGATCGGCATTGGTGTCCACGATTCCCACGATGGGAATGCCCAATTTATTGGCCTCTTTCACGGCCACGTGCTCTTTGTTGACGTCCACCACGATCAGGGCGGCCGGCAAGCGCGTCATGTCGGCGATGGAACCCAGGTTTTTCTCCAGTTTGGCGCGCAAGCGGTCCAAGTGTAATTTTTCCTTTTTGGAAAGGGTGTCGTAGGTGCCGTCTTTTTTCATTTTGTCGATATGGGCCATTTTTTTCACCGCCTTACGAATGGTCACGAAGTTGGTCAGCATACCGCCGGGCCAACGTTCGGCGATGTAAGGCATGCCCACCGATTTGGCTTTTTCGGCCAGGATGTCTTTGGCTTGTTTCTTGGTGGAAACGAACAGGATTTGACGTCCCGTCGATGCGAGGTTCTTCAAAAATTTTTGGGCTTCTTCGATTTTAGCCGCCGTTTTTTGAAGGTTGATGATGTGGATTTTGTTTTTGCTTCCGTAAATGTAGGGAGCCATGTGGGGATTCCACTTGCGGGTAAGGTGGCCGAAGTGGGCCCCTACTTCCAGAAGTTCTTTGATGTCCGGTTTTTTCATATGAATTAAAGTTTACGTTCCGTCATAAGCAACACGTACCCGACGTGTTTGGATGCTAAACTTTTTAATAAATAAAAAGGTTTAACGTTTGGAGAATTGGAATTTCTTGCGTGCTTTGGGGCGTCCGTATTTTTTACGTTCCACCATACGGGGATCGCGGGTGAGCAATCCGGCCGGTTTGAGCAATTGGCGGTACTGGGGATTCACCTCCAGCAATGCACGGGCGATGGCCAAACGGATGGCTCCCGCCTGACCGGTTTTGCCGCCCCCTTTCACGTTGACACGCACATCGTATTTGCCCAGCGTGTCGGTTACGTTAAAAGGCTTGAGTATGTCCACCCGGTGGGTGAGCACCGGAAAATAATCTTCGAATTCGCGTCCGTTCACCGTTATTTTTCCCTGACCTTCTTGCATGAAGATCCGGGCCACGGACGTTTTACGCCTTCCTATGGTGTGAATGGTATCCATATTATTTAAAGGTGTTTATGTCCAATTGTTCGGGCTGTTGGGCTTGATGTTTATGCTCGGGTCCGGCATACACGTGGAGCTTGCGATACATCTGACGGCCCAACCGGCTTTTGGGCAACATGCCTTTCACGGCTTTTTCCACCAAGCGGGCGGGATCTTTTTCCCACAATTCGCGAGCGGTCATGCTGCGCAATCCGCCCGGATAGCCGGTATGCCATTTATATTCTTTTTGCTCCCACTTTTTACCGGTAAGCTTGATTTTGTCGGCATTGACGATAATGACGTAATCGCCGCAATCCACGTGGGGCGTGTAGCAAGGTTTATGCTTGCCTTGCAAAATTTTGGCCACTTTCGAAGCCAAACGTCCCAATACCTGGCCTTCGGCATCCACCACCCACCATTTCCGGTCCACATTTTCCTTTTTGGCCGACAGGGTTTTGTAACTTAACGTATTCACTTTTTTCGGTTTTATTTGGCGTGCAAATATATGGAAAATTTTTTATTTATCCTCCTCCGCCTCCGTCACCAAAGGACGGTCTTTTCCGCGCAACCGCACGAGCCATTCCACATAAAAATCGAAATCCCATTGGCGCTCCACGGGCTTGACGAGCGGAAAATCGGCTACTTCCGAACGATAAGGTTGAAACCAGGTGCGTGCACCCGCCCGCATGAGCACCCGGGAGGTGAGTTTTCGCCGCCAACTCGCCGAAGCGGTCCACAAAGTGCGCACAGGTTCGGTATGACCGGTGAATACGCGGACGGGTTCGTATCCGTTGTAATAAATTTCGGTCCGGCGGCTGACGGTTTGGAACATATCTTCACCCAAAGGAGCGTTGAATCGCACTGCACGCCAAAAGCCCGCCCTCCAATGCCAAGCGCCGTGACGGCCGGTCAATCCCAAATAAAGAGCATGCCCCCGGTCGAAGATGAGTTCTTCGGGCGGCGTGACGTTGGCCCGGTGCATCAATGCCCACGCGAAAAAACCCGCTTCCCTATCCTTTCCGTAGGAGGCCGAAACCCGGATGCCGGCCCCGCCTGCCGTTACCGTAAGCATGTCGGGACGTCCCTCCAAATAGGCGCCGCGTAAATTGATTTGCCCGCCCCGGTGGGTGACGGTTCCCTGGGTCATCAACATGACCCGTATCTTCGCTCCCGGCCGGAAAATCCATGCCCCGTTCCACCCCGATTCGATTCGCTCGCGCACGGTATCGCCGCGAAATATAAAAGTAGGCCAATTGAGCCATCCATGAGCCCGCCCGTTCCGGCCGACATAGGCATAACTCATCCCCGTTTCGCGCCGGGAGGGGAGGTAGCGGAAATCCCGTTGCATCAAGGGTGCCATTAATCCGTGTAAGGAATCGTTCGTACCGGAGCCGATCCGAAATCGATGATTTTTTTGCCGGTATTCCAGGGCGATCAGGGGAAAAACTTGCCACGGCGTTCCCTGTCCCCACCAGCCGTAAATTTGCAAGCCGCCTTCCGCACACCACCCCTTGCCCAATTCCGCTTCGACCGCCAAATCGAGCCGATGACCGGCCAGGGTGTAAGCATCGGCAATCAAATTGAAATATTCGCGATTATAAAAGAAATGAAGATTCTCAACCCGCCAATTCCAATGCAACGTATCTTGGGCCGGGGCGGATTTCCATGCAGCCCACAAGGCAAAAAACAGAAGCACCCTACCCCACCCGGCGAAGGATGTCGGTGGCGCGGCGAAGGGTCTCTTCTTTTTTGGCAAAACAAAAACGCAAGCATCGTTGGTCATAACCGTCGTGATA
The DNA here is from genome assembly GCA_013153605.1 of Chlorobiota bacterium. GTDB lineage: Bacteria > Bacteroidota > Bacteroidia > Flavobacteriales > Flavobacteriaceae > JAADED01. The sequence goes on along the minus strand of JAADED010000038.1, from coordinate 19,102 downwards.
AAAAGAAGACAAAGGAATGGAGGCCACCCCGTATTCTTTGGTCAGGCGGACGGCAAAATCGAATTCGGGCTCGTCGCTGATATCGCTGTAGTCCAGGAGGATAAAATAAGTTCCCTTGGTGGGTATCACTTTCCAGCGACTGCCTTCCAATCCTTCGATGAACAAATCGCGCTTGGCCTGGTACATCCGGGCGATTTCGTCATAATCGGCATAACCGGCCATGTATTCCGCCAAACCGTATTGGACGGGCGTATTGACCGAAAACACGTTGAATTGATGAACTTTGCGAATCAAGGCGGTCAGGGGGCGGTCCGTCACCGCATAGCCGGTTTTCCACCCCGTGGCATGAAAAGTTTTGCCGAACGAAAAGACGGCCACCAATCGGTCGCGAAGCTCGGGAAAGCTCATTCCGCTCACATGACGGAGACCGTCGAACACGATATGCTCGTACACTTCATCCGACAAAATCACGATATTCGTATTTCGGGTCAGGCGGATGAGTTCTTCCCAATCGGAGCGGTCCAATACATAGCCTCCGGGATTGTTGGGAGTGTTGACAATGATCATTTTGGTTCGCGGCGTGATGCGACGCCCCACTTCATCCCAATCCACGTGAAAATTCGGCTTGGTCAGGCGCACAAATACCGGCCGCCCGCCCGCCAAAAGCACGGAAGGCACATACGAGTCGTAGGCGGGCTCCAAAACGATCACTTCATCGCCGGGAAAAACCAGGGCTTGAATTACGGTGAACAAAGCTTGCGTGGCGCCGGCGGTGACGGTGATTTCGTCCTCGGGGTCGTAATCGGCATCGTAAAAACGCTTGATTTTGCGGGCCAATTCCTCCCGCAAAGGAGCAATCCCCGGCATGGGCGCATACTGGTTGTGCCCCTCCCGCATGGCGCAGTGTACGGATTCGATCAGCTTTCCGTCCACCGGAAAATCGGGAAAGCCCTGGGAAAGATTTACCGCCCCAGTTTGGCGGGCCAAACCCGACATCACGGCAAAAATGCTGGTACCGATTCCGGGGAGTTTGTCTTTATAACGCCTTTCCATATACCCTTTTGCGTTTGTGTTGGACGGCATCGTAATTTTTCCAGTTGGTCAGGACGGGAAGGTTGGTTTCGAAGACCCCTCCGGTCTCAAAGGTGTGGATGCCGTGCTTGAGCATTTGCTTATGAAAAGCGTCGAATACCACTACCGCCGCTCCTTTATTTTCATATTCGGGCTTGGAACCGATAATGGCCACGTCGATTTCTTTGGGCTTGCGCAATGCTTTCCAAATGTGATAAAAACCGAAAGGAAAGAGCTTGCCTTTGGCCTTTCGCAAAGCATCTCCAAGCGAAGGCATGGCCAACAAAAAGCCCACGATTTGGCCCTCGGACGTACGGGCGAAAAACGCCCATTGGGGCAATAAAACCTTCATGTAACTTTCTTTGTAAAAGACAATGTCTTCCTCGTCGAGGGGGACCATGTAGGGCAACCGGGAATAGGCTTCGTTGTACAGGCGAAAAATATCGTCGGCCACGGCTTCGAATTGGGCCTTGTTGCGGGGTTGCCAGGCTTTGATGCCGAAACGTTTGCCTATGATTTTGGCACCGGTATCGCCCCGTTTGATGGCGTTGTCGGTCAGGCGCACGCGATGTTCCACCCAGTCGATTTCTTTGGTATAACCCATGCGCTCCAGGTGCTTGGGATAGTAGGGAAAATTATAAACCGATACCAACGTCTGAGGCCATTGGAAGCCTTCCACTTGCATGCCTTGGTGGTCCAAATTGTTGAATCCCAGCGGGCCGTGAATTTTGTCCATCCCCAATTTGCGGGCTTCCTCTTCGGCGCGGGCAAACAATTTATCGATGACCTTGGCGTCATCCACCGCTTCAAAGGCAAAAAAACGGGCGGTCCGGGTGCCGTGCAATTCGTTGTAAGCTCGGTTAATAATGAGAGCCAGCCGGCCCACGGTCTTAAAATTCTTTTTGGCAAGAAACAATTTGACGATATTTTTCTTAAGCCCCGGGTGGCGCGTCCAGAAATCCCATTCCGCTTTTTTGAGGGGAGGAATCCAATGGGGATCGTTTTTGTATAACTTATACGGGAGGTCGATAAAGCTTTTCAAATCGCGCCGGCCGGATACTTCCTTCACGCGGATCATAAGCACAAATTATGAACAAATATAACGAAAGTTCGCCACCCCGCGGGTAATCCTATGATGAGTACGGAAATAATAAAAAGGAAAATGGAACCCATATAAAAAAGCCGCCCGCCACGTAGGTGGCGGGCGGCGGTAAAAACTTTTCCGCGGATCAATCCACGATGAATTTCTTAGCCAATTTCTTGTGACCCGAAGTGACTTGCAACAGATACACTCCCGTCTTCAGCGATACGGGCACTTGGATTTGTTTGGCATCCGTGTGGAGGTCGGCTTCTTTGATCACTTTGCCGGTCAGGTCGAACACGTAAGCCCTGTCGATTTGAATGCCTTCGGGATTCGTAATACGGATCATATCATCCGCATAGTACACCGTAAAGGCATTTTGGTTCAACTCGTCGGCTTTGGTGGTTTCGGCCGGACGGAACACCAGATAGAATCGGTTCGTGTAATCTCCGGCTTGGAGGTAAGTGCGGAAATCATTTTGCAACGTCAAAGGTTCCGTCATGCCGGTTTGGGTGTCTTCGATGTACATTTCCACATCCGAAGGCACGTTGAGCAATTCGGACACTTCAATGCGAACACTACCGCTTGTGCGGGTAAAGATATGAAGCGGCAATCGCAAGTCGCTGGTAAGTTCGGGAATCGCCTGAATCACATAATTACGATCGTCTATCACAAAATGCATGTCGCTATATCGAGAATCTCCGAAGAACGGACCGTCCCATCCCCAATCGAATCCCAACGTCGTACCGGGGCGTACGGCCAGAAGCAATTCGCGTTGCAAGCCTTCGGGATCGGTAAATTTGATACGAATGTCCGTATCGGTAGTACGCATGAAGACCGATTGGTTATTGTCTTCGCGATAGAATTCTTGGAAATCGTTGCGTAATTCGATCGTACCGCCGTCGTCATCCGCCATCAAGAAAAATCCTTGAGCAACGGGGATGTAACGTTGGGGTTCTTTGGTTCCAACGATTGAATCGGTTTGCCAATCCCGCGCAGGAGAACCTCCGGAGAGGTTATAGGTGGCATATCCTCCTACATAGTTACGCAAAATGTGATCGCTACCGTCCACATGTTCCCAGAAATAAAGGGTGCCGTTAAAGCCTTTATTGGACACGTTATTATCGTGATAATTAATAAAATCATTCGCATCAAACGCACTCAGATAAGGGTTACCCAACAGGATGATTTCATCGGCATTAAGCGAAAAAGTGTAAGTTCCTCCGTTGGGGGATCCGGCAAAAGTGTAAGCTTTAAATTGATTGGTGGGACCGGTAGTACCCGGACGGGCGGCATTTTGAATATCCGGTCCTTTCATCGTATATCCGAAACCGGGTGTAATAGTCACGGAATCACCGATGTATTGCCAGTTATTGTAATCGTTTCCACCAGCGGGGAAATAATATACCCATGCGGAGTTCAAATTAGCGGGGTTTTGACCGCTGTTCACTTCGTTGGCCCCATCGGCATCGCGTTCATACACCCAATTAATGTCTTGAGGATTTTCCGGGTCACGTCCGTCCATAAGGTAAGCCAACTTCCATTCTCCATCTCTGTTTACGGGCGAACACCAATAATTATACCAATACTTATTTCCATGACCCATCTGATCGCGATAAACTTTACCGCTTCCGGTCACCGTAATTCCGTCGCCCTTTTGAAGGATTTGCGAATCATCATACAAGCGCAAATTACCGTTTAAGGTAAACTCATCGGCATACAAACGCAACCCCTTAATATCATCGGTGGAAGGATCTTTTACCTTATAGTCAAACATATTATCCGCATCTCCCACTTCTATTGCGTAAGTGGTTACATTAATTTTTTGTTCGACATATGCATTTCCGCTTTGTACGGCATGCAAGGAATAAATATAAGGTTCGTTGGCTCCGCGAATTTCTTGCACCACATCGGTACCGTCGAAATATACATGTCCCGTTTGGGTCAAAGTGGGATCTCCGAAGTTTCCGTCATTCACCAAATCACCTTGGCGCAAATAAAGTTTACCGTCGTTTTTCATGGTGACGGTACCGTTGTTTTGAAAATCACCTTGGCTTACCACCAAAGAAAAATTGTTGGAAATTACCAGATTGCCGTTATTGACAAACTGGGCGTACACTTTTACACTTGCGGCGGCCAAGATGGCAAGCCCGAAAAGTATATGTTTTTTCATGGCCATAGAATTTTCATGATTTTTTCTCGGTGCAAATTAATAAATATTTTCGGAATACTAAAACACTTTTTCAACAATCCGTTTAATTCTTGCGGTACTTGGCGTATTTTTTCCTAAACTTATCGATACGTCCCGCGGTGTCCACCAGCTTCATTTTGCCGGTGTAATAAGGGTGGGACGTACGGGAAATTTCCACCTTAATAAGAGGCAATTCCATGCCGTCGATTTCGATGGTGTCTTTGGCTTCGGCGGTGGAGTACATCAAAAATACGTCTCCGTTGGACATGTCCTTGAAAGCCACCAATCTGTAGTTTTCGGGATGAATTCCTTTTTTCATGATCCTTGAAGTCTTTATTTCGGGATGCAAATATACGACATTTTCCGCTACCCGCACTTTACCCCCCGGGCGGGTTCCCTGTGATCCCCTCAAAAATCATGCCCGACTTTAAACTTTTTTAACACAAAAGTATTATTCGGCGGTATTGTGCGACATTTCCTGAAGGCTACCCGTGGCCAATCCGTCCTTTCCGATAAACTGTCGGATGGCGGGCGGAATGTTTTTGGCTCCTTTAAAATTGGTTTTGTCAAACCGGGCGCCGTAAAAATTGACTCCTTCCAAATCGGCTCCTTCGAAATCGGCTCCTTCCAGATGGGTGCCCTGAAAATTGGCATATTGCAACCGGGCCCCTTTGAAAGTGGCGTGTTGGAATTGGGCGCCGGTGAGGTCGGCTTTATAAAAATCGGTACTGTCCAGCTTGGTTTTGTTCATAACGGTGCGGATCAGGCGGGCTTTGATAAATTTGGAACCCGTAAAATCGGAACCCACGAATTCGGCATCCTTGAGAAGGGCGCCCGTAAAATCGCATTCGGGAAATTTGGCGTAATGGGCTTCCATGCCGAAGAGGTTGGCTCCCCGGAAGGTGGACCCTCCGTAATCGGCGAAATCGGACTGGACGTGAAAGAGTTTGGCCTGGTCGAAATTGCAATTGCGCAAGGTGGCGTAATGAAATTTGCTCCAACGGATGTCGGCCGCCCGAAAATCACTGCCGCTCATGTCGGAATTGTCGCATTTGGCCGAGCGCAATACGGCGCCCCGAAAATCGGCGTGGCGTATTTGTTCGCCTTCCCAATAAATTTTGTCGAGCGTATCGCCCCGAAAATCGTCGTAATCCATGGGCCACCCCGGAAATCCGCGGCTGCGTTTGACTTCGGACGGCAACCGCATAATGGAATCGATTTCGGCGGGGCTGAGAAATTCCATCAACTTTTTTACCCGGATGGTATCCTTGGCAGATACGCCGGAGGCTACGCCGCCGCCTTCCCCCTTGTCGCATGCGGCCGTGAATGCGGCTAAAGCACATCCCAGAAGATAAACCAAAGGTTTATACCACGTCATGGTTTTTGAAATAGCGGTGGCCCAACCAGGCGAACAAACCGCCCGTCACCACCGGATAAATGAGCGAATAGGCGATAAAGGCGGGACGCCCCACGGTATCCAAAATGTAATAAGATACCGGTCCCAAGACCGTCAGTTTGGGATCGAACAGGATGAGGCTTCCCGTCCTGAACACTTGCAACGGATTGAGCAAGGCCGTCCAAATCACCGGCTCGGGACTCACGCGCCATTTGAGCAATATACCTATTAATAATATATCCATAAACGCCACCAGGAAGAGCCAGATAATAAAGGCGGTGCTCACGGCCATTTCCTGAGATTTGCTCACCGCCGACAGGTACATGCTCAATCCGAGGAAAAAGAAGACCATTACCGCCAACAGGGCGCTGTAGAGCACGAACAAATCCCAAGGTACGTCCAATTTTTTGACCAATCCCCACAGGGCCGCTCCCAAAAAGGCCAAAAATACGGGCACGTAAATCACGAAAAAGCGGCTGAAAAATTTGGCCCAATAATAACTGGAAAAAGAGACGGGCAACGACAGGAGGTACTCCAACACCCCGTTTTCGCGGTCGCCCACCAGGGAGCGGACGGTGGAAATCAGCACGTAAATGGGCAAAATCACCATGCTCACCTGCATGAAGGTAATCATCAGGCGGCTCAGGCCCACAAAGCCCACCACCTGGGATTCGGTGATCCCGGTGGCAAACATTACGGCCACAAATCCGGCAAACAGGGCGCTGTAAATCCAAAAGCTTTTGGAACGCACATGTTGCCGGATGTCGGTTTTGAGTATTTGGATCAGGGTGTTTCTTTTCTTGGCACGGGTGTTCATACAATGGTGTTTATTCCGTCATCCGCATTTTCCGCCGCCTCCGCATTTTCCGGGCGCACATTTCATTTGTCCTTCATCGGTTTCGTGACCGCTGACCGACATTTTCTTTTTCTTCAAAAATTCGGCTCGTTTGGTTTTGCCTTCGGCTATGCGTTTGAGTACGGTTTCGAAGTCGTAATATTCGCCGTCGTCTTTCTTCTCTTTGAGTGCGCCGTATCCGTATCCCATGGGGGTTTCGTCGCCGAAGCGGTACCACGCTTTTTCGGCATCGATCCATTCGCCCGTTTCGGCATCCTGGATCCAAATTTTATATTTCTCGCCTTTCCATTGATTGAAATCACCGTCCCGGATGTCTTCGGCCAAGCAACCCAAGTCGTCGTACCACCGCACTTCGCCGTATTGATTGATGGCTTGCACGTTATAGGGCAAATCGGTCAGGCCCATTTTGCACACATGGCATACGTCGCGGTCGTAATTGGGTTGACGAGGCGAAAAATCCACCTTTCGCTGACAAGCTACGGCCAACATCAATACACCGGTCAAAATCCACATGAATTTTTTCATGGTTTATCGTTTTATGAATTTCATTAGCATTCTTCTTGCATGGTTGCGGGATCGTAGGGCTCGTCCACCACCACTTTGCCCAAATCCATTTCCACCAGCCGGTTTACCAGGTGACCGATTTCTTTCACCCGGTGGCTGCTGAGAATAAGCAAGGTATCTTCGGGCAATTGTTCCAAATATTTCACCAACACCCGACGTGCCTCGGGGTCGAGGTTGGCGGTGGGCTCGTCCATCAGCAGGATGCCCGGATTGCGGGCCAATGCCAATCCCACCAACAATTTTTGTTTCATCCCTCCCGACAATTTGAGAAAGGGTTTTTGCATGTGGTTTTCGATGTCCAATTTCAGATCCCGAACGATTCGGAAAAATTTTTCCTTGTCCAAACGGGTGATTTCGTCAAACAAATCCAGGATTTCTTCCACCGTCATCCGCAAGGGCGGCGGCAATTGGGGCACGAAACTCACCCGGTGGAGGATTTCCTCCCGGTCGGTGCGGGGATTTTTTTGCAATACGCGCAAGTATCCTTCGAAGGTATAAAGCCCCAAGATACAACGGATGAGGGTGGTTTTGCCGGCTCCGTTCTGACCGATCAGCGCCACGCGGTCGCCCGCATAAAAGTTGATGGTCAGCCCGTCGATCACCCGCACCCCGTTGAATTCCTTGACCAGATTTTTTACTTCGATTAACGCTTTCTTTTCCATCAGCCTTGTTCCGCTTGTTTACCCTTCAACATTTTGGTGGCGATTTTATATCCCCAACGATTGGTGGTCCAGTCTTTCAAACCGAAGGAGAGGGCGCCGCTGTAACATACGTCGATACACAGACCGCATTTGGTACAATCGCCTCCCGTAAAGTGGACTTCGCGCGTGGCGGCCCCTTTCTTGACGAACCATAATTCGTGGGGCACCAAGCATACGTCCTGGCAATCGCGGCAATGGGCGCATTTGTCCAATTCGAACTTGACGCTCAAAGGCGAAAGATCGCCCACAAAACTGTAGGTAACTCCGATGGGACATACGTAGCGGCACCAGAAACGCTTGATACCGAAAATTTCATAAGCCAACAGCAATGCCACCCAGATGGTGGCCAATCCGGGGCCGTAAATCAAGGAGCGGGAAAGGATGCCCACCGGATTCAGATCTTCAAACACCAATTGCTGGGTAAGAAAAGCCACCACCAAAAAGCCGATCCAAAACACGTATTTGACCGTGATGTCGTAAGTCTTTTCGCGGATTTTGCGTTTTTTGAGGATGTAATCGTGCACCTTTTCGCCCCATTCGGCAAAAAAGTGATAGGGACATACCCACGAACAGAAGGCGCGGCCGCCCACCAGCCAATAGAAACTGAGAATCACGAAAAAGCCGATCCAAAAGTTGGTGGTCAGGTGGGAAATAAAGCCGGTTTTGGACGAAATGACCAATTCCTGGGACGAGTTATACGGATCCATCAAATAAATGCCCAACAAACGAGAGCCGCTGAGGGACCCTTCCAAAATACCCAATCCCATGTGATAGGAGACGATAAAAAGGAGGTTGATAAAAATCAAAAACGCCCACCGGCGATTGCGCCACTTGTGGGTATTGGGATTTTTTTCTTTCCACTCGTTAAATTTCAATCCCTCTTTGACGTAAGGGAGGTCTTCCTTCTTTTTGGGAGGGAGGGGTTTGAGGGATTTGTCACCGGTCAACCAATCGAATATGAACGACATAAGCCTGAGTTTTTAATTAAGTTAAGCCAATTTTTCCCGGGGTTCCACCACGATGGCCTTGGGATCGGTGGGACACAACATTTGACATACGCCGCAACCCACACATCCGTCTTTAATTTCGGGGAGGTATTTGCCGTTGCCGATTTCTTTAAGCTCGATGGCTTCGGAGCCTAAAGGACAATAAGCCACGCACAGGTCGCAAATTTCGCGTTCCACGTGCACTTCGGCTATATCGATACGCTCCTTGCTTCCGGGCGGGCGAAGCAAGGCGTGGTGTTTGCCCAAGGGGCCGCTGTATCCCTTGCCGTGGTAGGCCAAACATTGCTGAGGGTCGGTGATGACGGCCTTTCCCATATTGGCCACCCGGCGCATGGCCATAATTTGAATTTCAAAGGGGTTAACATCGGGAGGAATTTGACCGCCGTATTGCTTGAGTAATTGCTCGTAAGCCCTATCTCCGGCACGCCGAAAAATTTGAAAATCTATGGCACCCGTGGGACAGGTTTCGGCACATTGGATGGCGTCGCACGAAAAATCGCATGCCTGCACATTGGCATCTATATAGGGCGTTCCGTAAGAGAGGAAGGCATCCCAATCGGCCAGCTTAATGGCGTGAACGGGGCAAATTTGCACACACAATCCGCATTTGATGCAGGCGTAGAGAAAATCTTCCTCGTCCACCGAACCGGGCGGCCGCAAAATGCCGGTTTTTTGCACACTGCTCTTGTCGCGCAAATAATAGGCCGCACTGCCCACCACGGTCAGCGACACTATGGCCGTGGCGGTGGCTTTGAGGAATTGCCTGCGGTTAGTCGTTGTCGGTTTTCCTCCCATTATTCAATTGTTTTTGTCGTTGTTTTTTAAATTCTTTCAAGCTGAAAATGGGCCGCGGATCTTTCAGGATAAATTGCGGCTCCGAAAAGGGTGCCAATTTTTCCAGGTAATCCAACACCGAGAGGATGGGACTGCCGTAGAAAAATTTGACGTTGGGATTAAAACGCCACAACCGGGCGTGATATTCGTAAATTCGGTGGGGGAAGTCGCCGATATTGTCCCCGTCGCGGTCGAATCCCGCGTAATCGTCCCAATAATTTTCAATCCATTTGTTGCGGTTGGCTCCCCCGCCGCCTTGCACGAATACCTGTTGGAGGTTGTCGTGAAACATGTTGTGGCGGAAGAGGTTGCCTTCCTGGTCGCGCAAAAATTCGATAGCCGTATTGCAATAAGCGATTTCGTTGCCGGTGATGGTATTGGTTTTCCAAGGCACAAAAGGAGACACGTCGATGTAAATGCCGCGGGCCGAATAAATAAATTTATTGTCAATAATTTGGTTGGACGAGGTTTCCTTCATTCCCAAACCCATGCCGGTGACGCCCTGGGAGTTTTCCACCAGGTTGTTGTTCATGATGGTTTGCTCGCTGTACATCAAAAACACGCCGACGGACGAATTTTTGAAATGATTATGGGAGATTCGATTGTTGTGAGAATACATGAAATGGATGCTGTAGCGGTTTCCGTCGCCCAGATTGCCCACAAACTTGTTTTTTTGCGAATACCACACCACCATGTCGCGCACATGGTGCCAGTAATTTTCCTGGACGTTGATGTTTTCCGAATACCACAGACGAATACCGTCCCCCTTCAGCCCTTTGGGCTTGCGTTTCATGGAAGTAATTTCGTTATGAAGGATTTCGCCGTTTTTGCTCCAAAAGACGTCAATCCCGAACAGGGTCTCCTCGATTTTATTGTTGTAAATTTTAAATCCGTTGACCTTTTTCAACTTAATTCCGCTGTCGATTTTATCGGGCGAGTCGTTGCTGTTGATGATATGAAGATTTTGGACGGTCACGCTGTCGGCCTCGATATAAAGGACAGAGCGGATGCCGCGCCCGTTAAGGGTGGCTACTCCTTGTCCGTCGATTACCACCCGGGGCGTCCGCACAAAGGCGGGCCCGTAATACATTCCTTTTTCCAATTTGAGGGTGTCTCCGGGCTTGAGGGAGTCCAACAAGGGTTGGAGAGGAATCATCTTTTTGACTCCCCGCATGGCGCCGTCCACGGGATGTTCCAAGCCGGGCTTAAAGGAGGGGTCGATTTGGCCCCATAGCCCGGCCGGAATCAGAATCCATATCAGCCATCGATTCATTCTCACCGCATCCCGCTTGATCAGTTGTGTGCCGTTTGAATGTATTTTTTCTTGAAGTAAATGGCGGCCAGCGTCAACAAGAAACCGAGCAATCCCACGTAAAATCCGATATCGGGGAACGAAAGGGTGGTAAATTGCGCCACCTTGCCTTCACCCAATACGGTGGGCATGAAAGGTTTGATACCGCTGAAGGCGCCGCCTCCGTGCAATCCCAGGTTGTGGCCGTACCAATACAAATAATAAATGTAAATGGTCAGGAAATAGAAAGGCGCCAAGCCGGCCAAAAGAGCGGCCCATGTCATCTTACGGTCGGGTACCGCCAGGAACAAAAGCATGAGAATGGCGAAGATGACGAAAAACCATTTGGAATAGCGCATGATTTTGTCCAAAATCTTAAGCGCCTTGGGAATTTCGGCATCGGGAATGGAATCGGCCGCATAAATCGGATAAGGCATATGCAACCGGGTGATGGTATCGCTGGTGAGCTGAAGGGTGCTGTCGTTTATTTTTTTGACCAAACCTTTGTTGAGGGCCAGAATTTTTTCCAACGTGGCTTTGTCCGACATTTCGATGGTATTGCCGGTGATTTCCACCCAATCGTTCACCCCCTGCACGATGGGATACATTCCGATAAAGTGGTTGATTTTGTTCATCTCGATCAAACAATCGGCTCCCACGTTGGTAGCCAATTCTTCCCGTTCCTTCACTCCTTCACATCCGTTATACACTCCGTTGTATTTAAATTCGATGCGGATCCCTTTGGGATACATGGTTTCGGGATATTGGTGACTCTTGAGCGCCACCCACCACATGGGGAGAAAATACAACGAAATGATGGCCGCCAATGCCAGGAGGCCGGTAGCGATGTAAAGGATTTTATAGATGTTTTTTTGTCCGCTCATGACATGAAATTTTTTCAAAAATACGACCTATTTTTAATCATTCAAAATACATTTAATTGCCTGTGGGTAAAAAATTAGGCAGTCCGAAGACTGCCTAATTTCCACAGGGAACAAGTGAACATTAACTTTTGGCTGCCTCTGCTTGTCGCTGCTTATCCAACTGCTCGGATTTAGCCTTGATGTATTGGATGATTTTGTCCACGTCTTCAGGCGCTACGTGCTGGTTCGGCATGGCCAGCTTGTAGTACTTGATCATAGCCTGAATATCGGCGTCGTTGTACTTGGATTCGGGATTGAGAATCCATTCTCGCAACCATTTTTCGTCACGACGCTTGTGGACGTTGTACAGATCCGGTCCGTTGAAGTCTTCGCCGAACTTGTGACAAGCGTTACATCCGTAGTTGAGGAATTCAAGCTCGCCCGGGAGCATGTTTTTCAGCTCGATGGACGAAGGCTGGAATGCCTGTACTTTTTGGTCCCACTTGATGCGTTCGGCATAAGCTTTTACGCGTTCTTTTTCGGCTTCTTCGTCGTAGTTGACGGTCAGGAGGCCGATTTGTACGCGGTCGGACGGATCGTATTGTTTGTCGAGCATGATGGGATACACACCGGCTTTTTCGGCTTTGAATTTCAAAGTGGCCGTTTCGCCGGGTTTGTAAGGATACATCTTGTCGTACGAAGCGATTTCGTAGATGTAGGTGTCATACAATCCTTGACCGTGGTTGGTCAGGTGGATGATGACGGTTTGTCCCTGACGTACGTTCAGATTGGCCGGAATCACTTCGCCGTCTTTGATGGTTCCGAACACTTCCACCACGTCGCCTTTGTCTTCCACACGTTCTTGACCCAAATCGGTGGCGTAAGGCGATTTCTTCATGGTGGTGATGTCCGTTCCCACGGGATAAACTTTGAGTACGCGGTCTTCATATACGTCGCGGCCGATCATAGCCGTGTAGTGCGGCTCGCCCATGGGCAACGGCAGGTCGTAGATGATTTTGGGTTGTTCGGATTCGATGTCGATCAATTGGTGGTTTTGCGGGTGCAACGGACCAACCGGGTTGAAGCGGTCGATCGACAATTTGTTCAAAGCGATCAAGTATTTACCGCGCGGTTTTTTGGTATCGCCGTGATAGGATACCAGGTGACCGATGTTATAGTGCGAAGGCACGTAAGCCAACACGTTGAGGTCTTTGTAGTTCCATTTGGTTACGCGGGAATCCACGTAAATGGAGGTGTACACGATACCGTCGCGGCTGTCGAATTGGGTATGCAACGGTCCCAGACCCACTTCCACGCTTCCGTGGAGGGCGTCTTCCAAATTGATGATCGGAATGCCGTAAGGGTCGGTACCGTCGAATTTCTTGTTCTTGATGGCGTCTTGGATTTTGTTGAAGTCGTACACCCAAGCGTGGGAATCCAATTTACCGGCTACGATGATGTAGCGTCCGTCGGGACTTACGTCCACGCCGTGGGGCGATTTGGGTTCGGGAATCAAGTAGAGCAATCCGTATTTGACGGCTTCGGGAATGGTAATGACGCGCATGCCGTTGATACGGGTTTGCCCGATCTTACCTTGCTTGATGAGCTCTTCGGCTTTTTTCCAGTTGGTTACGTGGAGGTAGTCCACGTCACGGGACGAACATCCGGCTTCGAACGGAGGACGTCCGCGTTCGATACCGCCGAAGTACATTTCCGAACAGAAGGAGTTGGTGAAGCCCCATCCGTAGGATACGCCCTTACCGGCATCGGAGAGGTCTTGGGTATAAGGAGGGAATTCGAAGGTGAAGGAATTTTCCACATCCACCTTACCCGTTTCGTTGTCGAATTTCCAATAGGTCAGACCGCCTCGCCAGTATTTTTTGAAGTTTTCTTCGGTCAGCGGATAATATTTACGGTCGAAAGGAGCCGGATATTGGGCGGCTTCCATGAAATATTCGGAGTTGGGGGTAAAGAACGTACCTCCGTGATCGGAACGGAAGATGGGGTTTTGGATCACTTGTTTCACCATCCAGTCGCGCAAATCCACGATGAATACGCGCGGGTTGGCCTTATCGTTGATGGCGAGCCATTTTCCGTTGTACAACCCGTCGGTTTCGGAGAATCCCGGGTGGTGGGTGTCACCCCAGAGGATTTCTTCTCCGTCGATAAAGCCGTCTTTCATCAGGTTGTAGGTCTCTTCCGAGTAACCGTAACCGAAGTACGGCTGACGGGTGTTGATGGGCACGTATTTCACCATACGCATGGAAGGCACCACGTAAGTGGGAAGGTTACCTTCCTGACCGCCCGAGTTGGCCGCTACGGCTTCGTCGCCGATATGGTCGGGCGTATAGGTTTTGACGGCCGCCAACACGTCGTCTTCGTTCAATCCGCGGCGTTTCACCACGTCTTGGAAGGATTCTTTACCGCGCGGCGCGCCGATTTCGGACTTACCCGCGGCTTTTTTGCCTTTGTCGCCACCGCAGCTGACGGTGAACAGCACCATGAGCAACATGCCCAACAGGGTGCCTGCCAATCGCAATCCGGGCATTTTATATGTGTTTCTCATTTCTTTCAGGTTTTTTTCAATTATATATAAGGTATATTATTGTTCTTTACCCAATTTTTCGTCGAGCAATTTCTTCGCACGCAGACCCACGTCGGCCGCTTTAACTTGGTATTGCCAGTATTGTTCGGCCCAGAGGAAAGCATCTTTCCACTTGCCTTCTTTGGCGTATTTCTTGTAGTTTTCTTCGGCGAACTTGGCTTTGTTGAGCTGGTCCACGGCGTCTTCAACCAATGCTTTTACGTAAGGGTATTTTTCGTAGTTGTTTTCTTTGAGATACTTGACCACGCCGTTGATGATTTCGGCCGTTTGTTGGATAACCTTAACCTTTTCTTCGTATTTCTTCTTGTATTCGGCCAATTGTTCGGGCGTGAGTTCTTCTTCGATTTGACCGGCTTCGCCTTTATATCCTTTGGGACGTACCAGAAGGATACCTTCCATTTCCAGGTGCAATGCCGAACAGAATTCGGTACAATAGTAAGGGAATACACCCGGACGGTCGGCTACGAAGGTAAGCGAAGCGGTCTTACCCGGTTCGAAAGATCCGTGCTTGCCGTAGGTGTCCACCGTGAATCCGTGGGTTTCGTCTTCGGCACGTTCCAGGTTGGTCAGGTGGAAGGTAACGATATCGCCTTCGTTGACTTCCACGATTTCGGGAACGATGTGCGAACGAATGAGCGTACCGAATACGTGTACGCGGTTGCCCTGACGTTCCACTTTTTCTTTACCGGCAAACGTACGATAAGGCGAGAGTTCTCCCGTACGCGAGTTGGTACCGGTCGGATAACGGATGATGGGCTTGATGGTGGTACGCAAGATGGCCACGTTGCCGTACACGTTGGCTTGCGGCAAGGTCATGGTGTAGATGTCAGCCATTTCGTCGTCGGCCGAAATGTCGATCAGGTGTTGTACGCTCGGACGTACCGGACCGGTGGAAGGCAATTTTTCGAGATAAGCCTCTTTGTCCACGGCCACCAGATAGTTGGAATGCGGCTCGGACGACAATCCTTGCGGCGTCATCAGGTACGAAGGCTTGAAGTTGAGCTTGATGGCGTCTTTGGTTTTGCCTTTCACGTAATCGAAGCGCACGATTTTGCTGTCGTCGTGAGCCGAAGCGTAAGCGATGTTTTCACGATAATCGAAGGTTACGTCGATAACGTTCTTTCCGATGGGGGTTTTGGCTTTGAGCACTTCTTCGGCATTGTAATCTTTACCGAGGTTGCTCTTGATTTTCGAAGCGTCGAGCGTAAGCACTTCGTCGGCGGCAATCACCACGTATTGGCCGTCCGGCGACACTTTGAGCGTGCTGGCGTGAGCGGGAAGAGCGATGAAGCTCACGGCGTTGGCTTTTTTAAGCTCTTCGAAAGGTACGTAATTGAAGTTGTTGAACATGAGCTTGTCCATGCCGGCGGCTTTGGTGTAATCCACCGCATATACGTAAGCTTTTCCGTCTTTGAAAGCCAATCCGAAGAATACGCCGTCGCTCGGACCTTTACCCACGTCGTTATAATCGAGCACGTAAGGAGGGAATTCGATGGCGAAGGATTTATCCTTAATAATACGTCCGCGGTGTTCACCTTCTTTTTCGATACGTTGGAGATACCAGAAGGTCAAGGCGTTTTTGGCTTTGGCCATGTCCGTTTCCTTGTTTTTCCAAGGATGAGGGAACTGGCCCACTTGGATCACGTACTGATTGTTGGCGTGAGGCGTTACAACCGCTTGAGGGAAGAGGTTGTTCATAATGGGGTTGGACAACACTTGCTTGGTTTCGAAGTCGTCCAGACCCAACAAGGCCACACGCGCATTGGATCCGTCCGTAAAGAAGGCATATTTGCCGTCATACTTGCCTTCGGTTTCCGAAAAGGCGGGGAACCACATGTTTCCGTAAGTGGGAATACGGTTGTCGAGCGACGATTTTTTCAGGAGCAATTGCGATTCGTCGTCGAATCCGTATCCTTGCCAGGGTTCGGGGGTGAATACGCCTACATACTTATAAATCCGCATGGACGGGATTCCGTACACGATCATGTTACCGGAGTTACCCGTTCCCACGAGGGCGAAATATTCGTCACGCCCTCCTCGCGGCATAAACGTTTTTACGGCAGCCAGTTTGTCTTTGTCCGTCAGGCCGCGCGCTTTCATCACAGCGTCCACTGTTTCCTGTGCAGCAAGTTCCGGCATCCCCAAGAGGAAAACCAGAACAGCGACAACTGATTGGGTCAACCAATTTGTTCTTCTCATGATACTAATTTGTTTAGCTTTAAATTTCAAAGAAAAATAAAACAATTTCAAAGTCAAAAAAATGATTTTTGTCAGGTTTTAAATCCCGGGGTTGATGAGCGAATTTTGATAAATTTTTAACTTTATTTTTTACCCTCATCTTTGTCCATCTTGTTGATTTCCCGCACACTAGGGTTCAACTTGCCGGCGTAATTCGGTTTTCGCCGGTTCCTGTTTGTGAAATAAACACGTTTTCCCAGTCGGTTTTTACATGGTCGAGCTTTAAAATTTTCAGCCCTTCCCGCACGGCGAAATCAAAAATGATCGAACGCACGTCATCATTTCCTTCGAAATCCATCTCCCATACCATACCTCCGAGGTGACGAAGCTCTTTCAATCCGGGAAGGCGTCTCAGAAATTCGGGTTCGATCCGAGTGTCGAATTCCACCACCACGGTTTGGCCGGCTTGCATGGCTTCCACCGGGCGGTCCAATATCAATTTGCCTTTGTGCAAGAGCAACACACGCTCGGCCACCCGTTGCACTTCTTGCATGATGTGGGTGGACAGAAGGATGATTTTATTGCGGCTCAAAGACTTGATCAAATTACGAATTTCCACCACTTGAGCGGGGTCCAACCCGGTGGTGGGTTCGTCCAGGATAAGCACGGGCGGATCGTGGAGAATGGCGGCGGCCAGCCCCGCCCGTTGGCGATAACCTTTGGACAATTGCTCCAAACGCTTGTGGGCTTCGGGAAGGAGGCCCGTCATTTCGGCGGCTTCGATAATGCGCTTTTTGGATACCCCGAAAAATCCGCCCACGAATTCCAGGTATTCAAATACATACATATATAAATATAAAGGGTTATGCTCGGGCAAATAGCCGATGCTTCGCCGGATACCCATGGGATCGTCGTACACCGAGCGCCCGTTAACGCGCACTTCTCCCGAATCGGGGAGGATGTAAGTGGTAATGATTTTCATCAGTGTGGATTTGCCCGCCCCGTTGGGTCCCAATAAGGCCACCACTTGCGGCCTGTCGATGATAAACGACACGCCGTCCAGCGCCTTTTGGGCGCCGTAGCGCTTGGTTACATTCAGCACTTCGATGCTCATTCGCCCGAAGGTTTAAAAAATTCGTCCACCGCCCGTTTGGCTTGTTCGGCCCGCTCGGCGGGCACCCATACGGGAATGCGCGTAAATCCCATGGCGGGAAAGAGGTTGGTCTCCTCGATCCCTTGCAATACAACGGGTATTCCCCTACTCTCCAGGAAGGCTTTGAGCAGGTAGGACTGATGGGTGTCGCGGCACTCCCATATTTTCACCCAGCCGGGTTGTGTATTGGTGTCAGGACTCATATAACGACAGTATTTGGCGGGCATGGTCGCCCGTTTTGACTTTGCGAATAATATGTTCGATGCGTCCGTTTTCGTCGATGATAAAAGTGGTGCGATGCACGCCTTCGTATTCGCGTCCGTACATTTTCTTCTTGCCCCATACGCCGTAGGCGTTGAGAATTTTTTTATCGGGATCGGCAATGAGATCGAACGGAAGGTTATATTTCTCCTTGAATTTTTTCTGGCGTTCGGGCGGATCGGGACTTACACCCAATACTTCGAATCCCTTTTCTTTTAACAAACGATAATTTTCGGCCAGGTTGACCGCCTCTTTGGTGCACCCGGGCGTCATGGCCTTGGGAAAGAAAAAGAGAATAAGCTTTTTGCCCCGAAAATCGCGGAGCGACACTTCTTTTCCGTCCTGGTTAATGCCCGTAAAATCGGGAGCGGGATCGCCTTCACGCAATGTGGTCATTATTTCTTACTTTTGAATCGGTTAAGTAAAGATAGAAAAAAATGACCAAACGGGAAAAGGCGGCCCTTATCATGGAAATGCTGGAAGCCATTTATCCCGACCCGCCGGTACCGCTCTACCACGTGAACGCCTTCACTTTTTTGGTGGCCGTGCTTCTTTCGGCCCGCACCACCGACAAAATGGTCAACAAAATCACTCCCCGTCTCTTCGCCCTGGCCGACAATCCTTACGACATGGACCGGCTGAGCGAGGAACAAATTCGCGAAATCATCAAGCCCGTGGGCCTGTCGCCCCAAAAGGCCAAAGCCATCAAAGAGCTGTCCCGTATTCTGATCGAAAAATACGGCGGAAAAGTCCCCGATACCCTGGAAGAACTCACCGCCCTCCCGGGCGTAGGGCGAAAAACGGCCAACGTGGTGCTGGCCCAATGGTTCGGCAAGCCCGCCTTCCCGGTGGACACCCATATTTTTCGCCTCATGCACCGCTGGGGCTTGTCGGATGCCAAAACCCCCGCCGGAGTGGAAAAGGATGCCATGGAAATTTTTCCCCGGGACAAATGGAACAAGCTCCACCTCCAGATGGTCCACTACGGACGCGAATATTCCCCCGCCCGCCAATGGGATTTGTCCAAAGATCCCATTACCTCGGCCATCT